>JBBDUV010000073.1:0-4956 GCA_040903745.1 Bacteroidales bacterium | reverse complement strand
AGGAGATTGGAGTAATGGGACAAGCATTAGTGATTGTAAATGGTGAGAAGATGATCAATATAATCAACGAAGGTTTTATGTATGCCCGCACGAATCCGGAAAAATATAAGCAAGTTATTTCCGAAAAGGTAGCTTCTCTTTTATAAATAGCTATTATACAAACTTATGGAAGAATTTCTGAGCAATCTTGCCGGTAATAGTTCTATTCCGGTTGTTACGGCTTTTATCCTTGGACTATTAACTGCAATCAGCCCATGTCCAATGGCTACAAATATAACGGCCATAGGTTTCATGAGCAAGGATGTTGAAGACCGAAGAAGGGTCTTTATGAACGGATTGATTTATACAGCTGGGAGGGCCCTGTCTTATACCCTGCTGGCAGTTGTCCTGTTTTTTAGTGCCGACCAGTTAAAAATATCTGGATTTTTTCAGCAGTATGGCGAAAAATTTATCGGTCCACTATTGATCATTATCGGGGTTCTCATGCTGGATGTGCTGAAAATAAAGTTTCCCGGTTTGTCAAAACTCACAGGCAACATGCAGAAAAAGGGTTTCAAGAATTACTGGGATGTTTTGCTGCTTGGATTCGTCTTTGCACTGGCTTTCTGTCCATACAGTGGGGTTCTCTATTTTGGTATGTTAATTCCGATGACCATCAGCAGTGCCTCGGGCCTTTACCTGCCCGTGGTCTTTGCTATCGCAACCGGCATACCGGTCATCATATTTGCCTGGCTCCTGGCATATACGGTTTCCGGGGTAGGAGGACTCTATAATAAAATGAAAGCATTTGAGATCTGGTTTCGCCGCGTAATCTCAGTAGTTTTCATTGGCGTAGGTATATATTACGTTGTGATCATATACTTTTAAGCCCCTTTAGGAGCGACATGTCATTAGAAGGCAGTTATAACGAAGCGGTCCCAGCCCCGTTAGATAGGGGCGCAACGTCTGTAAAACCGGAATGCCAACATGGAACCTCTAGCTCCGTAGGAGCGACATGTCAAGCTCCTTTAGGAGCGCAACGTCTGTAAAAGATTGAAAAAAATTAAAGAATAAAACAAACCATGAACTGGAAAAGAGAAATTAAAATACTGGTCTGGATGACCATCGTCTTCACCGCCGCATTCTACCTTCCCCTGCAGAACGACCGGTTCCGCGAAGCGATCATGGCCATGTTCGACCTTACCAAATGGTATGCGCAGGAGCATGTGATCCTTTGCCTGATTCCGGCATTCTTCATCGCAGGAGTCATATCGGTATTCGTCAGCCAAGGCGCAGTAATGAAATATTTCGGGGCAAAGGCAAAGAAATGGCTCGCCTATACCGTGGCCTCCGTATCCGGAACGATCCTGGCTGTATGCAGCTGTACGATCCTTCCGCTCTTCTCAAGCATCCATAAACGCGGAGCAGGACTGGGTCCCGCCATCGCATTTCTCTATTCCGGCCCCGCCATCAATATCCTGGCGATCATCCTCACCGCACGCATTCTCGGCTTCGAGATGGGGGTAGCACGAATCATCGGCGCAGTAGTTTTTGCTGTTGTTATCGGATCGGCCATGTCCCTGATCTATCGTAAAGAGGAGAGGGCCA
Source organism: Bacteroidales bacterium (assembly GCA_040903745.1). GTDB lineage: Bacteria > Bacteroidota > Bacteroidia > Bacteroidales > M55B112. The sequence goes on along the minus strand of JBBDUV010000073.1, from coordinate 3,369 downwards.
AGCGGGACGAACAGATGAATTTTCCTGAGATGCCTGAAAAACGTCCGATGTGGCAAACAGCATTTCATTTCTTCATCCTTGTGCTCATCCTTGTTTTTGCCAACTGGGGAAAACCGGATGAAGGCGTAACAACCGGAGGATGGTACTGGATATGGGCCAACAAGTGGTATATCACTGCTGTTCTTTCAGTATTTATGGCCTTCTCACTGATCTATATTTTGAAAATCAAATGGCTGCATGTAACACTGGCTGTTCTGACTACTGCCGCCTCAGCCTTCCTCAGCTCCTCACCAATGGTGCCAATGATTGTTGGAATGGCAGCACTTTCGATCATTACCCTTATTGATAAAAAAGAGCCTGAAAATAGGGAATGGACCCTCTCAACGTGGGACTTCGCCAAACAGATCATGCCACTGCTGGCGATCGGGGTGCTAGTCGCCGGATTCCTGCTTGGCTCGACACACGACGATACAGCCATGGCCGGAATCATCCCCAACGAATGGGTGGCCATGCTGGTAGGCGGAAATTCAGTGTTCGCTAACTTTTTTGCCTCTATTGTGGGTGCATTTATGTACTTTGCTACGCTAACAGAAGTTCCCATATTGCAGGGGCTGATCGCTGCAGGTATGGGTAAGGGTCCTGCACTGGCGCTGCTGCTGGCCGGACCATCACTCTCACTGCCCAATATGCTTGTAATAAGGGGTGTAATTGGAACACAAAAAACATTGGTTTACGTGGTGTTGGTTGTGGTAATGGCGACAATCAGCGGACTGATATACGGGGCAATGTAAGTAATTTTAACCCTCCTAAATAGCAGAACAGAACAAGGAAAGAACAAACAATGGGGATTTCACCGGATCTGAAGTAAAATTATTAAACTTGGGTTTTTTTAAGTGAAAATATTATTCATCATAACCGGAATTTGTCTGCTTCTATCCTTCCTGAAGGACCGCAATAAGACGGTGGAAGGATTGAAAAAGGGGATTACCATGTTTCTTAATATCCTGCCAACTATCATTTCTGTAGTTATCATTGTAAGCATTATATTATACCTTATCCCCGAACAAAAGCTAACAAGCTGGTTTGATCAGGAAAGCGGTGTTTCTGGTTATATTGCCGCTGCCCTGGTTGGTTCTGTGTCACTGATTCAGGGCTTTATTGCTTACCCACTCGCCGGAGTATTGGTGGAGGCCGGGGTGGGATATCCGGTCATTGCAATTTTTATTACCACGCTGATGATGGTAGGGATCATGACCATCCCGGTAGAGGCTCGTTACTTCGGAATGAAGATTGCGCTCGTGCGTAATTCACTGGCGTTTGTCTTTGCCCTGGCAGTCGGGCTGACCATGGGAGTTCTCTGGAGCCTTTTTTAAAAGGAGAAAATAACGAATCTGGGAACAGCAGGCTCGTAAACAACGCTTAAGAAAACTATAAATGAGCATATCGCACAGAATGAACGGACACAGATCTAGAGAGAAATAAACATGAATATATTTAGAAAATACCGCTTCGACTTTTCACTGATGCTGGCATTTTTCATCTTTATAATTTACTCGTACGTTTCCGGCTACGGACCTGGTATTGAAATAGCAGAGGGGAATTTCAAATCGTTTATCACCGAGCTATTTACATTGCTGCCATTGATGTTTGTCCTGTTGGGTTTATTCGACGTTTGGATGCCCAGGGAAAAGGTGCAGAAACACATTGGAACAGGATCTGGATTTAAAGGCAGTCTGCTAGTATCCCTGCTGGCTTTTATGCAGGCCGGGCCACTCTATGCTGCTTTCCCGGTTGCGTTCACCCTATGGAAAAAGGGATGTTCCAGGTTTAATATTTTCCTGTACCTGGGGGCTTTCTCCACCATGAAGATACCCATGCTGATGTTTGAAATCGGTTTTCTGGGGGTTAAATTCTCATTAATGAGGATTCTGCTAACAATCCCTGCGATTATAGCCATCGCCTTCATCATGGAATACATGTATAAAAACAAACCATTTGATATAACAGAAGATTCCGTAATACATAAATAATTATCTTTAAGGGAAAACCAAATACGGCTATTTTGAAAAATGAGATAAAAATATTGTGTCCCGGCCGCAAATGCGGCAAATGCCGGAGAATGTTATCGCGGGTGGAGGAGGCGGTGGGCCTTTCCAAAACGGAAACCAGCGTTACGATTATCGATTCACTTGAGGAAATCCTCAAGCATCCAACCTGGATCCTACCCACCCTGGTGATCAATGACAAAGTGGTTGCGCGGGGATATGTCCCTCCATTACAAACGGTGCTTGATCTCTTGGACCATTCTTCAGCTAAACCAACCCTAAACGGCGAATCACCGAAATGATATAAAACCCTGCACAATGAAAGTTAAAAACTACATTCCGCTCATCATGATCGCAGCTGCAAGTTTAGCAGTAATTCTATTTGTTTCATCCAGAAGCGAAAAAGGGCCCGACAGGTTCTCCCGCTCCGCCAATGAGGATGTATCGGTATCAGGTGTATGTCCCCCCTTTTACCTTTTAACAGAAGAGGGAGACACCATTAACCCATGGACCGGGAAGAATACTGATCAGCCCTATTCCCCAAAGCAAACCTGCGGAAAATGTCATGATTATGAACTTATTACATCCGGCTATCATTTTATGCAAGGCCTGGGTGAAGATCCTACAGAAACCCAGCAGGATCGGATGCAATGGGTCTCTTCTCCCGGTAACTACGGGGGATCGTGGTGTTCCCCCGCTCCACTCTACCGCTACCTGTCGGATAAAGACAATGAAGAAGCTCCCCTGGTCGATATGACCTCCTTCGATTTTGTGGTCTCCTGCGGTGTTTGTCACCCGGGCGGCGGCTCACTGGAACATGACCGCGACGGATTGCGTTACGACAAGGTGATGCTCGATCCTGCGAATCGATATGCTCCCGGAGGTTCGAACAACCTGGATGGCGATTACCACAAAGCCCGCTGGTCGGAATCAGGTGTCATTGAGGCCGACTGTAATATTTGTCATATGCCGCAATACAACAATTCAGAGCGGGTAAAGCAGATCAAACAGATGAACTTCAAATGGGCCGCAACAGCTGCCTCCGGATTCGGTAACGTTACGGGATCGGTAGCTGAAAATGAAGCGGTGGTCCTTGCCTATAACAAAACTTCCTTCAATCCTGATGGCACGTTAGAACCCCACCTGGTGCGCCAGCCAAGGAACGATGCCTGCCTGTGGTGCCATGCAAAACCCGGTTACAAAAAGAGAGGCGCAGACTTCCGTGATCGCACAGATGTTCATCTGAACGCCGGACTGAAATGTGTCGATTGCCACCCGGCGGGGATGTCGGCTACCAATGAGCTGATCCGTGGAAAAGAGGTAC
>JBBDUV010000072.1:98583-110291 GCA_040903745.1 Bacteroidales bacterium | reverse complement strand
TGCTGGGGATTGCCTCCGATGAACCTGATTATAAGCTATGCTGGCTGATCAACCAGCAGCTTGGTACATCCTTTATAAAAGGAGATGATCTGGTTGTTTTTAACAGTAAAATAAATCAACAGCAGGAGGTATCCCTATTTGCTTATTATGATGAAAATAAAATGGTTACATACCGATTAATCAGCAACCGGCCCTCCTCAGGTTATTTTTTGTCAGACCTTAAAAATATTGATTATGTTTTGCATATCCAGGGAGATGTGGTGACCAACGAGATTGATGAGCTTATTGGCAGCATCATTAAAACAGAGGGTATAAGATTGTGTGTGCCGGTGGATCTTCGGAGGATCAAGGAAAAGGAGCGACTGCATCTTTGGTAGGGAGCATGTAAAAGGGGCTGCCTGCTTTATGCCGGCAACCCCTTTAATCGCACCCTAAACCTAAACCTGTATTTATGTCTGACCGCTGACTCAAGCCTGGTCGAAATCAACGATTTGATGACATAACAAATGTACGACAGAAAACAGTTAGCAAGACTTAACAGATGTTAAAGATTGTTAACCTGTTGATTGTGGTTGTTAAAGTAGCGCTATCTTTGTGTTATGAGCAAACGTGTATTATGGATATTGACAGTTGCATTGAGCCTCACCTTATTGGGTCTGATCTTCATTCAGGTTAGATGGATACAAAGTGCAGTTGAGTTGAAGGACAGGCAATTTCAACAGTTGGTCAATTCTACACTAACCGATGTCTCCCGTCATCTCGACCAATACTATACAAAGAGGAGAATGAATGACATTATTGAAGAGAAGCTGTCGGAAGAGCCGGATTTCGGTTGGCTTGTTGATCCTGATATAAAGAACCCCTTTATCCATTGGGATAGCGGAGTAAACAGCAGCATTACTTTCGGGCCTGAAGGAGAGGGGGAGATGGCTGAAATCGTTGGCGATTCAGTCATTGTTATTACTCATCAGGATGGTGGGGTCGTGGATACGATTGATATTACGGGTTACCAGGATGAGGAGAGCAGAAAGAAACTCGCGAGTTCACTGAAGGATCAGCAGGTTATGGTGGCAACCATCATGAAAAAAATGTTGTTGGAAAATGTCTCCTTTGATAAGAGAATTGACCAGAATCAACTTGAGAAAGTATTGTCCAGGTACCTGATTGATCGTGGAATCAACCTGGATTATGAATACACCGTGATCAGGGATGGAAGAAAAGAGATCTACTCCTCAAAGGATTTTAACAAAGAGACAGATTGTTATTATTTCCGGACATTGTTGCTGAGCGATGAGATCATCAATGAAGAGACCTATCTCTATTTATATTTCCCCGGTCAGAAAGAGCTGGTTAGAACTTCTCTTGGATTTCTCGTGTTTTCTACACTGGTGCTGACAATTCTGATGATTATCCTCTTCACTTTTGCCCTTTATGTCATTTTTAGACAGAAACGGTTATCGGATATTAAGAATGATTTTGTGAACAACATGACTCATGAATTGAAAACTCCGATTTCAACCATAAGTCTGGCTTCCCAGATGCTGAATGATCAGAGCATCCCTGCTGAAAAAAAGAACTCCGGACATATTTCGCGGATAATACAGGCCGAAAGCAAGCGACTTGGCTATCAGGTTGAACGCGTTTTACAGATGGCAGTTCTTGACCAGGGTCATCTTGTACTGAAGAAGAAAGAGGTTGGTATGAATGAGATCATCACCACAGTTGTTCAAAATTTTAAATTGCAGGTGGAAAATCAGAACGGAAAGATGGAAATTAAAGACGAATCGACTTGTGATGCCGTATATGGAGATAAAGTTCACCTGATGAATGTGGTTACCAATCTTCTGGATAATGCAATTAAATATAGTCAGGGAGCTCCTGATATTACTATTCACATGACAAATACTAAGAAAGATTTCAGGTTTAGTGTGAAGGACAACGGTGTAGGGATCAGCAAGGATAACCAGAAGAAGGTGTTTGACAGGTTTTACAGGGTGTCGACAGGCAATGTTCATGATGTGAAGGGATTCGGGCTCGGTTTGAGCTATGTTAAACTCATTGTAGATCACCATGAGGGATCCATCAATTTGTCGAGTGAATTAAACAAAGGAACAAAATTTGATATTTCCATACCAATCCATGAAAAGCAGTAGTCATGAAAGAGATAAAAATTCGCGTCCTGTTGGCTGAAGATGATGAGAACCTGGGATCTTTGCTACAGGAATACCTGCAGGCCAAAAATTTCGAAACTGATTGGGTAACCAATGGTGATAAGGCCTTTCGTTATTTCGAGCAGTACCATTACGATTTATGCATCTTCGATGTGATGATGCCGGTGAAAGACGGGTTTTCACTTGCAACGGATGTGAGGGTTATGAACAGTAAAATTCCTATAATCTTTCTTACAGCGAAATCAATGAAGAATGATATACTGGAGGGATTCAGCAGGGGAGCCGACGATTATATAACCAAACCTTTCAGTATGGAGGAGCTGTTATTCAGGATTGAGGCGATTTTGCGGAGAACAAAAGGAAAAATGGGAGAGGAGAAGAAAATCTGGGAGATAGGAAAGTATATTTTTGATGTAAAAAGGCAGCAGCTGTCGATAGGCGTAAAAATCCAGAAACTTACTACCAAGGAGACTGACTTGTTGAAGTTGCTTTGCAATAATATGAATGAGGTGCTTGAGCGAAATTTTGCACTGAAGGCAATATGGTTTGACGACAATTACTTTAATGCGAGGAGCATGGATGTCTATATAACCAAACTAAGGAAATACCTCAAAGAGGATCCCAGGGTACAGATTATCAACGTACACGGTAAGGGTTACAAACTGGTTGTTGATGATGCGGAGTAGTGGCAGCATGAAAGGTGATAAAGGAGGCAGGAATGACAGAATTTACAGGAATGCCATGTTGGTCATCGGCATAATAACAGCGCTCCTGTTCCTTCTGTCGCTGGTAGCGATGATTGAATTTCCCGGTGCATTCAGGTTTATCGCGGCTGGTATGGTGGGTATGGCAGTTGTTTTTTTACTCCTGCGAACGGTCTATCATTACAGGAGCACATTCAGGCCGAAAGAAAAAAAATAAGCCATCCCTAAGAATGACTTATTCAATTAAAAACGTTTGAAGTATTTGTCAGCGACCTTTTTCCTTATGATCCTTACGTGCTGAGTAATTGATGATCAAAGCTTTTGCTTGTCGCAGCGCCTGCTTTACATCATCCACCTTGCCCATCGGAATATCCTGGTCAATTCTGAGCGACATCACCATCCTGGGCTTATCCACTTCCGGTAGTTTTTCACGCTCGAACAAAACAAAATCCTGTACTGATTCGGTGGGAATTCCCTCCTCGTTTACCAACTTATCGTTTAACTGTATCATGGGCTCTGAACCATACATAGCCTGTAGCTGTCTCATTGGTCGTCCGATATATATATAGCTGACAAGCTTTTTCTGTTCTAGTTTTTTAACTTCAGAGACCTCAGTAGGTTTTACCTGCACCTGCACCTCTGTTTCTCTCATGGTTGTTGATACCATGAAGAAGAACAGCAGCATGAAGATGATATCGGGCAGAGAAGCGGTATTGATCTTCTGTGCGCCGGTTCCTTTTTTCTTTTTGAATTTAGACATTACCTGAGCCCTCCTATATTTTTTGGTTCCGCCTCTGAGATGTTCATTTTGTAAACTTTCCTGATTGCTTCGGAAATCTCCTTTTCTGTTGGACTGTTCATGTTAAGCTGATCGAAATCTTTATCAAAATATAATTTGCAAAAATCCTTTCGGAGTTGATTCACAGCAGCGACCAGTTCGTTTTGTACCAGCAGGTATTGCCGATACGTTGTTGACCTGTCATTTTGTAGAGATATAACGCCTTTGGAGACTTTTCCCCTCCAGATTCCGTCGGCCGGGATAAGCGGTGATGATCCAGGGGGAAACTGAATCTCTGCATCTTCCTTTTCGGGAAGATCCGGATCGTTGTTCGGATTGGTAAAGAACTCCATAGTTATATTCTTCAGCTCATCTATCCGGGTTCCAAATTCGCCTCTGACCATTAACTGGTCGTTCCTGTTTATAAGTACTACAAGGACATTTCTTTTCTTGACCTGGACTTCCATCTCCTCTTCTTCTTCAGGAATGGGAGGTAGAAGCCGCGTAAGTCCCGAATCAACATCCATTGTAGTGGCAACCAGGAAGAAGATCAGCAACAGGAAGGCAATATCGGCCATTGATCCTGCATTAACCTCTTGTAATTCTCTTTTTGCCATTGGGTTTCCAATTTAAAGGGTTACCAGGTGCTTTTGAACACCGGGACTCCCCGGAATATTATTTGAATATGCTAACAACTTCAAAATAGAGTATTGATAAAAATGCAATACCGAAAATGATGTATGTGGAAAACAACCCGGTTCCGATCCATTTCAGTGTTACCGGATTAGTGTTGTCTGTTCCGGTATATCCGAGAATGTTGATGGGTGTGTCGGATGCAAACACAAAATAGGAGACCAGCAACAGTACGGCAGCTGCTCCAACGACCATCAGAAGCCGCAGGATCGCTTTCACATCGGTTACAATAGTTATCAGCGGGAATGTAAGTGCCGCGACGGCTGCAATTAGCAGCAGGAAATAGGCCCATCCCAATGCATAATCAGTCCGCTTGTACACCATATATTCCCAGTTACTCAGATAATCTTTGAGGTCAACCTCTTCAACTATTACATCGGGAACTGGAATTTCCTCCTCTAGATCTGCGATTATGGCAGCTGAATCTTCATCCATGACCTCCTCTGCGGTTCCATCTTCAGTCGTTTCAAGATTGTCGGCAGTAACGCTGTCAACAGCTGTCGTGTCAACATCTGCAGCGACTCCGGGTTCTGGCTCTCCTGGTAGCGCACCTTCGGTGAGGAGCTGCTCAATGCGTGCCTCAAGCTCAATGATGTCAACGGTTCTTGGACTTGAATAAAAGAACAGTATGACTACCAGTGAGATTACTGCAACCACAATTAGTGTGATTGATGATATTTTAGAATAAGACATAGTCTGTTATTTTATTTTTTAAGATTGTGCTTTACCAGCATATCAACAAGGGATATGGATGCATCTTCCATGCGGTTCACAATTGAATCCACCTTGGAGATCAGGTAGTTATAAAAGAACTGGAGAATGATAGCAACGATCAGTCCCGTTACAGTTGTAATAAGAGCAACCTTGATACCCCCTGCCACAACCGTTGGAGAAACATCGCCCTGTTCCTGGATCTTGTCGAAGGCCTGGATCATTCCGATTACAGTACCCATAAATCCAAGCATGGGAGCTACTGCAATAAACAGTGAAATCCATGAAAGATTTTTTTCAAGGAGCCCCATCTGAACGCTGCCATAGGAGATGACTGATTTTTCAACAACGTCAATGCCCTGATCAGCCCTGTCAAGTCCCTGGTAGAATATGCTTGCCACGGGACCACGGTTGTTACGGCACACATCCTTTGCAGCTTCAACACCGCCCTCTTCCAATGCTGCTTCAACAGCTTCAAGTAGCTTTTCAGTGTTTGTAGATGCGAGGCTTAGGTAAATAATCCTTTCAAACGCGAGTGCCAGACCAAAGATTAGTGTCATAAGCACAGCGCCCATAAAACCGGCACCACCTTCGATAAACTTGGTTTTGAGATTGGTGTGCAATACACCCAGACCACCCTGTTTTTCTTCTTCTGGAACTGCAGCCTGCTCAGCTTCATCTGGTGTCACTTCTTCAGCCATCTCAGTGGTGTCATCAGCGATTAGGGAATCTGCCGCCGGATCTTCCTGGGCAGATACAGATGCTCCCATCATAAGCATCCCGAAAACGGCTATTAATGCAAATAGTTTTTTCATTGTTGTTAATGTTTGTTATACTTCTTAATTATTAAATGTTTTACATATTATTTCGCGGAGAGAGAGGGATTCGAACCCTCGGTACCCTTTTGAGGTACACACGCTTTCCAGGCGTGCCAGTTAAGCCACTCCTGCACCTCTCCTGACAATGTTTGGGTTCGCACCCTTTTTAATACCATTCATCCAAAGAACTTACGATTTGCTAAATTACTGAATTGTACAGATAATCGCGGCGCAAAATACAAAAAAAAAATAAAAATTTAATTAGTGCAGGGTTATTTCTCCCTTAAGGGATTTATTTAAAAGTATTTTAACTTCTGTGGGACTGATATTTTGAGCTAAAAGAATCATTAGTTTGGTTGTAGCAGCCTCAGTGGTAATGTCGTAGCCGCTGACAACTCCTGCCTCGAGAAGTGTCTGGCTTGTGTGGTAACGTCCGAGCTCAACACTTCCACGGCTGCATTGTGTAACATCCAAAAGGATAATTCCTTTCTCCACGGCACGTCGGATTCTTTTCATAAACCACTCTTCCGAGGGTGCGTTCCCGGCTCCGTAGGTTTCAAGTATCACCGCTTTCAGGTTTTCGATGCCGAGGATTGAATCCATATATTTTCTATTGATACCGGGGAATAACTTTATAATGGTAATCTGATCGCAGAAATTGCGGTGTACGATCAGTGGCTCCTGTTTTTGTGGGTAGATGATGAATTCCCGGTTAAAAACCAGGTTAACCCCTGCTTTCGCCAGGTAAGGATAGTTGGCCGACTGAAAAGCGTTAAATTGTTCGGCATTTACTTTGGTAGTGCGGTTGCCCCGGTAAAGTTTGCTTTCAAAATAGATGCATACTTCGGGCACTACCGGCCGTCCGTTCTCAATGGATGCAGCAATTTCTACGGCGGTGATCAGGTTTTCCTTTCCATCCGTTCGCAACGTTCCAATGGGGAGTTGCGCTCCGGTAAAAATAACCGGTTTGGACAGGTTTTCAAGCATAAAACTTAGCGCCGATGCGGAATATGCCATGGTGTCAGTGCCATGAAGAATTACAAATCCGAGGTATATCTTATAATTTTCTTCAATGATGTCGGCAAGTTCGATCCAGAATCCGGGATGAATATCGGATGAATCCACAGGTGACCTGAATTGGATGGTATCGATATCAAATCCGAAACGTTGCAGCTCAGGTATCTTTTCACTTACATCGGAAAAGTCGAAAGGTTTCAGCACCCCGTTTTCAGGATCTTTTTCCATGCCGATGGTTCCGCCGGTGTAGATAAGCAATATTCCTTTGTTATTCTGCATTACTCAGGATGATTGTATTTTTTCGTTTGGGGCAGTAACCTGGTGTGATTCCTGCAGATTTTTGGTACATATTGGTGCAGCTATTATAATTGTTATATAATCAGAACGCTTTTGTAAAGAGACTTAACGCATTTCTTGTCGTTATGTTGGCCAGCTCTTCTAGTTCCAGCTCTTTTATTCCAGCAATTTTTTTCGCCACTTCTGTTACATAGGAACTTTCATTTCTTTTTCCCCGGTAGGGAACAGGGGCCAGAAAGGGGGCATCTGTTTCGATCAGTAGCCTATCCAGAGGTATCTCCTTTACCACATTATCAAGTCCGGAGTTTTTAAATGTAACGATCCCGTTGATGCCGATATAAAAATCGTAGGAGAGTATCTTTTTTGCCTGGTCAATATTACCGGTGAAACTGTGAAAGACCCCAGTTAATTCAGGGGTGTATTTCTGGTCGAGAATGACAAAGATCTCATCGAATGATTCCCTGGCATGGATGACTACCGGAAGGTTGTTCTCTTTTGCCAGGTTCAGTTGTTTTTCGAAAGCCGACTGCTGTTCGTAGAGGAATGATCTATCCCAGTACAGGTCGATTCCAATTTCTCCCACTGCGATAAAGTGGTTGTTTTTCAGCTGCTCCTTAACAAGTTTGAGTTCCTCATTGTAATTCTCCTTAACGGATGTCGGATGAAGGCCGATCATAGGAAAACATACACCTTTATATTGTCCACATATCCTGTTCATGGCAACCACGGTGGAGCTGTCGAGATTCGGCAGGAATATCCTCTTTACCCCACTGGTTAGGGCATGATCGATCACCTTCTCAAGATCTTTTTCAAACGCATCCAAATACAGATGTGCATGTGTATCTGTGAATTCATAATTCATACAGGTGCAAAATTAACGATTCTTTTAAGCGCAAAAAACAGGCTGTAGAACAGTTCTGTTAAAAAAAAAGCTGCCTGGGGATAAAACACAGACAGCTTTATAATGTTGTTCAGGATCCTGTTTTACTATACCGCTCCCTGTGCGAGCATGGCATCTGCCACCTTAACGAATCCGCCTATATTGGCTCCTTTCACATAATCGACATATTCCCCTTCAGTACCAAATCTCACGCATGTGGCGTGGATGTTTTTCATAATGGTTTGCAGGCGTTCATCCACCTCTTCGCGGCTCCATGGAAGTCGCATGGAGTTCTGCGTCATTTCGAGTCCGGAAACCGCCACACCTCCTGCATTGGCCGCCTTGCCCGGTCCGTAAAGCAGCTTGTTTTGCTGGTAAATCTCGATGGCTTCCGGTGTGGACGGCATGTTGGCCCCTTCGCTGATTACCCTGCAGTTATTCTTTACAAGTGTTTCAGCATCATCCTTGTTGATCTCATTTTCTGTTGCCGAAGGAAATGCAACATCGCAAGGAACGCCCCACGGACGTTTGCCTTCCTGGTATTCACAACCGAACTCTTCTGCATACTCACTGATTCTTCCCCGCCTGATATTTTTCAGATCCATCACCCAGGCCAGCTTTTCTGCATCAATGCCATTGGGATCGTATATAAATCCTGCTGAGTCAGAAAGTGTAACAACCCTGCCCCCCAGTTCGGTGACTTTTTGCGTGGTAAACTGGGCCACATTGCCCGATCCGGAGACGGTGACAGTTTTTCCTTCCAGCGAATCGTTTTTCATGGCCAGCATCTCCTGGGCGAAGTATACGGCGCCGTAGCCTGTGGCCTCCGGTCTGATCAGGCTACCTCCCCATTCGAGTCCCTTGCCGGTGAGCACGCCGGTAAATTCATTCCGGATCCTTTTATACTGACCGAAAAGATACCCGATTTCGCGGCCACCAACGCCAATATCGCCTGCAGGTATATCTGTGTTCGGACCAATATGCCGGCACAGTTCTGTCATGAAACTCTGACAAAAGCGCATCACTTCATTGTCCGATTTTCCCTTGGGATCGAAGTCCGATCCGCCTTTACCGCCACCCATGGGCAGGGTGGTAAGGCTGTTCTTGAAAACCTGTTCAAATGCCAGGAACTTGAGGATGCTGAGGTTCACGGTAGGGTGGAAGCGGAGTCCGCCCTTATACGGACCAATGGCTGAATTCATCTCAATACGGAAACCGCGGTTGATCTCAACGGCCCCTTTGTCGTTGATCCAGGGTACCCTGAAGATGATAATGCGCTCAGGCTCGGCAATGCGCTCCAGGATTTTTGCATGTTTGTATTTGGGATTCTCCTCAATGAAGGGGATAAGCGATTCGGCCACCTCATGAACGGCCTGGTAGAATTCCGGCTGAGCCGTATTTTTGGCCTTGATTACGGCCATGAATTGTTCTAGTTTTGGATCCATTTTAATTTCCTGTTTAATTGTTAGAGTTAGGTATAAGTTTATCAATTATATATATGCGTCAGAATGATGAAGCATGGTATTTCATATCTGCATGGTTCAAAAACTAAAAGTTACGGCAAATATAGTTTTTTGAAGATATTTTTTAACATGATTAATGTGTTTGTTTTGGACTCACCTGTTATTTGTGAGCAATATTTTTCTTAATGAAATCAGAATAGTTGTAATTTTTCTCTCAAGTAGCTCCAACTTCTAATGAAGATTATGCGTGTTTGAGAATTACCGGCTCAGCCGGGATCATCAAGTAAAAGACCGGGATGGTCCTTCCGAGTCAGAAAAACGGAAAGATCATGGTCTGTTTTCTATTTCGTTCCTATCAGGGCTGAGAGAGATTGAAAGATATTATTGTAAATTGAGCTGGATAATTGCCGCTGTGAATTGATTTTTCGACAGAGAAAAATTGAACTATCTTTGGTTTATCAAAACCATATTTTTAAGCTATCTACATATTTTCATTATTTAGGGTGTGTCAATAGAGTCGGAGTGGACAGACTATTTATATTGGCTTTTTGCAACTTATAACATCATTTATATGAACTGGAAAAAATTACAAAACGGATCCGATATTCGGGGTGTGGCCCTGGAAGGCGTGAAGGGGGAAAATGTGAATCTTACCCCGAAAGTGGTAACACAACTGGGGAAAGCTTTTATTACCTGGCTCAACAAGAAGGGGCATGTGAATATTATTGTGGCCGTTGGAATGGATTCACGCATCAGCGGAGCATCATTAAAGAAAGCTATTGCCGAAGGCATTGTTTCCATGGGAGGTAACGTGGTCGATTGTGGAATAGCCTCCACACCCGCTATGTTCATGACAACGAAGAGCAGTAATATAAAAGCTACAGCAGGAGTGATGCTCACTGCCAGCCACCTTCCCTATAACAGGAACGGGCTGAAGTTTTTTACAGCTGAAGGCGGACTGGATAAGCGGGATATTTCTGAGATTCTTACCATCGCTGAAAGGGGGGATTTTGCAGAATCCTCCAAAACGGGGGATGTCGAAAAATTTGATTTTATCTCTGAATATGCGACATCATTGGTGACATACATCCGTGCAGGGGCAAACAGCTCCGAAGATTATGACAGACCGCTGAAAGGGGCAAAGATTATTGTGGATGCCGGGAACGGGGCAGGCGGTTTCTTTGCATCAAAGGTGTTGGAGCCCCTTGGGGCGGACACTGAAGGGAGCCAGTTCCTCAAACCCGATGGCAGGTTTCCGAACCATGTACCGAACCCGGAAGATGCGGAGGCGATGAATTCCATCTGTAAGGCTGTGGTGAAGCATAAGGCTGATCTGGGGATTATCTTCGATACGGATGTGGACCGGGCCGCTGTGGTTGACCGTAAAGGGAATCCGGTGAACAGGAATGACCTGATCGCTCTGATCTCGGCGGTGGTTCTGAAGGAGCATCCGGAAAGTATTATTGTAACAGATTCAATTACTTCAGACGGACTGACAAAATTCATTGAAGAGGAACTGAAAGGAGTTCATCACAGGTTTAAGCGGGGATACAAGAATGTGATCGATGAGGCCATTCGACTGAATAGTGAAGGGAAGGAGTGCCACCTGGCCATTGAAACCTCCGGCCATGCGGCCCTGAAAGAGAACTATTTCCTGGATGATGGCGCTTATTTAGTGGCTAAGCTGCTGGTGGAGACGGCACATAGCAGGGCGCAGGGAGGTGAGCTAACAGATCTGATCGGTGGATTGAAATCGCCGGCAGAGAGCAGGGAGTTCAGGTTTTCCATACTGAAAGATAATTTTAGCGAATATGGCAACGAGGTGATTGAAAAGATGGTGGAGAAGTCTGCCTTACAGGACGATTGGGAGGTTGTTAGCCCGAATTACGAAGGCATCCGGGTGAGATGCGGAAACGATGATGAAAGAGGTTGGTATCTGCTACGTTTATCTTTGCATGATCCGGTCATGCCCCTGAATATCGAATCGGATATTGAAGGGGGCGTGAACAGGATCGCTTCCAGTCTGAAGGAACTGCTACAGTCATTCAGGGAGCTGGATGTTTCAGGACTTGATGGTTGATTTGGACTCTTCCATAACTCTTATGTAGTCCCTTGACGTCATATGTAGTCCCTTGACGTCATATGTAGTCCCTTGACGTCATATGTAGTCCCTTGA
>JBBDUV010000072.1:97118-98483 GCA_040903745.1 Bacteroidales bacterium | reverse complement strand
CGTCATGTTAAAATAGCTATTAAACTGTTTTCCGATGTAGTTTTTAACGCTTAAACTTGCCATCTAACACACTTCTGGCTTATTCAGCCATAATCAATCGACTTCGAGCAAGATACGAAAAGCTTAAGCAACAATTTATGAGACAGAAGTTGGCAGGGTGTTTTTTATTATGTATTCACCCTTACCGAGGCCTTGTAGAGGTTACCCGGCATAGTTGTGATCCAATTGCGGAGTTCCATCTGGAGCAGGGTGCCGGATAGCTTGTGGAGGGGGATCCCGGTGCGGATGCTGAGGATCTCCAGTCCGAGGCCGGGATCGTCGTTGATCGCCCGGAGGATTAGTCGCTCTTCTTCAGTTAACGGTTCTGTGATGGCATTCTGTGGTTCTTCCTGGCTCACCTTCGGTTCCCAGCCCAGCAATTTTTCAATATCGGTTCCATTTTCAATGAGCGCTGCAATATTGTTTTGAATAAGCCGGTTACAACCTGATGAGTAGGTGTCGCCCACCCGGCCGGGAACGGCGAATACCTCCCTGCTATAGGATGCGGCCAGCTCTGCGGTGATCAGGGCCCCTCCCTTAGGTCCCGATTCAACCACCAGTGTCGCTTCCGAAAGTCCTGCAATGATCCTGTTTCTGCGAAGAAAATTGTTTCTCTCCGGCTTTATCGTGGTTGGAAAATCAGACATCAGTGCCCCCTGCTTCATGATCCGACCGGCAACATCGGCATGGGAAGAGGGATAAAGTGTATGAAGCCCGTGTGCCAGCACGGCCCAGGTGTCGAGCCCGTATTTCAGCGCAAAACGGTGAGCCATTATATCTATCCCGTATGCCAGTCCGCTCACAATCACCATGTCGGGATAACCGGCTGCCAGTTTTGAGATGATCGCTTCACACATCTCTCGTCCGTAATGTGTCGCATTACGTGTTCCAACTACACTAAGGGTTTTGGTCCGGTTAAATCCGTGTATTCCCCTGTAAAAGAGCAGCAGCGGTGCATCGGCGCAGTTTTTCAGTTGCCATGGATAGGCTTCATCCTGGTACCAGACGGAGGAGATGCCTCTTTTTTGCATCTGGAGCATCTCTGATCCGGCCTCAGCCAGGTAGTTTTTTGCAGATACCTGCGCGGCGAGGTATTCACCCACACCGGGGATGGCTCGCAGATGGGATGTTTTTTCCATGAATACCCCTTCGGGGGATCCAATGTATTCGATCAGTTTACGCGCGGTGATGGCCCCGATCTTCGGGATCATGGTGAGGGCGATTTGGTATTGTAATGTTTCTGAATTCATAGATTTTTTTATTCAACCCGGTGCTACAGACATGTCACCCCTAACGGGGCTAGACATGCCGCTCCTACCGGAGCTT
>JBBDUV010000072.1:0-97018 GCA_040903745.1 Bacteroidales bacterium | reverse complement strand
TGCTTCGTTGCAACATTCCAGCTACAGACATGTCACCCCTAACGGGGCTAGACATACCGCTCCTACCGGAGCTAGACATGCCGCTCCTACCGGAGCTATCATTGCTCCAGAGGAGCAAAATGTCTGTAGCAGAAATGTCACAATGAAACCCAACCCCGTTAGGGGTGATATGTCTGTAGTAAGGTGCATACCAATTCCCCACATTCATTTAATGTGTTACCGCAAGAAAATATCGTGCAAAAACACATTTTTTTAGATAACAGATAGTGATTATCGGGAAAAACGGACAGCAATTATCAGGAAAGACAGCAATTAAGAGATAAACGCACAACAATTCCCAGGAAAAGTATACAAAAATGCAAGATCAATTATTTCCCACTGTAGTTTTGCAGTGCTCTTTTTAGCTTTTCGCGGTCGGCTTTGTCAACAGCAGAAAGGGTAATCGGCGGGTATTTGGCTACCTTGTTGCGATAGTTCTGATAGAGAATCAGCTTTTCCTCCATACCGAAAAAATATTTTACGATCTCATATTTTACAAACTGCTGTTTTGGGATCTGTACGGAGTTCTTTTTACTGTTGAAGATCCCGACGGGATAGTACCTGAATACCAGCATGTCTTTGGAATCGTCGAAGTAGAAGTAATAGGGATTGCGGAGAACACCAATCGTACTAATTATTATGAACACTGCCGAAATGGCAATGATCACATGGTATTTGGTTATCGGCGATTCCGGATGGTCAAAAACCTTCAGGAACATCACCGTGATAATGGAGGCTGTGAATACGATGGTAAAAGCCATCTTTCGCAGCCAGATCCTGTAAATATTCTTCTGGTTGTCAATTTTCATGTATACCGATCTTATAAAGCAAAGATAGGAATTTTTCCCGGCATACCTTCACCATTCAGACACTGTCAACTCCGGGATCTGCACCATCACTTTTCAGACACTGTCAACTCCGGGATCTGCACCATCACTTTTCAGAAACTGTCAATTCCGGGATCACCATTGGCGCCATTCATAAACAGTCAACTCGATAATCAGCTTTGTTCAGGGATCAGGACTCTAACGGGAGAAGGTTCAGCCCTGGCTCAATATCAAGGTTCAGCCGTGACAAACTTGCAGAGCATCTTCCTGTTCTTTAAGCTACAGGTCGAGCAATGCCACCATATTGCAGCAGCATGCAGAGGCCCCCGACTATATCTTCCTTCGCCGTTTTTTCTCTTTTGTCAGCAGCATCAGCTCACGGCTGGTCTGTCCCTTTACCGACGTGTTCTCCTCAGCGCGTCGCATCAAATAAGGCAGCACGAATTTCACCGGTCCGTATGGCACATACTTCGCCACGTTGTACCCCTCAGCCGCCAGGTTGAAACTTATATGGTCGCTCATCCCGTACAGCTGAGAGAACCAGCAGCGTTCATCATTTCTCGGGATTTTCATCTCATCCATCAGCTCCGCCATGTACCGGCTGCTCTCCTCGTTGTGCGTGCCGTTAAACACTGCGAAATCGTCCAGATGCTCCAGTGTATATTTCAGTGCCAGGTTGTAGTCACGGTCAGTCGCCGGCTTGTCGACCTGTATCGGATCCTCATATCCCATCTCTTCGGCCCGCTCCCGCTCCTTTTCCATGTAAGCACCCCGCACAAACTTCGCTCCCAGGAAGAACTTCCCCTTCTTCGCCTCAGCGTGGTCCCTTTTCAACCTCTCGAGCCGGTCGTGCCGGTACATCTGGTAGGTGTTGAAAACGATCGGTTTCTCCTTGTTGTACTTCGTCATATTCTCCATCACCACCCTGTCGATAATCTCCTGGTACCATGAATCCTCCGCATCGATCATAATGGGGATCCCGTACCTGGCGGCCCTTTCGCAAAGCCGGCCCACCCGTTCCCGGAACTTCTCACCCTCACGCCTGCTCTCCTCATCGGGCTCCTCCGAACCGCTCAGTACCTCCAGCGCATCACTCTTTGCAAAAGCGGTCGGCTTGAACACCGTAAACGGAATGCTGTCATTCGTTACCGCATAAGCGATCACATTCAGCGTCTCCTCCAGCGCCTGCTCAATCAGGGCGTCATCTTCCGACCCCTCCACCGAGTAGTCGAGGATCGAATAGACCCCACCCCCCCTGATCTTATCAATCACCGGCGCACAATCGGCGATGGTCTCCCCGCCGCAAAACTGCGCATACACCGTCGGCTTCACGATCCAATTAATCGGAAACCGGATGGCCGCCGCCACCTTGATCAGCTGATTCGCGATCTTCACGATCCACGGGTACGAGATCATCTTATACATGAAATAGGCCCGTCTGATATCCCTGTCGGACTTAATCGAAAAAGCAGTTTCTGTGTTTTGAAAATCGAGCATTGTGGTTCAGATATTTAATCGGATCGCAAGTTAATACGATAAAATCAGATGCTAAACAAGTTTTAAAACATTTCCTCCCCGGTTTTTATTAATTTTACCGGGGGAACGCCGGTGCGGCGGCCGCTTCATTTAATTCCAGGAGGGGTAAAATGGAGGCGGGTTGAAATGTGAGGTGGAAGCAGGACTTTGCTGACTCATATGCAGGAGCACCTGTTATTTCACGAGTAAAAAATATCGGATTTATTACCGATAAATATACTTTATCGGTAAATTAACAGATAAATATCATAGATTCAAACGGATGATATATAAAATTTCCAGACCAGTTTCAGTATTGAACACATCGGTGCAGCTGCCGGCCTCCAAGAGCATCTCCAACCGGCTGCTGATTATCCATGCGCTCTCCGGGAATGCCGGCCTTCCCGAGGGACTCTCCGATTCTGACGATACGGATGTGATGGTCAGGGCCCTTCACGGTTCGAATGATCATAAAGGGACGGACGGGGGGTCGTCCGCGGTTTCGGATAATACGAAGGGAATAACAGGTGCAATTGCAGGGGCTCCTTCCGGTTCGGAGAGAAAAACCGGGACGGACTCTTCCAAATTACCGGTACACGATATTGGACATGCCGGCACCTCCATGCGGTTCCTTACGGCCTATTTCAGCACGCAAAAGGGAGAGGTGGTGCTCACCGGCTCCCCGCGGATGAAGCAGCGCCCGATTGGTCCGCTCGTCGACGCCCTCAGGTCCCTCGGCGCCGATATCAGCTACACGGAAAAGGAGGGTTTTCCCCCGCTAAAGATTTCCGGAAAAGAGCTGGAAGGGGGTGAGATCGCGATCGACGGTGGGATCAGCAGTCAGTTTATAAGTGCGCTCCTGATGACCGCTCCCACCATGAAACGCGGACTTCGCCTTGAGCTGCAGGGGGAGGTCGTTTCGGCGTCGTATATTAAAATGACCCTGGCGCTGATGAGGGAGTGCGGTGCTGAAAGTCTATGGAGCGGCAACCACATTGCGATCCCCCGTGGAAAATACAGGCATGGGAGGTACAGGGTGGAGGCCGACTGGAGCGCGGCGTCCTATTGGTATGCGATGGCGTTCCTGGAGCAGAGGGGCAGGGTGGAGCTTACCGGTTTGAGGGAGGGGAGTTTGCAGGGGGATAGTGCGGTGACGGAGATTTTTGGTAGGTTGGGGATGAAGACGGTGTTTGACGGGGAGAAAGTTATTTTGGAGAGAGGGGGAGAACCAGAGAAGGAAGTGCAGCCGGGAGAACCCAGCCAGCAGAAAAACTATCAAGATAGGGAAGGTCTGCATGAAAAATCGCAGGAAGGATCCGGGCTGCAGGAGGAATCTGGAGATGGGTCCGGACTACAGGAGAAAGCATCGAGCGGTGCCGATCATAAGAAAGGATTGCAGTCGGCGGATGAAAAGTCAATGGAAAATGAATTGAAAGATCAGCAGAAAGACTCAGAGATGGAAAAGTCACCGGGTGGGTCCGGCCTGGCGAAAGGAGTGGAACCCTCATCAATGTTCGAATATGACTTCACCAATTGTCCGGATATCGTGCAGTCGATGGCGGTGGCGCTCTGTTTGAAGGAAATTCCATTCAGGTTTACCGGTACGCAGACGCTGAAGATCAAGGAGACCGACCGGATCGTGGCGCTGCAGACGGAGATGCGGAAGCTGGGGTATCTGTTGGAGGCGGACGGGGCGGGGGCCTGGCTGTCGTGGAACCGGAAGATGTGTACCCCCGATGCGGAGCCGGTGATCGCCACCTACCACGACCACCGCATGGCGATGGCCTTTGCGCCGGCAGCGATGGTGAGGGGAGAGATCCTTATCGAAGATCCGGAGGTGGTGACCAAATCATACCCCGCCTTCTGGAAGGATCTGGAGCGGGCCGGATTTACAATTTCATAGAGCCCTTACCGTTTTCCCCGGAAAAAATCTTTTAACAGCCGGCCGCACTCCTTCTCCAGCACACCGAATTTTATCTCTGTTTTCGGGTGCAGCACCGGCTGCTCCACGATATGGTACCCCGCCTTGTCGTCCGATGCTCCGAAAACAAGTCTTCCGAGCTGTGCCCACTTCAAAGCCGAGGCGCACATCAGGCAGGGCTCGAGGGTAACGAACAGGGAGCAGTCATTCAGGTACTTGGCTCCCAAAAAATTTGCTGCGCTGGTGAGGGCGATCATCTCCGCATGGGCGGTCACATCCCCCAGCTGCTCGGTCATGTTATAACCCCGGGCAATAATGCGCTCACCCGATACCACCACGGCGCCTACCGGCACCTCGTCGGCTTCAAAGGCCTTTTGCGCCTCCTTAAATGCCTCGTTCATAAAATATTCGTCAGAGAAGAGCGGATATGTCATAGTACCTCAATAATTCTTTATATTTTCGCAGAATATTTTGGGCAATTTACTGAAAAAACCGATAAACGATGTACAGAACACACACTTGTGGAGAGCTGAATATTAAATATGTGGATAAAAAGGTGGTTTTGAGCGGCTGGGTGCAGCGGTCGCGCGACCTGGGGGGGATGACTTTTGTCGACCTGCGCGACAGGTACGGGATCACGCAGCTGGTGTTTAATATGGAGACCGACGCGGAGCTCTGCCGGAGCGCCAGGAAACTGGGCAGGGAGTATGTGATCAGGGTCGAGGGGGTGGTGGCCGAGCGGAGCAACAAGAATCCGAAAATGCCGACCGGGGAGATCGAAATCCTGGTGAACGCATTCAGCATTTTGAACAGCTCTGAAGTGCCGCCGTTTACCATTGAAAAGGAGACCGACGGGGGGGATGAGCTGCGGATGAGATACCGCTACCTCGACCTGCGCCGGGAGACGGTGCGGAAGAACCTGGAGCTACGCCACCGCATGTCCATCGAGATCAGGAACTACCTCAGCGGCGAGCGATTTATCGAGGTGGAGACCCCGGTGCTGATCAAGTCAACCCCCGAGGGAGCGCGCGATTTTGTCGTGCCGTCGCGGATGAACGCCGGACAGTTCTACGCCCTGCCACAGTCACCGCAGACCTTCAAGCAGCTGCTGATGGTGGCGGGATTCGACCGCTACTTCCAGATCGTGAAGTGCTTTAGGGATGAGGACCTGCGCGCCGACCGTCAGCCTGAGTTCACGCAAATCGACTGCGAGATGTCGTTCGTGGAGCGCGATGATGTGCTGGATGCGTTTGAGGGCCTTTCGAACCACCTGTTTAAGGCGATCAAGGGGGTAGAGATCACAGAGAAGTATCCAAAAATTCCCTACTCCGAAGCGATGCGCCGGTTTGGGAATGACAAGCCCGATACGCGGTTTGGCATGGAGATTACCGATATAAAGGAACTGACGGCCGGGAAGGGATTTCAGGTTTTTGATGCCGCCGAATATGTAAGCGGTATCTGCGTTGAAGGATGTGCTGAATACTCTCGCAAGCAGCTTGATGAGCTCACCGATTTTGTAAAGCGGCCGCAGCTGGGGGCGAAGGGCTTGGTGTACGTGAAGTACAATGAGGCGGGAACCTTTAAGTCGTCGGTCGACAAGTTTTACTCACCGGATGACCTGCAGCAGTGGGCCGATGCGATGGGGGCGGTGCCGGGCGACCTGATGCTGATTCTGGCAGGGGAGACTGAGTTGACGAGAAAGGCACTTAGCGAGCTGCGTTTGGAGATGGGCAGAAGGCTGGAGCTGATGGATCCAAATGTGTTCAAGCCGTTGTGGGTTGTCGATTTTCCGCTGCTGGAGTGGGACGAGGAGACTGCACGGTTCCATGCCATGCACCACCCGTTTACCAGTCCGTATAAAGAGGACCTGGAGCTGTTTAAAAGCGATCCGGGAAAGGTGCGTGCCATCGCTTACGACCTGGTGATTAACGGCGTTGAGATCGGTGGCGGATCGATCAGGATCCACAACGATGAGCTGCAGCAGCAGATGTTCGACAATTTGGGATTCACCCGGGAGGAGGCAGCAAAGCAGTTCGGATTTCTTATGGGCGCCTTCAGGTACGGTGCACCGCCGCACGGCGGGATCGCCTTTGGGTTCGACCGGTGGGTGGCGCTCTTTGCGGGGCTCGACTCGATCCGGGATACCATCGCGTTCCCGAAGAACAATGCCGGCCGGGATGTGATGATCGATACACCCTCTACGATTTCGCAGGAGCAGTTGGATGAATTGTTTCTGACGGTAAAAGAGAAGGAGATACGGGCTTCAAATCAGGCGGAATAGAATCGGATGGATCGAGTGCCGAAGAGGCCGGTCAGATGGAAACCGTGCAACGAAAAAGTTGAATGAAAAGTCTTAAAAGCAGGTGCCTGCCTTAAATATTTGTTACAGTATAAATAGAATATGTGGTTGGTTGTCAGCCGAAACTTCTGTGCAGTGATCTGTTTCATTATAAAATATTGTATCGGTTTGAGAGAAATGGTCAATGGAAATGACAGATGCTGGCAGATGACAGGTTGGGGTGGGTGACAGAAGTTGGGTCGGAATGTGAAAAAAAGCTATTGTATTGTTGATAAGTATGTTGTAATGAGCAGGTTTCCGGGAAAAGTATTTATATTTTCGTAACCGGGTAATTAATTAAAAAATTTGGGATTATGTTAAAAGTGGCGAAGGAAAAGGAAAGATTCATGGTGTCACTCAACCATGTGAATAAAATCAACACCTTGTTTTCAGAGCTGATCAGGGACCAGTTGAGCGACCTTGTAAGTGTGCCTGGCAGGCACGTTGTCTTTAACCTGGCGGGAATCCGGTTTATCGACTCTTCGGGATTCAGTACCCTGCAACTTGCTGCGGAGATCTCACAGGCCAAAGGGAGCCGGTTCCAGCTCTGCAATGTCGGCGATGAGGTGCAGGAACTTATGTCCGAGACGAATGTCTATAATGGATTCGAAATTCTGCCTTCGCCTGAGGCACGGGAATAACTCGGATTGGAGCTGGATGACTGATTGGTAGCCGTTTCCTGCTGAATAATGTGTAAATAATACAACATATATCTATAGTTATGTAATACTTACCAGAATGAATGAATTTAATTTGCGGAATCGATAATTTAATTTAATTTTAAAACATCAAAATATATAGACAAATTATGAAACAGATATTTTTAATTCTGACAACTCTTGCTCTGATCGCACTAAGTGCGTGTGTTAGCAAGGAAGAAGAAGCTGCTACCAAAGCTGCCGCAGCTGCCGCAGCGAAAGCCGCAGCACTTGATAGTGTCAGTGCCGAATTCTTAAGCACGGTTGGTTCTTTTGACTTTGATATAAAAACCAATATAAAAACCAACGCAGGCAAAGAATTTATGATGTACCAGTTGCCTGCCAAAACCGTTGTTGGGGTGGAGTATGGCGAGTATACAATTGAAGTACAACTGCCCAAAGACTATGTTGTGAAAAAACTACCTGGAGCAAATGCCTTTTTCAAAGGAAATCATAAAATCATCACATGGAGTCCTGCACCCAGCAGCGGGTACGGTGTTGAATACCATGCCTGGCCAGGAAAGGTTCTTGCTGCAGATTTCCTGATTACTTATTCTGATGACAAACTGGTGAAAGGTGGGATTTATGATGGATGGATGCGTATTGAATCTATTGCTCATTTGAAAAAAGTGAAGGAGCCTGGAAAAAAGGTTGCGCTGACCAGAACCCTGCCTCTGTATTACGTTCACGTTTATGGGTATACAGGTCAAACCAAAGGGGCACTGAAATCCAGGCATTTGCTGTTTGCCGATGAAGTGAGGTGAGATGCAAAAGCAGTTGGATGAATTGTTTTTGGAAGTGAAGGAGAAAGCAATCGGGGCGTCGAAGGAGACGAAGTAAGAAACGATTAATGATAATTTTGATTACCCTGTAGTTATTGGAGTATAATGGGCAGATTATCAGGTTTTAGATATCGTCAAATTATTAAGATTCTAAAAAAGTTTGGATTAGAGTTTTACCGACAAGTAGTCATGAAATTCCTTGATCTGATCGCTCATGGCAGAATTAGTTTATATGTAGCATCTTAAAGTTATACATCCAGCTTTTTGCTAAAGTAGAATCTGTTGATCTGATCCTTAAATATTTTATTTGCCGGCATAATATAGCTCCTGTTCACCAATTAAACCTGTTTCCGTTCCTACTCCAGTGCCTGTTCCTGTTCCTACTCCAAGCCTACAACAGTCAAGAAGTCCATCCGTTCACAAATAACATTTATATTTACCGGTCGTCTTTCTGAACTATATCACCAATCAGTGTTGCCGAGGTGCATTCCCGCACCTTCACCATGACATAGTCACCCGGCCTGCGGTCCTCTTCCGGGAAGACCACCACTTTGTTCTGACTGGTCCGGCCGACAAGTTCCGACATTGATTTTTTCGATGTGCCTTCTACGAGTACTTCAAAAGCCTTTCCAATATCTTCCTGCTTGCTCTTCAGCGACAGTTCACCCTGGAGCGCAATAATTTCATTCAGCCGGCGGGTCTTCACCTTCTCCGGAACATCATCCTTATATTTTTTTGCCGCCAGGGTATCCGGCCGCTCACTGTACTTGAACATATAGGCGAGATCGAACCCTGTCCACCTCATCAAACCAAGGGTCTCCCGGTGCTCCTCTTCCGTCTCACCACAGAATCCGGCGATGATATCGGTGGAAATCGTGGCTTCAGGCAGGTATTGCCTGATCGCCTTTACTCTGTTTTCGTACATCTCCCGGGTGTACCCGCGTTTCATCCGCTTCAGAACGGCGGTGCTGCCCGACTGTACCGGCAGGTGGATGCTGCGGCAGAGGTTGGGGTACCGTGCCATGATTTGCAGCAGCTCGTCAGACATATCCTTCGGGTGGGAAGTGGCAAAACGGAGTCTTAACAATGGGGAGATTCGGGCTATCCGTTCCAGCAGCCTCTCAAAGCTGATTTCCTGACCGGCAGCAGTGAGTGAACTTTTACCAGGGGATTGTGACTCCCCACTTGCAGCCGACCGTGAACTAGTTCCGGCCATATCTTCATCAATGGACCGTGCCTCTCTTGTCACCTTTTCTCCTTCGATCGCGGCCTGCTGCTTGCCCTTCCATCTGTATGAGTTCACATTCTGTCCCAGCAGCGTCACCTCCCTGTAACCGGCTTCAAAGAGTTCCCGCACCTCCCTTTCGATGGTCTGCGGATCGCGGCTGCGCTCCCTGCCGCGGGTGAACGGCACCACGCAATAGGTGCAGAAGTTGTCACAGCCCCGCATGATCGAGACGAAGGCCGATACGTGGTTTTTGTCGAGCCGAACCGGACTCAGGTCGGCATAGGTCTCCTCCAGCGAAAGCAGGGTGTTGATCCCTCTCTGTCCAGCCTCCACCTCTGCCAGCAGTGCGGGCAGTTCGCGGTAGGCATCCGGACCCACCACCAGGTCCACCGACCGATCCTTCTCCAGCAGCTTCTCCTTCAGGCGTTCAGCCATACAACCGATAACGCCCACTACCAGGTTGCTGTTTTGTTTTTTCTGCCGGCCAAACTCCGTGATACGCTTATTGACCTTTTGTTCGGCGTTGTCGCGTATGGAGCAGGTATTTACCAGCACAAGGTCTGCCTCCTCCATCTTTTCCGTGACCTCGTAATCCTGCTTCTGGAGGATCGCCACCACCACCTCGGAATCGGCCACGTTCATCTGGCAGCCGTAGGTTTCGACATATAACTTCTTTTTTTGCATACTGACTTTTTGAAAAACAGTTTTGCCAGGGTGGTGGACAAGTAACTATCCTGAATGCAAAATTAGAAAAAGAAATGAAACCGTCCGGGAGTTTATTCTGAAGCATTTTCCTGTTTTCTGCCTGGCTCTTCATCTCAAATTACCTAAGGTTCTCCTTTTTCGCCGATATATCTGCACCATTCACCGATTTTTACTATTAAACTCTCTTGAACTGATGTAATATTGCAGTGGATATCGGCAGGAATTGCTTTTTGCTTACCAGATGTATCGTAAAACAATGGTTGCTGCGAGGATTGATGAACATAAATTTATTTGTAACTATTTACCAGGGTATACCCTGTAATGTATTTTAAATATTTTTAATATTAATCTAAAAGAGATGAAATCCGCATGCACATTTATTTAAAAATATGCTATTAATTCACTGTGAGGGTTCCACGGTAAATGAAACAAAAATGCTATTTTACCAAATTATGAGCTTTATAATATCAATCAATTAATTATTTAAATTTTAATCTAGTGAAAATGGGAGCTGGTTTATTCTGGGGGGTGCTGTTGCTGGCATTAGGCACGGTCCTCATCATCAAAGTGGTTTTTAACGTGGATTTTCCCGTGTTTAAGATCCTGGTTGGCGTATTTTTTATATTCATCGGACTTAAAATCCTGTTTGACAGGGTGCTGATTCCCGAGGGAAAGATCGGTCCGAATGAAACGATCTTCAGTGAACGGGTCTACGACAGTCCGGAAGATGGCACGGAATACAGTGTGATTTTTGGAAAAGGGGTGTACGATTTCACCCGGACCGATCTGAGCCAGGGGAACGTTCACGTGGAGATCAATACGGTTTTCGGGGGAACGGTAATCAAGGTCAGTGAGGACATGCCCTACAAGATCAAGGCCGATGCTGTCTTTGCCGGGGCGGAACTGCCCGGTGGGAACACGGCGGTTTTCGGTAGCTCAAAGTATAGTTCGGAGAACTACCGGGCCGATACTGCCGCGCTGCATATCAAGGTTGGTGTGGTCTTCGGAGGTGTCCAGGTGATAAGCAGGTCGCTGTTTAGTAGCTATTTTCAAATCCAAGCTGTTTTCCTATTTTTGTAAGGTCCTTTAAGGCAGCTTTTATTGCCGATGGGCCTTTACTGATTTTCAACGGTCAAATAAAATTTAGGAATATGTCAGGACACAGCAAATGGTCAACCATTAAACGCAAAAAGGGTGCTATCGACGCCAAACGAGGAAAGATCTTCACCAAGCTGATCAAGGAGATCACCATATCTGCCGAGCTGGGCGGAAGCGACCCGGAAACCAATCCGCGCCTGCGGTCGGCTGTGCAGACTGCCAAGGGAATGAATATGCCGAAGGACAATATCCAGCGGGCCATCAGCAAAGCAAACAAGGATTCGTCGAGTTTTCAGGAAGTGACCTTCGAAGGATATCTGCCCCATGGTATTGCTGTGTTTATCGAGTGTCTTACTGATAACAACAACCGCACAGTAAGCAGTGTGCGCGCTATTTTTAATAAACGCGGCGGATCGCTCGGTACCAACGGGTCGCTCTCTTTCCTGTTCGACAGGAAGGGGGTAATCACTGTACCGAAGGGAGAGATTGACCCTGAAGAGTTTGAATTGGAGATTATCGATGCAGGAGTGGAGGAGATCGAGTTGAACGATGACACCTTTATGATTACCACACCGCTGGAGGATTTTAACAATGTACAGAAGAAGCTGGATGAGATGGGGCTTGATACGGAAAGTGCTGAATTGCAGCGTATTCCAAATGACACCAAGGAGCTTACCATTGAGGAGTCTGTCCAGATTTTAAAGATCGTTGAGGAGTTTGAGGATGACGATGACGTGCAGAATGTATTTCATAACCTCGAGGTAACAGATGAAGTGATGGCCGCGATGGAATAGTGGGTTTTTAGAACAAACGAATGATGCAGGATCATTGTGTATCCAGTGGCAAATCGATCCAGAAGGTGGTCCCGGTTTCTTCTTCTGAGCTGAAATCGACTTTTCCTCCCAGGCAACTCTCTCCCAGTAATTTCATGCTAAAAGTTCCAAGTCCGCGTCCGTGTCCCTTCGTAGTATAGGAGCGTTCAAAAATCTGCAGCTGGGTCTCCCGGGGCATATAACCCGGGTTATGGACCCAGAATCTAAGTTGGTGGCCCGTTTGGGTGGCCCCGACGGTTACGGTATCTTTTTCTTCTGATGCCTCCAGTGCATTTTTAATCATATTGATCAACACCCTGGAGAGGAGAGAGGAATCGGATGTAAAGATCAGATCGGCAGTATCCCCGGCTATTTCCAGCGCCGCTTTGTATCCTTTTTTCTCATTAAATGGGAGTGTAGCCTCAATTATCAGATCCTGTGGATGCAACATCTCTTTTTTTATCCGTAGCTTTCCGCTTTCGGCCAGGGAGTATTGTTTCTGTTCGTTGATCGTGTCATACAGCGAATTATAGGAAGCTTCAAGAATATCTATGTACAGTGGCTCAATATCCTCATTTTCTTTCAAGAGTTCTATCACACCAAACAGTCCTCCAATCGAATTCATCAGGTCATGAAAGAAGATCTGTTCAAGTTCCTCCTTCCTGATTTCGTTGTTGATATCTTCGAGGGTGACGAGATAGAAAAATGTCTCATTAAAGTGAAAAGGCGTTGAAGTGAACCTGAAAACACTGGACTGGGGCTTGCCATTGGAAGCGCCAAGGACCCTGAATTGGTTGGCGACCGTTTTTCCTTCGGTCCGGGAAGCTGTCATGGAATTCATTGCCCCACAATACTCACATCCTTCTGCAGTACCGCAACCACCTGTGGTTCGAAATGAATTAACACACTGAAAAAGATCCCCCGGTCTGAGCCTGAAGACTGTTTCAAAGTCATCAATGGACAGTGCATCCATCATTTTCCTGTTTGAGTATACGAGTCGCCGGTCCTCATCCAGCAGCATGATAAAACCTGGAAAAGAGTTGATTAGTTCTGTGATAAATGCTTTTGCCCCGGCATCGGGGATCAGCGATTCTAAAATATCGTTTGTTGAGGAGTACTTCATAGTTCAGATACGGTTATATTTATTGCAGCTGTAATATAATAGTTAACAGTTTACGGGTCGACATGTTTGAAAGCAAGACCTGTTGTTACGAATTTCCCTCCGACAATGAGAAGCCCCATCCAGGCAGCTGCCAGTGCCAGGGTCATGAGGATGTGCTCCGGATTCAACCAGGTATAGGTGATGATAACCGGTCCGGCAAGGAAAGCAATCATGCTACCGAATACCGGGAACTTCACATCGCTGAAACGGGAGATGGTAAAGACGGTGGTGAATGCTCCAAATGCTGTCATTCCAATTTTAAGAAGAAGAAGAATCTGTCTCAGGTTGATCAGAATGGCTGTCTTGAGCAGATCATCCGGGCTTGTCCCTGCCTCCAACAACAAGGAAGTGAGCTCTGCCAGCTGTAGTTCACCAATTCCTCTCCTGAAAAATGTAAAGGCCATGA
The DNA here is from genome assembly GCA_040903745.1 of Bacteroidales bacterium. Lineage (GTDB taxonomy): Bacteria > Bacteroidota > Bacteroidia > Bacteroidales > M55B112. The sequence continues at coordinate 83,487 of JBBDUV010000072.1, read as the reverse complement.
CAAGAATGAGAAACCCGCTAAAAAGGTGCATTCCCTTCTGGTACCTGTGAAACATGATGAGGTAGACCGGAAGTAAAAAGAGGTTTACTGAACCAGCTATGATCCAGGAGATTGCGCTGACTCTCTGGCGTGAAATATTATCGAGAAGAAAATCGATATCCTCCTCGAATGATGCATTCGGAACGGTATAATCAAACTTCAGAAGGAAGGCCACGAGGATAGAGATGACCGACATGATCAGAAATAATCCTGTTATGATTTCAATGTTTCGGATATTTCTACGTTTTACAGACATGGAGCGAAAATAGTTAATATTTTTCCGTAGCGTATAAATTGAACACATTTTTAATTAAATTTGGAACACGATTCGAGTGTATGCGATTTTTTATTTTTATCACAACTATACTAACTGTAAGTGCAGCTGTTGCAGGACAAGGCAGGAGTGGGGCCGATCCGCTCAGCAGGCTGCAGCAGATGGAGATGTCCGGAGATGTGGTTATTACATTGGATTCGTTGATTCTGGAAAACTACAATAAGCATCTTATACAGAACAGCAGGAACAGGGGCGTTTCGGGATACAGGATCAGGATATTTTCGGATAACGGGCATGGAGCAAAGGAGAAGCAAAGGCGGGTAAAGGCCGATTTCCTGTCAACCTACCCGGATATTACGACTTACGACAGGTATGAAGGATCATATTACAAGATTTATGTAGGTGATTTCAGGACCAGACGTGAAGCACTTAAAGTCCTTAACAGGATAAAAAGTGATTTTCACGACGCTTTTATTGTTGGAGATAACATTGTAATAGAGGATTGATCCTCTATTTTTTTTGTAACGTTGTATGAGTGATGAAATTAAGCATAAGTGCGGTATTGCACTGATTAGGTTACTGAAACCGCTGGAGTATTACCAGCTGAAGTACGGCACATGGAAATATGGTCTGCAAAAACTTTATCTTCTGATGGAGAAGCAGCGCAACAGGGGTCAGGATGGAGCCGGTCTGGCCACTGTAAAGCTGGACGTTCCCCCAGGACAAAAATATTTCAGCAGGATCCGATCATCCAAAAGCGATGCGATCAACGACATCTTCAAAGATGTATACGGAAACTTTAAGAAGGCAGAACGCAAGCACCCGCAATCGTACAATGATGCACACTGGGCCAAGATGAACCTGCCATTTGTGGGCGAACTCTATCTCGGACATCTCAGGTACGGAACCTACGGGGGCAACAATACAGAAAACCTGCACCCGGTGATGCGGCAGAATAATTGGAAATCCAGAAACCTGGTGATCGCGGGGAATTTTAACCTGACCAATGTCGATGAGCTTTTCGGACAACTCCTCGACCTCGGCCAGTCGCCCAAGGATTTCTCAGATACCGTGACCATCCTGGAGAAGGTGGGACATTTTCTCGACAGGGAGAACCAGGTGCTGTTCGATTCATTTAAGTCGAAAGGTTACTCCAACAGGGATATCTCTGAAATGATCGCCGAAAAAATTGGAATGGGCAAGATTCTTGCGGAGGCTTCCAAGAGTTGGGATGGTGGTTATGCCATAGCCGGACTACTCGGACACGGTGATGCTTTTGTTATGCGTGATCCCTGGGGCATCCGCCCCGCCTATTACTACCATAATGAGGAGATAGCTATCATAGCCTCAGAGCGACCTGTAATACAAACGGTTATGGATCTGAAGGCAGACCAGATCCATGAACTTGAGCCGGGCAAGGCGATTGTAATCAAAAAGAATGGTACCATTTTACAGGAACAGGTTAGGGAGCCTTTTGAGAAGCGATCCTGTTCTTTTGAGCGCATCTATTTTTCCAGGGGAAGTGATAAGAGCATCTACGGTGAGCGCAAGATGCTGGGTAAACTTCTCGTTCCCGCGATCATGGAGAGCATTGACGGAGATACGAAAAACACGGTATTCTCGTTTATCCCGAATACGGCCGAATCGGCGTTCTATGGAATGGTTGCCGGGGTAGAGGACCGAATGATCCGTGATAAGATCGAGGAGATCAGAAAGAGCAACGGCGGTCTGGATGATGAACAGATGGCGGAGATTATTTCGCGTCGGCCAAGGATAGAGAAGGTTGCCATTAAGGATATTAAGCTAAGGACCTTCATCTCACAGGACAAGGGCCGGAAGGACCTGGTAAACCATGTGTATGACATTACCTATGGTACCATCAGGCGTGGGAAGGACAACCTGGTGATTATCGACGATTCGATCGTGCGGGGGACAACCTTGCGGGAGAGCATCCTGAAGATCCTCGACCGGCTCGGGCCCAGGCGGATCGTTGTTGTCTCTTCATCACCGCAGATCCGCTACCCCGATTGCTACGGTATCGATATGGCCAGGCTGAATGACTTCATTGCCTTTCAGGCTGCCATTGCATTGCTGAAGGACCATGGGAAAGAGCATGTTATCAATGAGGTGTACAAGAAATCGGTCGCGCAGAAGCATGAACAGAAAGAGAATATTATCAATTACGTAAAGGATATATACAGCCCTTTTACCGCAGAGCAGATTTCTGCCAAAATTGCGGAACTGCTTACCACTCCGGAGATCGGGGCGGAGGTGAAGATCGTGTACCAGAGCATCGGGGCGCTGCATGAGGCAATACCGGACCATCTGGGCGACTGGTACTTTACGGGCGACTACCCCACACCCGGTGGAAACAAGGTTGTAAACACCTCCTTTATTAACTATATCGAAGGAATCAATTCCCGCGCCTACTGAGTGGTGATCCAGCCACTCCCCATCTATTGACAGAGTTCGTCAATAGAGTAAGGTGTTTGAGCTATAAAGTTCAATAACAAGTCCCGCCTGCCTTAGTACTTAAGTACGACGGGCAGGGCTTGTGCAGTTCGAAAAATGTGAGTTTACTAATGTAAATGACCATTTTGAGAACAAGCATAACGCAGTTATTGGGCTTTATAGACAAACACTAGAATCCTCCTAATCTGTTGAACCTGTTGAACAGGTCGTTCAGCCTGGTGTTTCTGATATTTAAATTTTGGATTCTTCGTAAATGTCTTGGTACGTAGTTTGATAAATGCCGTTCCACCTTGCTTTTATAGAGGTCGTTAACTGTGATCATGATCCCCGTCTCTTCCACTTCGCCGAAGCTATGGTTCATTACCGTGCCGAACGATCGCATAGAGGGCGACAGACTCATGTAGGCATTGATTAATGGCGGGATCGTCTCTCCCAGGGAACGTACTTTTTTCGAAAGGATCTTGTAATCTTCAATATAATCGGATCCAGTGAAGATCGCTTTTAATGTATCCTGTTTCATCACTACCCGTAGCGGCTCTTTCGGTATCACCAGCTTGTCTTTATCCGGAAAGTGCTTGTTAAGGAAGAAGAGGATCATATCCCGCGCCTCCTGGTGGTAGTGCAGGTACATTGTAACCTTTCCGAAGAAATATTTGATTTCGGGGTGATCCAGTACAAGGGTACCTAAACCGTCCCACAGGTTGTCAAGTGCATACAGCCCTTTTCTTCTGAGGCTGGTAGATTGATACATGGGCTGGACAAAAGACCTTCCAAGCTCGATCATATGTGGCAGGTAGTCCTTCTTGAACTCTTCCGAAAAGTTGAATAGTTTGGCTGTTGCCAGCTTTGTCTCACCATTCGCACCGCAGCTCTCCGAGTTGCAAATCAGAAACCGGTAGCCTCCGAGTATCTCCTCTTGATCCGGATCCCAGACGATTAGTTGCTGGTACCCATTTTCTCCTGAATCATAATCGTCCAGGTCACAATCCTTCCCGGTTCCGCCTCCGGCAGCACGAAAAGCCACCTCCCTGAGCCGACCGATCTCGCGCAGTAAATTGGGTGAATTTTCATGGTTCACGATGTACAGGAGATTGCCTCCCTTGTTTGTTTTACGAATGAAATTATCATCCGTAAGTTCGGAAAGAATCAGCTCTTTCGGAAGTGCCGGAATAATACGTTTCATGTTCATGGTCTTCTGGTTTGGTTATTTGGGTGCAAATATACTTTCCGAATTCTGTGAAAGCGTGTAACAATGGTCTCTCATTTTGTCAGCCCATTCAGCAGGTTTATATTGTTTGTCAAAGGTCTTGTAACTTACAGGTTTCCCTATGGTTATCCGGTAGTGTCCGTTTTTGTGCCTGAAAGTTTCACGGGGCAGGTAGAACATTTCAATGTTGGCCTTTATTCCAAGGAATTTTCGAAAATTGGCGAGGTTGTAAAAGAAATTCGAACATCTGCCTGTAATGTGGATCGGCACCACATCTCTCTTATGCTGCACCGCTTTGGTAACAAAGTTCTTCGCCCATGCCTCATCCTTTATAATGCCCTGTTTTCTGCGCGACACCAACCCCGCCGGGAAGGTCATCACGTGCTCGTCCGATTGAAAAATTGCCTCAATGCGCCTCACATTCTCCATGGCCTGGGACCCATGTTTGTTGATGGGGATGAACAACCCCCGCATATTTTTTATATTGAGCAGGATATCATTTACCAGAACTTTATATTTCCGGTTGTATCTTTCACCAATCTCACGAATAAGAAGTACCCCATCGAATCCACCCAGCGGGTGGTTGGCAACGAAAATAAAGGGTCCTCCTTCAGGCAGATGCTCCTTCCCGACCAGGTCGACCGTTACATTGAACATGTCGATCGCCGCTGATGCAAATTCAAAATCCTGCTTATTTCCGTGTAACCGCAGAATCTCATTGATCTCATCCAGCACCAGTGCGCGGTGGAGGTAGCGGTATATAAATCCAGGGATCAGTCGGGCCATACGCGGATTTTTTTCGCGGAAGATCTCCCTGATATCAATCGGTTTATAATCTTTGTTGAGGGTCTCCTCTGTCATCTGGTCATACACTATTACAACATACAAAAGTATCAAAAAATCTGTGAAGATACATACCGCTGTGAATTCCCTGTAACTGCAATGGTTCTGTAAAAACCGATAAAAGTTATTAACAAAGTGGGAAAAAGTGGGGTAAAATGGTATGAAGTGGGAAAAATTATTTAATTTTACTTTTCAATAGAGACAGAGGTATGGTAACATTTATTGGAGAATATACCGTTAAGCTTGATTCCAAGGGGAGGCTCTCTTTTCCTGCTGCTTTCAAAAGGCAGATGAAGGAGACCTCGGTGGAAGGTTTCGTGCTGAAGCGTGATGTCTTTGAGAAGTGTTTGATACTCTACCCCATGGAAGAGTGGGAGCGGCAAAACGCGATGATCAGGGAGAGGACCAATCCTTACAACAGGGAGCATGCAAGATTTCTAAGGATGTTTTATGCCGGTACGGCAGAGTTGGTCCTGGATGCCAGCAACAGAATGCTGGTACCAAAAAGGTTGCTGGATCATGCCGGTATTGCTGACGAGGTAGTGCTTGCCGGTCAGATGGGCCGAATTGAACTTTGGTCAGCAGAATTTTATTCGGGAGTAAGTGCTGCGGATGATGATTTTGCTTCTATGGCAGAAAAAATACTTGGTGGAACACCCAGAGAATCAGAATAATATGGCTTATCACAGGCCTGTATTATTGAAAGAGAGCATTGAAGGATTGAATATCAAACCAAAGGGGATCTATGTAGATCTCACTTTTGGTGGCGGGGGGCATGCCCGTGAGGTTCTTGCAAATTTAGGAAAAAGAGGCAGACTCTATGTATTCGATCAGGATCCGGGTGCTGAAAAGAATGTAAAAAGGGATAACCGCCTTGTGTTTATCGGGGCCAATTTTAGGTATATGCGAAATTTTCTTCGGTATTATGGCATTTCGAAGGTCGATGGGATCCTTGCCGACCTGGGGATTTCATCCCATCAGATTGACCGGCCTGACCGGGGTTTCTCTTTCCGGGCCGACAGCAGGCTCGATATGAGAATGAATACAGCTTCCCGCAAAACAGCAATCGAAGTACTCAATAGCACCCCTGAGGAGGAGCTATACCCTATCTTCAGGGAGTATGGGGAGTTGAAAAACACAGGCCGGATCGTCAGGGCCATCACAGCAGCCAGAAAAGAATCGCCCATCGAAACAACCGGTCGGCTCGAAGCAGTTCTGGGCGACCTGGTTCCACAGCAGAACAGGTCAAAGTTTCTTGCCCGGGTATATCAGGCCATCAGGATAGAGGTAAATGAAGAGATCGATGCACTAAGGGAGATGCTTATACAAACGGCCGATTACATGGCACCCGGGGGAAGATTGGTGGTGATTACCTACCACTCGCTGGAGGACCGGCTGGTGAAGAATTATATGCGAACAGGCAATACGGAGGGAAGGCTGAAAAAGGATTTCTATGGGAATCCTGAGACATGCTGGAAACAGATTAACAGGAAGGTAATCGTGCCGGGGGAAGAGGAGATCGCTGAGAATAGCAGGGCCAGGAGTGCTAAGTTGAGGATTGCGGAGAAAATTTAAAGAAGCAGGATAGCCTGTTCGTAAAAAGGAGAGGTTAGTATCGGGTTTAAGTGGTTAGTATCAGGTATTTAAATAAAGGATTTTTACAGATGAACCAGGAGAGAAAAAAAATTGAATTCGATGAGGTACGGGATGAGCGGGTACAGGAGTTTTCGTTCCGTAGCCTGGTCGATGGGAATGTGTTGACACAGAGGTCAGTGATCAAACAGGCCCCGTTCCTTGTCCTGCTGGTCATTATCTCACTGTTCGCGATCGCCAACAGGAACCATGCGGAAAAGCTGGTGATCAGGACCAATGAATTGCAGTCGGAAGTAAAAGAATTGCGCTCGCAGGCGATCACCACCACCTCTGAACTGATGATGGTAAGCAGACAGAGCAGGGTGGAGCAACTGGTAAAAGAGAAGGGGGTTGGACTGGTTGAGAACAAGGAGCCTTTGAAGAAACTTGTAAGAACAGAAGAGTAGTCATGTCGCTGAAGAGAAACATATTGATCCGTGTTAGTGTGGTATACCTTGCTCTGGTTGCCTTTGCGATTCTGATTCTCGGAAAGATGTTCTACCTGCAGCTAATAGAAAAGGATCATTGGGAGGAGTCGGAGGTGAACAGCATCTCCTATAAGACCATTGATCCCAACAGGGGCAATATCTATTCGGTAGATGGTCGACTGCTTGCTGTCTCTGTTCCCTATTACGAGGTGAGGATGGACATGCGGAGTGAGGCATTTACCCGGGATATTTTCGATCGGTATGTGGATTCCCTTGCCCACAGAATGGCCGGTTTCTTTAAGGACCAGCATTGGACGACCTACAAGCAGAGCCTGGTAAGGGCACGCCAGGAGGGTAATCGCTATTTCCTGCTTAAAAGAGACGTTACCTATACGCAGCTGCAGGAATTGAAGCAGTTTCCGATATTCAGGCTGGGCAGGTACCAGGGCGGTACCATTTTCGTTCAGCAGAACCGCAGGATCAGGCCGCACGGAATGCTGGCTGCCCGGACCGTTGGTTATACGATGCAGGGTGATTACGGTAGTGTCGTAGGTATAGAGGGTGCCTATGATGCCGAGCTATCGGGTGTGCAGGGATACAGGTTGATGCAGAAGATCCCTGGCGGAAACTGGATGCCGCTCAGTGATAAGAATGAGATTGATCCGAGGGATGGATATGATATAGTTACCACCATTGATATTGATCTTCAGGATGTGGCGGAGAATGCCCTTCTGGTGCAGCTTCAAAAGCATGAGGCTGATCATGGATCGGTCATTGTTATGGAGGTGAAAACCGGAAAGATCAGGGCCATTGCCAACCTAGGCAGGTCGGAAAGCGGCCGTTATACGGAGAACTACAATTACGCTATCGGTGAAAGTACAGAGCCCGGATCGACCTTTAAGCTTGCATCGGCAATATCACTGCTGGAAGATGGCCTGGTGGAGCCCCATGATATTGTCGATGTCGGTAGCGGTGTGGTTTATTATAATGGTCACAGGATGGAGGACAGTGGCGATGAGGGGCTTGGAAAGATCACCTTCAGTGAGGCATTTGAATACTCCTCGAATGTTGGGATTTCGAAGCTGATAAACGAATACTATAAGGACAACCCTTCCCGGTTTATTGACCGGCTCTACCGGCTGGGACTGAACAGGAAGCTCGAAGTTGAGATCAAGGGGGAGGGGGCGCCTGATATCAAGTATACAGACAGTCCCCGTTGGTCAGGCATCTCTCTGCCGATGATCTCTATCGGTTATGAGGTAAGGCTCACCCCCTTGCAATTGCTCACCTTCTACAACGCGATTGCCAATAACGGCAAGATGGTAAAGCCGGGGTTCGTGGAGGAAATACGTTATCATGGCAAGGTGGTCCACACCTTCGACAAGACAATCCTGAACCACAAGATCTGCTCTGATCAGACCCTTGAGAAGATCAGGCCGATGCTTGAAGGCGTTGTTGAGCGGGGATCGGCGAAAAATTTGCAAAATGCCTATTATCCGATTGCAGGTAAGACCGGGACGGCACAGATTGCTGAAGCCGGACATGGCTATACCAAGGGCAGGTACCAGGCCTCCTTTGCAGGCTACTTCCCCTCCGACAATCCGGCCTATTCATGTATCGTGGTGGTGAGCTCCCCATCAAAAGCGGTCTATTACGGTAACCTGATTGCAGGGCCGATCTTCAGGGAAATTACCGATAAGATCTACATCAGGGATCTGAATATGCAGCACCATCAATCAGAATTTCTTACAACTAATAGCGGTGGGCCCTATTCGAAGAGCGGCCATAGACAAGAGCTGGAGTCGGCTCTTCAATACCTGGATATTCCCTTTGAATCGGGCGATCAGGAGGTGCAATGGGTGAAGACAAAGAGCACTGAAGAGGGGGTAAAGCTGCGCCGGAGCGATATTAGCTCTTATTATGTGCCCGATGTAAAGGATATGGGAGCAAAGGATGCCCTGTTCCTGCTTGAAAATATGGGGCTACAGGTGAGCATCAAAGGAAGGGGCACTGTAAGGAGTCAGTCACCCATACCCGGTACACTATTGCGGAAAGGGGATCATGTACAACTGGTAATGAGTATCACAGAGGGATGAAGCTGGAAAAACTCATAGCGGAGATGGAGGTCAACCATGTAGAAGGCGACATGGGAAGGGAGATCAATTCTGTAACCTTCGACTCCAGGGAGGTGGTTGCGGGAGCGCTGTTCATTGCGGTCCGCGGAACAGAGACCGACGGGCATGCATATATTCCAGCAGCTGCTGAAGCGGGAGCTTCGGCCGTCGTATGTGAAGAGCTGCCCGCGGAGACCGATCAAGGCATCACCTTCATCATAACAAAAAATTCAAGAAGGGCGGTTTCTCTGATCGCCTCCGCCTGGTACGGACACCCTTCCAGAGAGATCAACCTGGTGGGTATCACGGGCACCAATGGAAAAACGACCATAGCCACCCTGCTGCATCAGGTACATGCAACCCTCGGGTATAAGTCAGGTATGCTAACGACCATTGAAGTGATCATTCACAACAAGACATACCCGGCAACACACACCACACCCGATGCATTGCAGATCAACAGGTGGATCAGGGAGATGGTCGACCAGGGCTGTGCCTATTGCTTCATGGAGGTATCTTCACATGCTGCGAGTCAGCACCGCATCGACGGACTGTTGTTCAGGGGGGGGGTATTCACCAACCTCACACATGACCACCTCGATTACCACAATGATTTCAGGGAGTACCTCGATGCCAAAAAGTCATTTTTCGACCGGCTCGGGGAGGACGCTTTTGTCCTCACCAATGCAGACGACAGGAACGGGGAGGTGATGATCCAGAATTGCTGTGCCGCGAAGCACCGGTATGGACTTGGGAGGATCGCTGATTTTCACGGCAGGGTACTGGAGTCCCTGTTCGAGGGTATGCGCATGCAGATCAATGAAAAGGAGGTGTGGGTAAGGCTCACAGGCAGATTCAATGCATCGAATATCCTCGCCGTCTACGGTACTTCGATCCTGCTGGGTCATGACGAACTACAGGTGATGGAAGCGATCAGCAGTGCCGGTGCAGTTGAGGGACGATTTGAGGTAGTAAGGGGTCCGGGGGGAAGTATTGCTGTCGTTGATTATGCCCACACCGATGATGCACTGAAAAATGTACTTGAAACGATCCATGAGGTGAACCGTGATAAACGCCGGATTATTACCGTAGTTGGTGCAGGGGGAGACAGGGACCGGACTAAGCGGGCGAAAATGGGGGGTGTGGCGGCAGCACTGAGCCATATGGTGATTCTCACGTCGGATAATCCACGGTCGGAGGACCCGGTTGCGATCATGCAGGAGATGGAGCAGGGGGTGAAGGCTGAAAACGGGGTCGATGTTTTGAAGATTGCCGACAGGGAGGAGGCCATTAAAACGGCTTGTGTGATTGGAGGAGTAGCTTCTGTGATCCTGGTGGCAGGAAAGGGCCACGAGAAATATCAGGAGACCGGGGGTGTGAAGCGGCATTTTGACGACAAGGCGATTGTAAAAAAGTATTTAAAATAGAAGCAGATGCTATATTACCTGTTTGAATACCTGAATCAGTTTGACATTCCCGGCACGGGGATGTTTCAGTATATCTCGTTCAGGGCCTCGATGACAGTGATCACCTCGCTGCTCATTTCGCTTTTCATTGGTAAGAACATCATCAATTACCTGCGGAGAAAGCAGATCGGTGAGACGGTGCGCGACCTTGGACTGGAGGGACAGAACAAGAAGGAGGGGACCCCGACCATGGGAGGGATTATAATCATTGCTTCGATCGTGATGCCTGTGCTTCTTTTTGGAAAGTTGGATAACGTATATGTCATACTGATGCTGATCACCACTGTATGGCTCGGTCTGATCGGATTTCTCGATGACTATATCAAGGTATTTCAGAAAAGCAAAGTCGGTCTGCACGGAAAATTCAAGATTATCGGTCAGATCGGTCTTGGGCTTATCGTGGGACTCACATTTTACCTGAGTGATGAAGCGGTTATCCGGGAACGGATCCCTGTAACCGAGGAGACAACGGCGGAGCAGGGCGATCTGCCCATGGTAACCAACGAAAGGGGGGAAGCGTTTTATCTGTTGGATCATAAGACGCCGCTGACCACCATTCCTTTTGTGAAGAACAATGAATTTAATTATACCTGGCTGGTTTGGTTTGCTGGAAAAAATGCAGGTAAGCTGGTTTGGGTGGTCTTTATCCTGGTGGTGATCATTATTGTTACTGCTGTATCGAACGGGACCAATCTTACTGATGGGCTCGACGGATTGGCAACCGGATCGGCAGCCATTATTGGTACCACGCTGGGGATCCTGGCCTATGTTTCCGGTAATGCCATTTTTGCTGATTACCTTAATATCATGTACATCCCCAATGCCGGGGAGCTGGTGATATTTGCCGCTGCCATGATCGGTGCAACCATTGGGTTTTTGTGGTATAACTCTTTTCCTGCACAGGTCTTTATGGGGGATACGGGAAGCCTGGCACTGGGTGGGATCATCGCCGTATTTGCGGTGGTGATCAGGAAAGAGCTCCTGATCCCGATACTTTGTGGAATCTATTTATACGAAAGCTTGTCAGTGATACTGCAGGTGAGCTGGTTTAAACATACGAAGAGGAAGTATGGTGAAGGCAGACGTATCTTTCTGATGGCACCTGCACACCATCATTTTCAGAAGCTGGGATATCCTGAAGCCAAGATTGTTATCCGCTTCTGGATTGTAGGTCTTTTACTGGCCGTGATTACAATTGTCACATTAAAAATAAGATAATTCTAAAGATGGAGAAAAGAAAGCGTATAGTGATTTTGGGTGCCGGGGAGAGCGGAGCCGGTGCAGCGATTCTAGCCAAACAGCAGGATTTTGATGTTTTTGTTTCCGACTCCGGTAAGATCAATCCCGTATACCGGGAGATACTCAATGAGCACCAGATCATGTTTGAAGGAAATGGTCATACCGAGCGCCAGATCATCAATGCAGATGAGGTCATAAAAAGTCCCGGGATCCCTGAGAGCGCCCCGATCATGAGAGCCATCCGCAAGAAGGGTTTGCATGTGATTTCTGAGATTGAGTTCGCCGGCAGATACACCCGTGCGAAGAAGATTTGTGTCACGGGCAGTAACGGGAAAACAACCACTACTTCCCTGATTCATCATATGCTGCGCAAGGCAGGGCTGAACGTTGGCATTGCCGGAAACGTGGGCCGCAGTTTCGCGCGACAGGTGGCCGAGGAGGATTATGAATATTATGTTTTAGAGCTTAGCAGCTTCCAACTCGATGGTATGTATGAATTCAAGGCCGATATAGCTATCCTGCTGAATATTACTGCGGACCACATGGACAGGTACGATTATAACATGCAGAACTATGTCGATTCAAAATTCAGGATCACGCAAAATCTTACAGAAGAGGATTACTTCGTGTTCTGCTCCGATGATGAGATCACCATCAAAGAGCTTGAGAAAATTGTCTCAAGGGCGGTTCATCTCCCGTATGCCTATGAAAAGAAGGAGGAGGATGTTGCATGGGTGGATAAACGTGAGATGATTCACATAGAGTTTGACGATGTCGACTTCTCAATGTCTGTCCATGAGCTGGCGGTGAAGGGGAGACACAATACCTATAACAGCATGGCTGCCGGTATTGCAGGAAATGTATTGAAGCTGAGGAATGATGTGATCCGCGAAGCGATGATGGATTTCCAGGGGATTGAGCACCGGTTGGAGGAGTTGAACAAGGTTCACGGCATCAATTTCATTAATGATTCCAAGGCCACCAATGTCAATTCGACCTGGTATGCCCTTGAGAGTGTTAAGGGGAGTGTTGTCTGGATCGCAGGAGGTGTGGATAAAGGAAACAATTATTCGGAGCTGTATGAGCTGGTGAGTAATAAGGTGAAGGCCATCGTCTGCCTGGGCAAGGATAACCAGCGTATTATTGAAGCGTTCAGCGATAAGGTAGAGACCATTGTTGAGGCAACAGCGATGATGGATGCGGTTAAATCAGCATACTATCTGGCATCGAAAGGTGACACGATCCTGCTTTCTCCGGCCTGTGCCAGCTTCGACCTGTTTGAAAGCTATGAAGACAGGGGAAGAAAATTCAAGGAGGCAGTGAGGGAATTGTAAGGCAGGAGAGACGTTTGAGAAATGGTAAAACCACATTAAGATATCGGAGAGAAGAAAAAAGTAATGGCAGAACGATAACAACGATGCAGGCAACAAGATACATACGGGGCGACAGGGTGATCTGGACGGTCATCATCATACTAAGTGTGGTGTCGCTGCTGTCTGTATACAGCTCTACCGGATCGCTGGCCTACAAAAAGGTGTCGGGGGATACCTTTTACTACCTATTCCGACAGCTTAAATACATTGTGCTCGGGCTTGGGGTGATCATCTTTTTTCAGCTCATCCCGTATCGCGCCTTCAATAAACTATCCATCATCTTTCTGGCGGTAGCGGCGGTTCTGCTTGTTGTTACACTTTTCAGGGGACAGGAGATCAATGAAGCCAGCCGCTGGCTGGCCATCCCGGGTACCAGCAATGCTTTCCAGCCTTCAGAATTTGCAAAATTTGCACTGATCATGTACCTGGCAAGGATACTGGCCAACCACCAGAACAGGCTGGATGATTTTAAGGGTGTGTTCCTGAAGGTGATAGCGGCCATTTCCTTGATATGTCTTCTTATATTGCCGACCAACCTGTCGACAGCCGTGATCATCTTTACCGTCTCTTTTATCCTGCTGTTTATTGGAAGGCTGCCTTTTAAGTACCTCGCATTGTATGTCGGCATCGGAGTGGCGGGATTGGGGCTTTTCCTGTTGCTCTCTGCAGCGATGAGTGAAGAGGGGAGGATCACAACCTGGAAAAACAGGATTGAACGCTATGTTACCGGCGAAGGAGATAATTTTCAGTCGGACCAGGCCAAAGTCGCCATCGTGCGGGGAGGACTGTTGCCCAACGGTCCGGGCACCAGCACACAGCGTGTCCTGCTGCCGCATCCCTACTCAGATTTTATTTTCGCAATTATTATTGAGGAGTACGGTTCTGTTATTGGCGGAATCCTGCTGGTCTTTCTCTATCTCTGGCTGTTGTTTAGAACGGGATTGATCGTGCGGCATTCGAAGAGCACTTTTGGCGCATTCCTGGCATTCGGGCTTGCGTTGGGCCTGGTGTTCCAGGCATTTGTAAATATGGGAGTAACGGTTGGATTATTGCCGGTTACTGGGCAGACCCTGCCACTTGTAAGCATGGGCGGATCGTCGATGTTCTTTACCAGTATGGCCCTGGGGATGATACTGAGTGTGAGCTGGGGGGTAGCGAAAGAGCTGGAAGAGCAGCAGCAGGAAGCAGAGCAAAAACTAAATGAAGAGGTGATTCATGAAGGAGATGAAGAGATATAGGATCATTATTGGCGGAGGAGGAACCGGAGGGCATATCTTTCCGGCTATTTCCATTGCCAATGCCCTGGCCAGGATGCTGGAGAATCCCATCTTCCTGTTTGTGGGAGCGCGTGGAAAGCTGGAGATGGAAAAGGTGCCCGAGGCGGGGTATGAGATCAAGGGGTTGCCTGTAGCCGGTTTTCAACGAAAATTGTCCTGGAGAAATGTCACTTTCTTTTTTAAACTCCTTCGCAGCATGCAAATTTCCCGGCGGCTGATCAGCACGTTCAGACCCGATATAGCGATTGGTGTTGGAGGGTATGCCAGTGGGCCCATCGTGAAGGCTGCTGCCCGGAAAAAGATCCCGGTACTGATCCAGGAGCAGAACTCATACGCCGGTATGACCAACAGGTTGCTGGCGAAAGCTGCTGCAAGGATCTGCGTGGCCTATCCCGGCATGGAAAAGTATTTTCCTGTTGAAAAGATTGTGTTGACAGGCAATCCGATACGTCAGGACCTGCTCCTTCCCGCTGATGAGCAAGAGAAAAGTTTCAGTCATTTCGGACTGCTGCCCGGTAAGAAAGTGATACTGCTAATCGGCGGAAGTCTCGGGGCCAGGACAATGAATGAAAGTGTAATCAGGAATATTGATGAGGTTGCAGGATCGGATGTTCAATTGATCTGGCAGTCGGGCAGCTACTATTTTGAGGCGGCACAGAGGGCATTGGAGGGGAGTGGAGCGAAAAATATAATCCTGCTGCCATTCATTAAGGAGATGAACCGCGCCTTCCAGGTGGCCGATCTGATCATCTCGCGGGCAGGTGCAGGGACCATTTCTGAATTGTGTCTCGTGGGAAAGCCGGTGATTCTGGTGCCCTCTCCAAATGTTGCGGGGAACCACCAGATGAGCAATGCGAAAGCACTGACTGACAGGCGGGCCGGGGTGCTTGTAAAGGACAGTGAGGCAGTAAATAAGTTGGTAGGTACCGCGTTGGAACTGGTGCATCATGAGGAGAAGAAAAGAGCGTTATCTGAGAATATAAAGAAGTTTGCGATCACTGACTCTGCAGAGAGGATTGCGGAGGAGGTAATACAATTATTAGAGAAAAAATGATCTGGAAAAATCTGGATAGTGTCTATTTTGTGGGTATCGGCGGCATTGGTATGAGCGCCCTCGCCCGGTTCTTCAACCAGAAGGGGAAGAAGGTGGCGGGGTATGACCGTACTTCAACAGCCCTGACCGATCAGCTGGCCAGGGAGAATATAGATATCCATTTTTCAGATCAGACAGACTTAATACCATCTACTTTCAAGGACCCGGAACGTACGCTGGTGATATATACTCCGGCAGTTCCTGACAAGAGCAGTGAGCTCAGGTATTTCAGAAGTAAGGGATTCAGGGTGATCAAGCGCTCCGTGGCTTTGGGTGAAGTATTCAATGCCGGCCATGGCATCGCTGTGGCAGGAACGCATGGAAAGACATCCGTATCAACAATGTTGGCCCACATCATGTCGGAATCATTGAACGGATGCAATGCCTTCCTGGGCGGTATCTCAAAAAATTTTAACAGCAATCTGCTGGTACACCCTACCTCAGAAACCATTATTGCTGAGGCCGATGAGTACGACCGATCCTTTCTGGCGCTCTTCCCCAACATTGCAGTTGTCACCTCCCTTGACGATGACCATTTGGATATTTATGGCTCAAGGGAAAACCTGGTTGCCGGGTTCGAAACATTTGTCAGGCAGATAAAAGAGAAGGGAACGCTGATCATTCGGTTGGGAATCAAATTAAAAATACCGGATCACCTGGATGTATTTACCTATGCTGTAGATGATCACCGGGCGGATTATCACATCCTGAAGCAGGAGATGACCGGGGGTAGATACCGGTTTACGGTCAAGACGCCAAAGAATATTTTTGAAGTGACCCTGGGAACACCCGGTCTGCTGAACGTGGAAAATGCGCTTGCAGCCATTGCTGTCGCCGATCAGTCGGGAATGCTTCTGGAGCAGATATCTGCATCCCTAAAGGATTTCAGCGGGGTAAAAAGGAGGTTTGATGTGCAGGTAATGAAGGAGGATCGCGTCTATATCGACGACTACGCCCACCATCCCGAAGAGCTGAAGGCTTTTATCCACTCGGTTAGGGAGATGTTTCCCGGAAAAAGGATTACAGGGATCTTTCAGCCGCACCTCTATTCGCGCACACGCGATTTTGCCTCGGAATTTGCCCGAAGCCTGTCAATGCTTGATGAATTGATACTGTTAGATATATACCCAGCCCGCGAGGAGCCACTGCCAGAGGTCACCTCTGAGATAATCTTCAGGGATGTGAACCTGACGGAGAAGGTGCTGATCGGGGGTGAGCAGCTATTCCATGTGCTGCAGGAACGGGATCCGGAGGTGCTTCTGACCATGGGTGCCGGGGATATAGACAAAATAGTTGAACCGATAAAAACGTGGATGGAGAGAGAATGATAAGGAGGATCGCATATATCGTCGTTTGGATCGCACTGGTTTGCTGGTTTATGGTGATCATGGGATTTGTATCAAGGAGCAATTCCGGGATTCTCTGCAGTGAGATCGTTGTATCCGTTTTCGATACAGCAGAGGTACAGTTTGTGACTAAAAATGGGATACGTGAACTGATCGCCAATTCGGGGATCAATACCCAGGGCTACCCTGTAGAAGGGATCAGGACACATGACCTGGAGCGTCTGATTGAAACCGATCCCTATGTATACAATGCAGAGGTGTATATCAACGTGGAGGGAAACCTGTTGGTGGATATCGATCAGCGCCGGCCGTTGATCAGGGTAATGCCGAACGGTAAAGCGGGCTTTTATATCGATCATGATGAGATGATTCTGCCGCTCTCATCCCACTATTCACCGATGGTTTTGTTGCTTACAGGCAAGGTTGACGTTGCGGAGAAGGAAGATAAGAACGGAATGAGGAGGGTTGATACGGAGAACAACAAACCGCTGCAAAACCTGTTGGGATTTGCGAAATGGGTGGCGAAACATCCGTTTTGGAGCAAACAGATCATGCAGTTATACAGGTTGCCGGATGGCGATTATGAGCTGATCCCGCGGGTGGGAGCCCACCAGATAGAATTGGGGACGCTGGATGATTATGAGGCAAAACTTCAGAACCTGAAGCTTCTGTATGACCAGGGTCTGAAGCTGTATGGATGGAACAGTTATGATAAGATCAACCTTAAATATTCAAACCAGATAATTTGTACAAAACGCTAAATATTATGAATCAAAAAGATCGCATTGTTGCAGCAATTGACATCGGCACTACAAAAATAGTTAGCCTGATCGGCCGGTTAAATGAGCATAACAGGCTCGAAGTACTTGGAATAAGCAGGTCTGCATCCAAGGGTGTTAAACGCGGTGTCGTCCTGAATATCGAGGAGACGGTTAACGCCATTCAGAATACCATTGCCGAATCACGGGAGCAATCGGGATTGCAGTTTTCTGAAGTTTTCGTCGGAATTGCGGGCCAGCATATTAAATCTGTTCGAAATCGTGGGTACGTGAATCGCGACTCCTACGAAGATGAGATCACCCGTGAGGATCTCCATGCCCTGATTCAGGATATGTACAAGATCCCTGTCGACGTGGGTGAGGAGATCATCCATGTATTACCCCAGAACTATATTGTGGATAATGAGACAGGGGTAAAGAACCCTGTTGGCATGTCCGGGAAGCGCCTGGAGGCCAACTTCCATATTGTGATTGGTCAGATCTCATCGGCCAGAAACATTGAAAAATGCATACACCGTGTCGGACTGCAGGTGAAGCAGTTGGTGCTGGAGCCGCTGGCATCGAGTGCAGCCGTTTTAACGGAAGATGAGAAGGAGGCGGGTGTAGCACTTGTGGATATTGGTGGGGGCACAACCGATGTTGCGGTTTACTATGATGATGTGATCAGGCATACCGCTGTAATTCCTTTTGGGGGCAATGTTGTGACGCGCGATATCAAGGAGGGATGCGCGATCCTCCAACGGCAGGCCGAATCTCTGAAGATGCAGTTTGGATCCGCACTGGGCGATCTGGCCCATGATGACAAGGTGGTAACGATACCCGGTATCTCCGGTCGTGATCCAAAGGAGATCAGTTTCAAGAGTCTGGCCTATATTATCCAGTCGCGCATGGAGGAGATCATCGATGCCATTGTCTACGAGATCGAAAATTCAGGATATATTGATAAGCTGAGCGCAGGCATCGTGCTTACCGGCGGGGGTGCCATGCTGAAAAACCTGAATCAGCTGGTCAAGTTTAAGACCGGTCTGGATGTAAGGATCGGGTACCCAAACGAGTGCCTGGCCGCCGACACTCCGGAGGAGATCAACCAGCCCATGTACAGCACATCGATCGGACTGTTGTTGAAAGGACTTGAGATTTACGAAGAGAACCAGGAATCGCTGAATGTAAGCAATCTAGGTCAGGAAGCGGAAGAATCTGTTCAGGAAGAAGAGATTGTAAGAAAAAAAGTAAAGGACCGTTTTAAGGGAGGTAAACTCCTGGAGGGACTGAAGAATACGCTGAGCGATATTTTTGATGAGAGTGATGTAAAGATGTAGGCTTTCATTTAAAAGTAATATGGAGGTAGTATTGAACTATAAAAAGAGCAGACATGAATGATATATTGAATTTTGATCTCACCCCCGAGCGATCATCCATTATTAAGGTGATCGGTGTTGGAGGTGGTGGCGGGAATGCTGTTAATCATATGTTTCATAAAGGCATCAAAGATGTGAATTTTGTTGTATGCAACACCGATGCACAAGCCCTTACGAACAGTCCGGTTTCGGTAAAGTTGCAGCTGGGCGAGACCCTTACCGTGGGTCGTGGGGCAGGAAGCAAGCCAGATATAGGCCGGCAGGCGGCACTGGAGAGTCTGGATGCAATTAAGGATGTGCTGGAAGCCAATACCAGCATGGCCTTTATCACTGCAGGAATGGGAGGAGGTACCGGTACCGGAGCGGCACCTGTAATAGCCAAAACCGCCAGGGAGATGGGAATCCTTACCGTGGCAATTGTTACCATACCATTTGGTTTCGAGGGACCTGAAAGAATTAATCACGCGATCAAGGGGATCAATGAACTCAAGGACCATGTCGACTCCCTGCTCGTTATTAAAAATGAAAGACTTAGGGAGGTATATGGCAATCTGACACTCAGTGAAGCGTTCGCGCGGGCAGATGATGTGTTGGCATCTGCAGCGAAGGGTATTGCAGAGATCATCACTGTGCCGGGGTATGTCAATGTTGATTTTGCTGATGTAGAGACGGTGATGAGCGACAGCGGCGGAGCAGTGATGGGTTCAGCCAGTGCTGAGGGAGAGAACCGTGCCGTGAAAGCCATCGAGGCGGCATTGAGTTCACCCCTGTTGAACAACAATGAGATTACCGGGGCGCGAAGTATCCTGCTGAATATCACCTCAGGAACGAAGGAGATCACGATGGATGAGATATCGGAGATCACCGATTACGTGATCGCCTCCGCTTCTAAGAAAACCACCTTGATCTGGGGGATGGGACACGACCAGAGCCTGGAGGAGAAGATTGGGGTAACCGTTATTGCCACAGGCTTCCAGATGAACAATATCCTGGATGTATATGTCGACAAAAAACCCCTTGATTATGTTCCTCTCAGGGACAGCAAGGAGAAGCAGAATGCCAAAGGGACCAGGATTAATCCGTTGCAACAGCAGTTTGTGTTTGACGATCCCGGCAGTGATGGCAAAGCGGAGGAGTATGTACTGTATGATCAGTTGGCCGAAAAGAGAGATCAGGAAGGGCAGGAAGGAAAGGAGCATAAACTGGCCGAGCGGGTACGCAGTTTGAAGGAGACACATGAGCGGCTCAAGGAGCGTGGATACACACCCCAGTCGAAGGATGATGAAATAGATGAATTGGAAAACGTTCCCGCCTATATCAGGAAAAAGTTAAAGATGGATCCTGAAAAGCATTCAGACAGTGAAGAGGTCTCCCGCTACCGCCTGTCGGAGGATGAGAATAAATCACCCAAATTGCGTCAGGACAACTCCTACCTGCACGACAATGTCGATTGATGTGCAACAACCAACAGGGGGTGTAGTGGTAGGTTAGTTCCCGTAAAATATTCTCAGTCGGTTGTCTGTAATATCGGCTTTATCTACCATTGCCTCATAGGCTTCCGAGGTTGTTCTTGATTGCAACGACATATTCAGCCTGTTTTCAACAGGCTTCATATCGGCGTCCGGATCAGCCAAGTCAATGTTGGTAACGCTGATAACAAAAACACTGTTCTCTCCGATATATGGTCCTGCAAGTGTCTCAGGAGGCAGGTTCAATGCTGCACCAACGATGTAGGGTTCCAGTCCGATCCCTGAAACATAGGTATTGGCAAACTGTACCTGGCTGGCTTCCATGAGTTCCAGGTTCTGTGTGGCGGCAAAAGACTCAATATCCGCTGCATTTTTCAGGTTCTCATTCATGGAGGCGGCGATCATCTCACCCTTTTTCTGCTTTCTTACAGCAAGTTCGATCTCAGTCCTTACCGATTCAAAATCGGAATACCCGTCATTATTCACTTGCGTGAGAGCGGCCACAATATACTGATCATTAACCTCGAAGATAGAGCTGATATCACCTTCATCTGCGTTGTATGCCCAGCCGATGATGTTCACAGGATTTTCAAGTCCGGGGATGGTACGCTGATCCCTGGTTATATCGGGAACGATCCGGGGGTTCTTTCCATATTCCCTGGCCTGCTCCTCAAATTTTTCAACATTGGTGGCTTTGCCCCTGAATTTAACGGCCCTGTTGTAGAATTCCTGGTCGGTCTTGTTGGTAGCATAGACATTGTGTACAATGGTTGCGATCTGGTATTTTTCCACAGGCCGGCTCTGTGCTTCAATCTTTATAAGATGCACACCGAACCGGGTTGTTGCCTTTACAATATCACCCGATCTATTTTCAAAAGCTGCATCGTTGAACGGGGTCTCCATTACACCCTCTGAAAACCACCCAAGATCACCCCCGATATTGCGGTTGCTCTCATCAGCAGAAAACTCCCTTGCAATTTCATTGAAGTCTCCACCATTATCAATAACGGTCTTCAGGCTATCAGCAATCTCTTCAGCACGCTGCACATTACCAACAACAGAATAGCCGATCAGAATATGCCTTGCCCTGACAGAATCCGGACGCATTTGCGTATCATGCGACTTCGAGAGTTTATAGGCATTGTCTTCAAAATATGGCCCGAAAACCTCGCCGGCAGGAAGGCCCAGGAGGGAATCCTGCAGAATAGGATTCAGTTCCGAAGCAGTATAATACCTGGTATCAAACGGCTCATCCGAAACCCCGTTGACATAAGAGATGGTGTTCTCTTTTTCAGTTCTGGAAAATTCTTCTTTGGTATGAACGGTCCACAATCTTGCATTTGCATCATCCTCTTCGCTTGGCACAACGTCGAACACAACATATTCAATGCTCCTTGTCTCTTCACTCCTGTAGTTCTCGATATTTTTCTTGTAATAGGCCTTCAGTTCGGCCTCGCTAACGGTTACCTCTTCATCGTCGATGCTTGAGAAATTCTCTGCTACAAATCTGAAATCTACTTTTTTACCGGTTTCCAAATGGTAATCCCTTACCTCCAGAGAGGAGGGTCTCAGTCCTTTTCCAAACAGGGTGAGGTATTTCTGGTTCAGCCGTTCCTCGACAATTTCATTCTCAATAAAGAGCCAACGCTCTCTCTCCTGGGCATATTCATCCCTGTCGAGCGAATTAAAATAGTTCATCATAAAAGCCCTGTTGAACTCGCCGGTCTCCGGATTTGTGAACATCTGGCGGACAATGGGGTGCGGTTCGCTGAATGCAACGTAGCCTCCCGTTCCAAGTCCGGCTGTCTGGTCGCCAGCCACCATGGCTCTCAGTTCATCGTCGCTGACCTCCAGTCCGATCTGTTGGTATGATTTGTCCATGACCGAATTCCTCACCATTTTTCGCCAGGTTTCATCTTCAACTTGTCGCTCTATTTCCGTGCCGAGGTTCTGGCCGTAATTCATTTTATAGAAATTCAGCAATACCTCCTGCTCTGCCCGGTAATCTTCAATTCCGTATGTTTTTCCATTAATTTCGGCGACTGTTCGGTTCGGCTGGATGTTAAAATCGCCCAGTATAAACCCCAACATAGCCAGTCCTATGGCGATCATTACCAGCAATCCTGCCCTTTTTCTTATCGTTTCAAGCGTTGCCATTCAATATAAATTTCAGTTTCAGTATTTGTCAAAAAATTTAGCATGCGAATATAGTAATAATAGGTTGAAACAAAAAAGAAAAACCCTGGTGTCTACTCCACGGTTAATTCAACCAGTTCCACGCGGTTGGTGCCTACGCGAAGGATCTTCATCGTGAACCGGTCGATCTGAATGGTTTCGTCCTGACCCGGAATATTTTTAAGGTGGTAAATGATAAATCCTGCCAGGGTATCGTATTCTTCCGATTCCGGAATTCCGAGTTGAAAAGTGCTGTTCAGATAGCTGATCTCAAGTCTTCCCGATAACCGGTAGCTGTTCTCGCCTGTTTTCTCCATTTCCAGTTCCGCGGTATCATGTTCATCCTGTATCTCTCCAAAGATCTCCTCGATCACATCTTCAGTGGTGATCAGGCCCGATGTTCCTCCGAATTCATCCAGTACGACCGCAATCCCTTTCCGGTCCTTGATGAAAGATTTCAGTATTCTGTTCACGGGTAGGGTCTCAGGAACCACTGGCAATGTTTTTAGATAATTACCGATGTGATCCGGCTGGTGAAACATATCCTTTGAATTTACATATCCGATCACGTTGTCGATGTTGTCCCTGTAAATGACTATTCTGCTGAGCCCCGTCTCTGCAAATGTGTCGACCAGCTGCGGCACATCGCTTTCAATATCCAGGGCGATGATCTCTGTCCTGGGGATCATGCAGTCGCGTACCTTCAGGCCTGAAAGTTCAAGGGCATTTTTAAAGATCTTCAGATCCTGTGTTTCGGGCTCGTCCTGGTAATGTTCATGGCTGCTTTCTGTTACCAGGTGACTCAGGTCAATTTTTCCGAATACTGTCTGACCGATGTTTCCCTGCATTTTTACCTTCAGTATGTAACGCATTGTGAAATTGGACAAACCGATCGACAGGATAGAGACCGGGTAGAGAATGATATAGAAAATCAGAACGGGGATGGAAAAGATCCGCAATGCGCCGTTGGGGTTGATCCTGAAGATTGTTTTTGGGAGAAATTCTGCAGCGAGCAGTATAATCATTGCTGAGAGGATTATCTGTACCAGGATTATCAGCGGAATGGATTCCGTCTGAAGGGTGTCTGCCAAAGGTTTCTGTGTCAGTCCGATGAAAGCAATACCAAACATCACCAGTGCAATGGTATTGCCCACCAGCATGGTGGCAATATAGCCAGCAGGATTTTTTGTAAATATTGAGATGATCCTGGAGGCAAACAGGTTGTGCTTCTTGTCGATCTCCAATTTGAGTTTATTGGAGGTGAGAAAGGCGATCTCCATCCCTGTAAAGAATGCAGAGAAGAGCAGTGCAATCAGTATGATGGATAGATAGGGCATCTTATCTGCTTGCGATACGTATTCTCCTTCTGCGATAATACATCAGAAATGCCAGCAG
This sequence comes from Bacteroidales bacterium, assembly GCA_040903745.1. Classification (GTDB taxonomy): domain Bacteria; phylum Bacteroidota; class Bacteroidia; order Bacteroidales; genus M55B112. The sequence continues at coordinate 59,508 of JBBDUV010000072.1, read as the reverse complement.
GGCGAACAGGAGGTAATACCAGCCTTCTCCTATACCACTATCGATCGTTACATCGATACCAATAAAAAGAAGCAGTCCGCCCATGACGAACCAAATTATTTCCAGTATAGATCCGGCCTTATTCATCGTCTTTTATATTTACGACACCTTTTGAACCTATCAGTGTGTAGTTGGTGAAGGACTGGTTGGATTTAAAACCGTTCTGACCATAAAAGGTGCCGTCTTCATTCACAATGCGTGTGTAAGAGTTAGAGTATATCTCCTCTTTCTCTTCATCCCAGAAGAGCTCTTCGGTGTCGAGCCTTTCGCCCGATTTAAAATTCTCTGCAATAACGTTCCCGGTTGCATGCCACTGTTTTTCATCGTTATAATAGATGGCGTAATTTGCCTGGATCACCGATTCTATTTCCATCTGCTCATCGAAAACATATACTTTTATCCCTTCAGGAAATTCACTGTATGGCTTCTCAGCATTATTGAACTGCTTCAGCGATTTGGCAAACATCTGAACCTTTACCCTGGCAGAGTCGCTGTATATCATTTCGATGTCTTCACCAACAATATTGGGATACTCTCCTGAGGTATTGAGCAGGTTGATCTTTTCAATATCATTCTCACACGCCGCCAGGATCATTACCGACAGGATAAAGGAAGTTGCTCTGTGGATGATTCCGGTCATTGTTTATTTCCTCGAACGGACCGTAGTATATTCATTGATACATCCCTTTACATGGTAGGCATCTCCATCGTTCAGTGTCCTGAAGAAACTCTCTTCACTGTCAGGAAATTGCGAAACATAATCGCTTAACCTTTTATCGGCAGCATCAGCAGTGGTGGGGTCCATATTTTTAGCCTTGATGTATTTGTCAGCAGCAGCCCAGAACGCTGTTCTTCTCTCAAACGCATCGCCCAGGTTTTCCCGGCTCTCTATATATAAATCTCCCAGGAGTATATAGGCGTCGCCCAGGTTCGGAGCTTTTTTAACAGCTTCACGGGCATATTCAATGGCCTTGCAGGTTTCTTGCTCTACCCTTGTGACCTGAGCCAATTCATAATAGTACCTTCCTGTCTGCTCGGCGCTTCCTTCACCGCTGATGGCTTCCAGGTAATACTGAGACGCTTTTTCATAATCCTCTCTTGCGACAAGCAGGCGGGCCAGTTTGTAGGCCGATTCATGGTCGGGCTGGATCAGATACAGCTGCTCGGATGCTTTGACATACATATCCGATCTGTCACAACCGCTGTTGTAATAGAAATCGATCATCTTATTCAGGAAAGCTTCATCATCCTTATTCTCTTCGAACCTTGGTTCATAGTATTGGTTCAGTGCTTCGCATGTCAATATTCCTTCACCCAATATAAAATCATCTACATTCTCCTTCGCTCGCTGAAAACGCCTGTTATTCGGATTTTTTTTCAGGTTGTTATCGATGACCTCACTGGCGATAAAATAGTCACTGATCGTCTGGTTCTGTGAAAGCCTGTCTGCTTTATGCAGAGAAACACTTGTGTTCATGTAGAGAATAACGATCGCATCCCTTGCACCATCCGGGTCCAGCTCAATACTTTTGGCCAGATAACCGTAAGCCTCTTCAATGGATTCCAGCTTGTCTTTCCGGTACCGAAGCAAGTCAGTGGCCTTCCGCCCAATCACATTGGCCTCATCATTGAAATACGCTATCCTTTTGTCGTAGATCAGCAAAATGGTATCAATATAGGCTTCGACAACATCCGGATTATTCTCACCCGATATAAATTTCTTAAACATCTGGACACCGTCGATGTACATATTCTGGCTGGAGGCCGGGCACTCGTTGAATACCTTTCTCCAGGCTTTAATCGCGTCCTTGTAGTTGTTGTGCTTGAAAAACTCCCTGTACAAAGAGAGGTTCATCAGACAGTTGATACTATCCTGCCCCTGGCCGTATTTAGAACCCTCCGAAGCCCCGGTCTGAGCAACTGCCGGTAACAACATTAAAAACGTCAGGGTAGCTATTGTTATAGATCTAATTGTTAAAGTTTTCATCGTACATTTTTTCCAAAACAGACATTATTCAAATTTTCTCTTGAAGAACCAGAGATCGTGCAAAGTTACATTAAATGTCAAAATACCATAATTTTCCTTTATTAAATTGTATTCCAGTGTACCTCTTGATCCATAGGTAAATGCAATGTTTAAGGACGATTTGGTTCTACCCATTGGCAATCCTACTCCAAAAGTTATGCCATAATCGTCCAACTGGTAATCGCCTATCTTCACATACGATTCATTCATGAACCCTCCAAGCCTGTAACTCATCAGGTTATAGTATCCCCTGAACGCATTGAAATCGGGCGTATATTCAATCCCTGCCCGGAGAGAAGTTGCTGCCGTCAGGTAATATGATCCTTCTTGTGGCAAAAGGGAGGAGTTGTCCACCGATGTCCAGTCCTGCTGTATATAATCTCCTGTAACTGTCAGTTTTCCAGGAATCCCGAATGCAACTCCCACACCGATCTTCACTGGCAGGGTAACGGGTTTGTCGGGCTGATCATTGATGAGATCCACATCCGGTCTAACGACCACTGAATCATTCAAAGCGAAACTTGTTCCGGGGAACACGTTGGTAACCGTTGAGGTGAAAGCCGAATTCAGTTTTGTCTCCATATCGTAGGTGCCTCCCACTGTAAAGAAGAATTTTTCACCGAAAATTTCTTTGTACTGCAGACCGAAACCAAAATAGGTGTGACCGATAACGATCTCCTCCAGTGCATGGGTCTCTGCAAAGCCCCTGTTTTTAGGAAAGGTAATCTGTCTCTGGCGCGTAATATCACCATGAAGGTAATTCATATTCACTCCAACAGAGATCCTGTTAAACATCTCGCCAGACAGGCCGAGGAAATATTTCAGTATACCACCGTTGCCCTTGAAGTAGTAATCGATGGCATCGCCTGTCCCAAGATCATTGTATTCCTGTTTGATATTATACCCAACGGAGCTATACGGAACAATACCGGTGCCCATTGCAAAATGTTTTCCGATGGGAACAGATAGGGCGATGTGATGAAAATTCGCGTTGTACCATTCGCTGGTACGCTCATTGGTCTTGTAGCTATTCTTGTATCCATTCAATCCGAAATCGAGTAGTACCGACATGCTATCCCTGGCGGTATAAGCAGCCGGATTGAGGTAGTTAAGCTTGTTCTCGTCGCGCATGGCGATACCGGTACCCCCCATGGCTGTATTCTGACCGAAGCCCTCCTGTGTAAGATCGCCCAATCCGAACCTTGTGTATGGAGAATAGGTGTTGACCTGTGAAATAGTGGTGGTAGCGAATGTCGCTAAGAGCGCAGCCAGAATGCTAATTCTTTTTTTCGTTATGTGCATTGTAGTCTAAAATTCTGTTTAATCCTATAAGGTTCAGATGCGCGACCACAAAGATGCTATTTTTTGCCCTTTTATCAAAAGAATTTGCATCCCCCCCGGTTAATATTACCTGAAGGTTTTTGTATTCTTTTGAAATAGCTGATATATAGCCTTTTATTTCATAATCCAATCCATTTACAACACCAGAGATAATTGCTTCACGGGTGCTTTTACCAATCAGTTTTATGGCGCTGTTTTCCGATGTCAACAGTGGCAACCTGCTTGTGAACTTATGCAGCGCCCTGAAACGCATACTTAACCCGGGAGAGATGTTGCCCCCGATGTATTCCCCTGCTGCCGTTACCATATCAAATGTAATTGCTGTTCCCGCATCTATCACTAAAACGTTCTTTTCCGGGAAAATAGTGTGTGCACCGGATACAGCAGCAATTCTATCATAACCAAGTGTTTCGGGAGTCTTATATAGATTCACGAGCGGCAACGGAGTGGTGTTGGTCAGTTCAAGAAACGTGTCAAAGGAAGCATCCAGGTAGTCAATCAGCTCCCGGGAGTGGTTGACCACGCTTGAGATGATCGCACCCTTCAGGTCGGGGTACGCCGAGATGAAGTATGCGATCTCCTTGTTGGAGACCTTCTCGGAGCTCACACTTTCGATGATCTCCGTTCCGTCGCATACTGCGATCTTGCTGTAGGTGTTACCCAGGTCAATTACCAGGTTCATACTTTATGCATTTTGCGTCCGTTATTCAACTCCGTTTCCCATTCTTTTGCTTCCGTTTACTGCTTCTTTTGGCAGATCAACGCTCTTTGCAGTAGTTCATTGTTCTCTGCATTCGCTCCTCTTCCTTTGCAGGCACTCACTTTCCTCTGCATCCTCTTAACTTCCTCTGCATCCTCTTGCTTTCCTTTGCACCCACTCTCTACTGAATGATCCTCCTTACATCCTATCACCAGTGCCCACTACTCTTCAGTCGCGTTCAGCCGTTCCAGGATGCCGATTGTTTTCCCGATGCTATCTATGTTGTTCACTCGCAGACTTAAACGGTCCTTATCCTGCCTCATCTTGAACTGTTTTTGGTTTCGCTGAATATTACCGATGATTCTCACGAAAGCATCCGACCGGTAGAACAGCGAATCCGGATTACTTGCAAAGTACGCTATCAGCGTCCGGTTTTTCAAGATAATCTTTTCAACACCTGTTTGTTTGGCCAGTCGCCGCAGGTGAACTGCTTTTAACAACTCTTCTGTCTGACCGGGTACCGGACCGAACCGGTCAGCAAGCATAATTCTGAAATTTTCCAGCTCTTCGGGGGTGGTGCTGTTATCCAGTTCGCGGTAAAGGCGCATCCGTTCGGTAACGCTGGAGATATAGGATTCCGGGAAGAGCAGCTCGAGGTCCGTATCGATATGGCACTCGCCGGTAAAGGTTGAAGAGCCGTCTGTAGCCTCCTGCTTTTCCTGTTCGAAAAGATCGGAGAACACCCCCTCTTTGAGCTCTTGTACCGCTTCGTTGAGGATCTTGTGGTAGGTTTCGAAACCGATATCGGCGATGAATCCGCTCTGCTCCGCTCCCAGCAGGTTTCCTGCCCCGCGGATGTCCAGGTCCTGCATGGCGATGCTCATTCCGCTGCCCAGTCCGGAATGCTCCTCGATGGCCCGTAGTCTTCGCCTCGCCTCTTGTGTGAGCAGCGTGATGTGGGGTGCAAACAGGTAGCAAAACGCCTTTTTGTTCGACCGGCCGACCCGTCCCCTGAGCTGGTGCAGATCGCTTAGTCCGAAGTGGTGGGCGTTGTTGATAATTATTGTATTTGTGTTGGGAATATCGAGTCCCGATTCGATGATCGAGGTGGCAATGAGCACGTCATAATCTCCCACCATGAAACCAAGCATTACCTTCTCCAGTTCTTTGCCGTCCATCTGTCCGTGCGCTACAACGGTCCGCACATCGGGAACCAGCTTGTCGACCATCTCCTTCACCTCTCCGATATTCTGCACCCTGTTGTGGATAATGAATACCTGTCCGCCCCTGCTCACCTCATAGTCGATCGCCTCCCTGATCAGATCTTCATTGAATGGGTGCAGCTCGGTAATAATAGGATGGCGGTTCGGTGGCGGGGTATTGATGATCGAGAGGTCGCGCGCCCCCATCAATGAGAACTGCAGCGTACGTGGTATGGGGGTTGCCGTGAGGGTGAGGGTATCGACGTTCAGTTTGATCTGCTTCAGCTTCTCCTTCACCGACACGCCGAACTTCTGCTCCTCATCGATGATCAGCAGTCCGAGGTCGTTGAATTTTATCTGCTGACTCACCAGCTTGTGTGTTCCGATCACAATGTCGAGCGATCCCTCCTGCAGTTGCCTGCGTATTTTGGTCTGCTCGGCAGCGGTTCTGAACCGGCTGATATAATCGACGGTGCAAGGGAACTCTTTCAGCCGGCTGCTGAAGGTGTTATAATGCTGGAACGCCAGCACGGTGGTAGGCACCAGCACCGCCACCTGCTTACCATCGGTTACCGCCTTGAACGCGGCCCTGATCGCCACCTCTGTCTTCCCGAATCCCACGTCGCCGCATACCAGGCGATCCATCGGGAACTCCGCCTCCATGCCGCTTTTGGTATCGTTGGTGGCTTTTAGCTGATCGGGGGTATCCTCGTAGATGAACGAAGCCTCGAGCTCTGTCTGCATGTACGTATCGGGCGAAAAGGCGAACCCCTTCTGCTCGCGCCGTTTTGCATAAAGCGCGATCAGCTCGCCGGCAATATCCTTCACCTTGCTTTTGGTCTTCTGCTTCAGCTTCTGCCAGGCCCCGGTGCCGAGCTTGTAGACCCTGGGAGCCTGTCCCTCTTTGCCCTTGTACTTCGAGATTTTGTGCAGCGAGTGGATGTTGACGTACAGCACGTCGTTGTCCTTGTAGACGAGCCGCACCGTCTCCTGCTTCCGGCCATTGATATCGATCCGTTCGAGTCCGCCGAACATACCGATCCCGTGGTCGACATGCACCACGTAATCGCCCGGATGGAGTCCGGAGAGCTCTTTCACCGACAGCGCCTCCTTGCGTGTGAAGCGGTCGTGCAGCTTGAACTTGTGGTACCGGTCGAAGATCTGGTGGTCGGTATAGATGGCCAGCTGCAGGTCGTGGTCGGTGAACCCTTCGTGCAGGGTGGGGGTGCCCTCTTTGTAGGTGAGTTCCGGGTTGATCTCATCGAAGATGGAGCGGATCCTTTCGAGCTGTTTCGCGCTGTCGAAGAGGATAAAATTGTTGATGCCTGCTGCGCTGTTCTCCTCGAGCACCTTTGCCAGCAGGTCGAAGTCCTTGTTGAAGGGCGGTTGGGGTGCCGTGCTGAACTGCCAGCTACCGGCGGCGGGTGTGAGCACCGGGCGGGTGAACTCCACGCGGCTGAACTCTTCCAGTTGTTTGTAAATATTGGCGCCGCTGGTGAGCAGCTCCTCTTTCGGGAGGGGGAGATCGTCCTTTCCGCCGGCGTCGGCCCGGTCGTAAATCTCTGTCATCTGGTGGACAATCAGCTCCAGGTCGTCGAGCCAAACGGTGGTATTGGAGGGGATAAACTCCAGGAAGGAGACCCGTTTTTCGCCGAGCTCCTTCTCCCACTGGATATTGGGGATGATAGAGACCTTTTTTATCTGTTCGTCGGAGCGTTGCGACTCCACATCAAAAAAGCGGATGGTATCGACCTCATCGCCGAAAAAGTCGATGCGACAGGGCCGGCTCGAGGAGAAAGAGAATATATCGGTCAGACCGCCCCTGATGGCGTACTGTCCGGGCTCATAGACAAAGTCGACCAGCTGGAACTGGTAGGTCTCCAGCACCTCATGGAGGAAATCCATGCTAAGCTGCTCGCCTGTTTTGATCTCCAGCGTGTTCCGTCCAAGTTCGGCGCGTGTGATCACCCGTTCGAGCATCGCATCGGCATAGGAGATGATGAAGCTGGCGGCACGCTGCTCGCTGAGTCGTTTGAGCGTTTGTGTTCGGGTGATGATATTGGCCTCGTCGGTCTGCCGGTACTGCACCGAGCGTTTGTAGGAGGAGGGGAAGAAGAGGGTGCGGTTGGGTGTTCCCTCGAGGTTCACCAGGTCGGTATAGAAATAGGCCGCCTCCTCCTTGTCGTGAAACAGAATGAGGTGGTTGCCCTTCATGGTTGTCACGACTGACTGGAACAGCGCCGCTTTTGAAGAGCCGGTGAGCCCTTTCAGGTGGTATACATTGCTCCTTCTCTCCTGCAGTGCCTGCACGATTTCGGGGGTGTATGGGTGGTGTATGTACGGGTTCTGAAACATGCTTTTTTTTGCCGCTGCAAACTTACAGAAAAAATGGATACTGCAGGTCCTCAGCTCCATGGTTCCTCACTGGCATATTTTTTTGGCCCAGGCTTTCTGCCCCATGCATCCTTTCATTAAGTCTCCTGCAAACAACTTCGCACTACTGGAGAAGATAGCTCTAAACCTATTGAAGTCAGAGGGCTCCAAAAACATAAGTATTAAGAATAAAAGGTTGGTGGCTGCCCGGGATAATCAGTTTCTACTAAAAATTCTTCGAATTTAAATGCGTCGGCCCTGCGTGTACCTACTAATTGGCTTGAATACAAGATAAATTTTTGTATATTTGATTAAAAAATATGAATAGGAATTTGATAAATAGAATAACGTTAAATCCTGAGATATGTAATGGGAGACCCACCATACGTAATACTAGATATACAGTTGATTTGATTCTTGATTTATTATCTGCAGGTATGAGTGATATAGAAATAATTGATGATTATCCCGCACTTGAGATTGATGATATCAAGGCTTGTTTGACATTTGCTTCACAATTAACAAAAGTAAAAACAATACATAGGATTGTTGCATGAGATTTCTACTTGATGCAAATTTACCTTTTAAATTAGCCAAATCATTAAAAGATAGGGGATATGATGTTATTCATACCGATGATTTGCCTGATAAGGAAAGAACAAAAGATAAGGAGATAAGAAAGATTTCAATTGAACAAAATCGGATTGTAATAACAAAGGATTCTGATTTTCTCGATTCACACTTAATACATGGTGTTCCTTCAAAATTATTACTTGTTACGACTGGTAACATAATTAACAAAGCTCTTATTCAGTTATTTGATAATCATTTTGAAACTCTCATTGATCTATTTAACTCATATGATTTGATTGAGATAGACAATAATCAAATAATTGGACATGAAAAATTATCCGATCGCAATTAAAACTGAATCTCTTGAAGATTCAGATCAGGATTTGGTGTATGCGAAAGTCACAGTTTATTGAAAATTGTAATGCATGGGCTGAAGAGGGAACGTCTTTCCTGTTCATGATCGATTATGAGCTGGAGCAGTTCCTGATTTTTCGTCCGGAGGAGGCAGCGGGTCAGGGTATTTTCTATAATATTAATGGGCGGACCAATTACTCCGGTGCAGGGGTTGGGATTTCGCGGAAGCAAATGTCTGAGTCTGGGAGGGGTACCGGGGCAGGTGCTCCACAGGGGGGTCGGAACGGGGTCCTGCCGGGGCTCAGTGTTGAACCTGGACCGGGGTCCCGGGATGCCGAACCACCGGATATGTGGGCTACTGCACCGCCGAAATTCCGGTTTGAGGCGGTTCCTATGGCGTTCCCCCGGTATGAAAAGGCGTTCAGCCTGGTAAAAAAGCATATTTTGCATGGGAACTCCTTTTTATTGAACCTCACTTTTCCGACGCCGGTGGAGACGGACCTGGGGCTGGAGCAGATATTTCATGCGAGTGCGGCGCCTTACAGGCTGTTGTTTGGTGACCGGTTTGTGGTTTTTTCGCCGGAGACGTTTGTGACGATTGGAGGGAATACCATCCGGTCGTTTCCGATGAAGGGGACGATAGATGCGGCGTTGCCGGATGCTGAGCGGCGGTTGCTGGAGAACGAGAAGGAGCTGTGGGAGCATAACACGATTGTAGATCTGATTCGCAACGACTTGTCGATGGTGGCGGCCGATGTGCAGGTGGCGCGGTTCAGGTATATCGACCGGATCAGGACGCACCAGGGGGAGCTGCTGCAGGTGAGCTCGGAGATTGAGGGTCGGCTCGGGAGTGGTTGGCGGTCGGGGCTCGGGGAGCTCTTGCTCCGGATGCTGCCGGCCGGATCGATCAGCGGTGCGCCAAAGTTGAAAACGGTGGAGATCATCGCGGAGGCAGAGGGGCAGAAGCGTGGATTTTTCACCGGGATTTTTGGTATATTTGACGGAGAGGCGGTCGACAGTGCGGTGATGATCCGGTATATTGAGCGGGTAGGGACTGGGAAGGATGTTGGAAATGCTTCCGGGAAGACTACCGGAAAGCAGGCGAGCGGACGTAAGACGAACAGGGGTAAGGCGAACGGGGGATTGCAATTCAGAAGCGGAGGTGGAATTACGGGGCACAGTGAGGCCGCAGCTGAGTATCGGGAGATGATAGAAAAGGTATATGTTCCGATTGTCAGGTCTTGAATATTGCCTGTGCGGTCACTGTATAGCAGGGACAGTTTCCGATAAGATATGGTTATTTTAAGAGACTTTTTTTTAATTTGGCGTAATGCAATTATTACAGGTTTTGTAATGCCGGGCCCAAAACCAGATTCTTATAAGCGATTATTAATTCGTATAACTAGAAAAGAAGATGTTCCCACTATTTGAAACGATACGAATCGAAGAGGGGCTGCCTCAGCACCTCGGGTGGCACCAGTCCAGGATGGACGATGCCTTTTTGCGCTATTTCGGACGACCAGGAGCACCGTTGCTGAAGACCTTGCTGCAGGTGCCGGAGGAGTTTGGGAGCGGGGTTGTGAAGTGCCGGTTTTTGTATGGACGGACGAGCTGGACGACAGAGTTTTCGGTGTATGCCCCCCGTAAGATAGAGACGCTACGGCTGATGACCGGCGATCACCTGGAATACTCGATGAAGTATACGGATCGTTATGCGCTGGAGGAGTTGCTGAAGCAGCGGGGTGACTGTGACGATATCCTGATCGTTCGAAACGGCAGGATCACCGACACCTCCTATACCAATATTGCATTGTTTAACGGCGAGCGGTGGGTCACGCCGCTCTATCCGCTGCTGGCAGGCACCTGTCGGAACAGGCTGGTGCATGAGGGAGTGATTGTTGAGGCAGACATCAAGGCAGACGACCTGGGTTATTGCAGGTCATTCAAACTGATCAACGCCATGCTCGCTTTTGATGCGCAGGAGGAGCTGCCGGTGGAGCAGATTGTGTAAAAGCGATCCGCCTGATGAATATGTATGATGAAGAAAAAAGAAATTATTTATTCAAAAAAAAATATCGGATTGTCCTGAAAGAACAGGAGCAATCCTATTTGCAATAATTCACAACATGAAGGCGATTTGTATTTTGCGGAATAAATGCATAAATTTATACAACAGGAACCGTCTGATTGGAGCCATTCGTAAAAATAATAACGCAACCTAAGTGAAGAAATTCACATCATTCATTTATATGGACTGAAATATGAAAGCCCCACTTCTATCCATCCTAGTTCTCTTATTGCTATTCATCGGTTGTGAAAAAGAGTATCCTGGAAATCCTACAGAGGAGATTAATGATTCAAAGGTTGTGTTTGGCATTGACATCGCTAATGCAGATTATTTGGTCTTAAAATCAGCTGGCGATAAAAAGTCAGGCTATACGGGCCATGAGTTGTACAAAATCAACCTTGATGGAGATAATATTTCAGAGGAAAAGGTGCGATTGCTTGATGCGTTTGGCAATGAAATCGATTCAATATTCTCAGAGTTTACTGTCTTTAAAATGCTGGAATTAAAAGAGGAATTGCTCTGCTTAAAGGGGAACTTTAAATTGTATTTGGATTCCTCCAATAGTGAACCTCAAACATTATACTCTTTATTGATCCGCTCCAGCGATGGGGCACTGTTTAATTTTAACGGACATTACCCAACTGACAAGTCCTACTACCTGAATCAAAACGAGATTCAGACAGATAAATATGGAAATGTATATTATGATGCGGCAAATATTAATAGTCAATCCGGTAATGTTTTCAAATTGGCTGAAACAGAAAATGGATACTCACAAGAAGGATATTTGCCATCAGGGGAAGAATACTATTCATACTTTATTGATTTAGATGGGAACTGTTATTATTACAAATATCCATATACGAAAGTTAAAAAGTTTGGTGGCGGCTTAGCAGTATCTGATATTCATACACAATTCTATTGTATGTGGAATACATATGATGACAAAGTGATGGCTTCCGTTTATGATTCTATTGGATATTTAACCATCGAAGAAGAAAAACTAAAATTCTCACCATTTGCTTCGGTCAATTGCCCTGAGGCCTGGCTGTATATTTATAGAAATCCTGATGAGAAAACCACACAAATTTTCTCCCCTGGAATACATGAATCATGGAAACTGGCAGGGAGTATGATTTTCGAAGAGACCCAAGAAGTATATGATTTATTCATTGATGATGAGCTTTTTACTACCAACGAATTGTATGTTAAGACAATTAGTGGCCATTTTTTATATTTAACAAGTCAAGCTTCAATATCATTTGATTTGTATAAAGTTGACTTGAATAATTTTGAGAAGATTGACGGCGATTCATACCTGTTAAACAGCTATACACACATTGATTTTCCGGGCGATTTAGAAGTGAAGGATTATGAGTTCAATGAAAACGGTGACATTATCTTCAGTGCCCTAAGGCTCTCAGATGAAATGTATGTTACGGGTATTGTTGATGCTGAGGATAATATTCAGATACTCACTCAATCTTCAGACAGAGAATACAACAATCTGATAAGAATTAATTAACTGCTTAAAAACCGGAAACTGATTAGCCCGTAACTATATGATGGAGACAAGGCAAGGATTTGTTGTCAAATCTGCCTGACTTAATAAATATAAAACTGAATATCATGAAAATTATTGGTGTACTGTTGTTAGCTTTAACTTTCCTGTGTTCTTGTCAAAAGGGACCCGATGATGGTGCCTCAAAGACATATAATTTATCAGGATATGCTCAGAAGGGCCCCTTTCTTATAGGCTCTGAAGTTACTATTATGGAGTTGGATGACGAATTGGATCCAACAGGTAAAGTTTTCTTTTCAACTATAGAGGATAACTTTGGATACTTTGCTTTTCCTAATGTTGTTTTTGAATCATCCTATATCCAGCTCAAAGTTGAAGGTGAATATTACAATGAGGTACGTGGTGGAGTAAACGCGCTGGAGGAGATTATTTTGCACACAATTGCAGATATTTCAGATGATTCCATCATCAATGTAAATTTGATAACTCACATGGTTCAGGCACGGACTTTTGAGTTGGTTAAAGATGGGATGGATTTTAGTCAGGCCTGTGAGCAGGCCTATGAAGAATTGCTGGCACTCTTTTATATAGAGGTCAATGATTATAACAAACCTGAACATTTGGACTTAAGTTCACCAGATTTAAATGGTGGTATGCTGCTATTGGTATCTTCCATCATTCAGTCGAACATTGGTTCCGGATTGAATTTTTCCGAATTTCTTACCATGCTGGCAGGTGATTTCAAAGATAACGGCGTAATTGAGAATGAAATGATACGGAAAACATTAGGAACAAGTGGATTGGTATTAAGTATTGAAGAGGTCATTGAAAATCTGACCAGCCGATATTCTGAGTTTGGAAAATCCATTGAACCTTATCAGGGAAAGCAATTCCTGAAAAACTTTAAAAAATTGAATTCTTACGGGAACATTTTTGATGTTGCTTTTCCTGAAACGGCCAGCGGGTATGAAAACCTGATTATTTCCGGAGATTCTGTTATAATTGATATTGAAAGTACTTATGCAATTGCAATTCAAGGAGAAGAAAATTCTGATATTTCAAATATTCAAATAAGAATTACTTCGAATTCAGACAACTTTGTGGCTAGCGGGGTTGATTGGTATACTGAAGATAACCGGAGAATCTTCCTGATGGATTATGATGGAACAGACCTTATAATACCGATTGTTTTTAATGGATCGGGTGAATTGGACCTGGAGCTGTTCATTGTTACACATAGCTCATCCATGGTAAAATATCCCAAAATAGTTGTAAACTGGTACGAATAATCTCCTGACAAAAAGCATTGGGTTTTCATAACCGGATATTGACAGCATTTTGTAATTCGCATATAAGCAAAATAGTAGTTCTCTGCGGCCTGCAAAGCCTGCCCCGGTATTCAGAGGGCCCGGCGATGAGTCCATCGTGAACTGCACCCTGCCGACCACGAGCTATATCCCTTTTGACATTTTTTTTTAACAGAAAAATATAGTATATTTGTTCTTAAACAAGAATGATTCACCTTAAGGGAAATGCCGATGAACCCCTCATCATTGAGGAAAGATATTTGGCTTCGCCGAGCTAAAGGTTCAGCGGTGCAAAGGCAGAAGGACATGAACCGAAATCGCCTTGGCGATGAGCTCGGTGAAACCAATAAATTATTCGGTAGCGAACTGTACGATGATGAGGGCTCGCCGAACCTCCTTTAAAAATAATTATGGGGTGAGGCAACCAGTTACCTGTAGTTAAACCGATAGTTATATTATTTTATATTAAGCAGTTAAATAAAGGATTTTTACATATGAATGCTTTGCTTGAAGAAATAAGAGATAAATTTTTAGAAAAAGGATTAAAGATTACTCCGCAAAGAATTATCATACTCGAGGCCATTCATACATTAAATAATCATCCTACTGCAGATAAAATTATAGAATATATCAGGGAATCTCATCCAAATATTGCAACAGGAACTGTATATAAAGTATTGGACACATTGGTTGGAAATGGTGTAGTTAGTAAAGTTAAAACGGACAAGGATATTATGCGATATGATGCCATTACGGAAAATCATCATCATATTTATTATTCTGATTCTGACAGCATTGCAGATTACTATGATAATGAACTAAACGAACTGCTTGAAAAATATTTTGAAGAGAAGGGAATTCCTGATTTTAAGATTGAAGATATCAGACTGCAAATTATCGGAAAGCGAAAAGCATACGAGAGAAATACACTAAATCAATAAATAATATGGACAACACTTCGAAAAAAGGAAAATGCCCGGTAATGCACGGGGCAAACACGGACACCAGTAAATCAGTAATGAGTTGGTGGCCAAATGCACTGAATTTGGATATTCTGCACCAGCACGACACCAAAACAAATCCTATAGGTCAGGATTTTAATTATCGGGAAGAATTTAAAAAGCTCGATCTGAATGCAGTGAAAAAAGACCTTAAAAATCTCATGACCGATAGCCAGGATTGGTGGCCGGCTGATTGGGGACATTATGGTGGTTTTATGATCAGAATGGCATGGCACAGTGCCGGAACCTATCGTATCGCTGATGGACGTGGTGGAAGCAACACCGGAAATCAGCGCTTTGCACCCCTCAATAGCTGGCCTGATAATGTAAGCCTTGATAAGGCACGCAGGTTATTATGGCCCATCAAGAAAAAATATGGGAATAAGTTATCATGGGCCGATCTGTTTATACTGGCCGGAAATATGGCCTATGAATCCATGGGCTTTAAAACCTTTGGGTTTGGCGGTGGACGCGAAGATATCTGGCACCCTGAAAAGGACATTTTCTGGGGGGCCGAAAAGGAGTGGCTCGAACCGACTAAATCACGTTATTCCGATGACAAGGACCGTGAGTCACTGGAAAATCCTCTGGCTGCTGTACAGATGGGGTTGATTTATGTCAACCCTGAGGGGGTAGATGGCAATCCGGATCCTTTAAGAAGTGCAAAGGATGTGCGCATGACATTCAAGCGGATGGCCATGAACGATGAAGAAACCGTTGCATTAACCGCCGGTGGTCATACTGTCGGTAAGGCTCATGGAAATGGCGATGCATCAATTCTGGGTCCGAAGCCGGAAGAGGCAGGACCGGAAGAGCAGGGCTTAGGTTGGAAAAACCCGAAAGGTAAGGGACATTCTGAAGATACTGTATCCAGCGGTCTGGAAGGTGCTTGGTCGAGCAAGCCAGACAGATGGAACCACACCTATTTCCATCTTTTGCTCAACCACGAGTGGGAGTCCAGAAAAAGTCCCGCAGGGGCATGGCAATGGGAACCAATCAAAATGAAGGAGGAGGACAAACCCTTTGATGCCCATATTCCCGGTGTACGCCGCAATCCCATCATGACCGATGCCGATATGGCACTGAAAATGGATCCGGAATACCGGAAAATTTCGGAACGCTTTTATAAAGATTCGGAGTATTTTGAAGAGGTATTTTCCCGTGCGTGGTTTAAGTTGACCCACCGTGACCTGGGACCTAAGAGCCGATACCTGGGACCAGATGTGCCCAAGGAAGATCTTATCTGGCAGGATCCCGTTCCGGCGGTTGACTATAAACTATCGGAAGCAGAAATTGAAGCGATGAAGAAGAAATTGCTAAGTAGTGGGCTGTCTCAAACAGAGCTGATCAATACAGCATGGGATAGTGCAAGAACATTCAGAGGCTCCGACTACAGGGGTGGTGCCAACGGAGCAAGAATCCGTCTTGCACCCCAGAAAGACTGGGCAGGGAACGAACCAGAAAGGTTACGCAAGGTGCTGGCAAAACTGGAAGAAATTCAGCAAAGCCTGGAGAAAAAAGTGAGTATCGCCGATCTGATTGTGCTGGGAGGTACTGCCGCCGTTGAAAAAGCAGCGCAGGAAGCCGGGGTGGAAATAAAGGTGCATTTTATTCCGGGAAGGGGTGATGCCACAGACGAAATGACCGATGCCGAATCTTTTGATGACCTTGAACCCATTCACGATGGATACAGAAACTGGCTCAAAAAGGATTATGCCGTGCAGCCTGAAGAACTCCTGCTAGACAGAACACAGCTTATGGGTCTAACCGCTCCTGAAATGACAGTTCTTATTGGAGGTATGCGTGTTTTGGGAGCAAACCATGGAGGAACAAAACATGGTGTATTTACAGACAGAGAAGGCGTTTTGACAAATGATTTCTTTGTTAATCTTACTGACATGAATAACAATTGGAAGCCTGTTTCAGATAATCTGTATCATATTGTCGACAGAAAGACAGATCAGATGAAATGGACGGCAACCAGGATTGATTTAGTCTTTGGTTCAAACTCTGTGTTGCGGGCTTATGCAGAATTGTATGCACAAGATGACAACAAGGAAAAATTTGTCAGGGATTTTGTAAAGGCCTGGAACAAAGTGATGAATGCAGATCGTTTTGATATTAACAATTGAAAAACACTGTTTCTGCTAAATAGATAAAAACAGCGTCTGGTTAGTAAAAACCGGTTAGTAGAAACCGGTAAGTAATAACCGGTAAGTAATAACCGGTAAGTTAAAAAAAGGATTGCCCTGAAAAAGATAGCAGTCCTTTTTTTTTATGCCTGTTTAGATTATAAAGTTGTATTTGATTCCGCATCATTCACGGGTTTGTAGTTGGGTTTAAAGATTTTCCATCGGCGAGCGCTACGCAACTTTTTTCATGTTTAGGCCAGGTATCCATCCCATAAGGAAAGGTTGTTAAAAGGTCTGACTCATGAAAAATGTCAGGAAATTATTGATCTTACGAAAGAAATGCAGCAATGGATAAAGGAGAAGCTATAAATAAAGTCAAACAATACAAGTTGTTGTTAGGCAAGCATTTTGAGTTTGAAACTGTTTACCTGTTTGGGTCTTACGCGAAAGAGACAAGCAGGGAAGACAGTGATATCGATGTGGCGATTGTTGTAGATAGTATTCCCGGGGATTTTTTTACTGTGAATCCGCTTTTATGAAAGCTAAGAAGACAAATTGACGATAGAATTGAGCCGATTTTGATTGATAAGAACAATGATACTTCAGGCTTCCTTGATGAAATCAAAAGGAATGGGATAGAAATAGCCTGAATTACAACAGGATTTCATAAAGCACCCCGGCCCATTTATCCGAACTGTTCAGGCTCTCCGTCATCACCAATTCCTCACCGCCGGCTTCCAGGAACAGTTCCCGGTACTCATGTCCGATCTCCAGGGTGGTCTCCAGGCAGTCGGCCACAAATGAGGCAGGTACCACCAGCACCCTCTTTTTTCCGTTCTCAGCCAGTTCCACCAGGCGCTCATCGGTGAAGGGCGACATCCAGTTTCTCGACAACCGCGACTGGAATGCCACCGACCAGCGATCCCCCGGGATCCCACACTTTTCCGCCAGCAACCGCGTGGTGGCGAAACATGCTGCACGATAGCAATAGGTACCGTGGGAGGGCATCTCTTTTTCGCAGCTGCATCCTTGTACCGGCACTTCCGGGTGCGACTTCCTGATCTGCCGCAGCGGCAGTCCGTGGTAGGAGAAGAGCACATGATCAAAGCTCCCGGGATCATGCCCTTGTATGATCTCCGCAAAGCATTCTAAAAATCCCGGGTGGTCGTAAAACTGATCGATTATTCTTGTCCGTGTGCGCACACGACCGAAGATCACCTGCTGCACCGATCCGGTTGTGGAGTCGGCCCACTGCGGATAGAGTGGCAGGTAGGTCACCGAACTGTAACTGCTCTCTTCCAGTTCATCCACCAGCTCGTCCAGCGGCGGATTGCCATACCGCATTGCACCGAACACATCGGCCCTATCACCGGCCAGCTGCTGTAGCTTTTTTACCAATTCATTCATATGGTGGAGCAGGGGAGAGCCCTCCTCCGTCCAGAGCCACCTATATTTTTTCGCCGAGCGCGGCGCACGAAACGGAACGATGATCAGGTTCACCAGCAAATTCCTGGAGAGCCACGGCAGATCGATAACCTTTGGATCGTTAAGGAATTCACTCAGGTACCGCCGCACTGACAGGGTCGATGGGTCATCGGGCGTTCCCACATTCACAAGCACCCAGGCCTCTTTTTGGTCAGCGGTCTTCGCGCCGGTCTTATTCATTTTTCCACTTGAAACTCTCATCTTTCTAATTATTATTCCCTGTTTTCATCCAAGATCTGTTCCGCAATGGCAACCCCTTGCTTCACGCGGTCGGCCATCCCGACCCCGTCCCTGATGTTTCCCGCGAGCAGCATTCCCGGATACCGCTCCTCCATGCTCCTTACCGCCACCAGCCTCTCCCCCGTGCTTTTCTCGTACTGGGGGATCGCATACCTGTACCGGAAGATCTCCAGATGACCGGGCTGAGCACCGCCCGTTTGCAGCGTCTCCCTGATCTCCTTCATTGCCAGTGCGCCGATCTCCTCGTCGGTTTTGTCGTATAGCTCCGGGTGCCGCATCCCGCCCATGAAAACCGAGAGGATTGCCCCGCCCTCCGGGGTGCGCCCCTCGAAAATCGATGATGTGAAGAGGATGCCCAGTGCATCCCGCCGCTCCCTGGATGGGATAAGTCCGCCAAACGCGGTCAGTGGTATCCCTGGCCACTGCCGGTAGGCCGCCACCACTTCGATCACCCTGGCGTATTGCAGTTTTTTGATTGGCTCCAGCTCTTCGGCGTGCAAAAACCTGAAGATATCTTGCAGCGCATGGCCCCCGGTGGTCGAGATCACCCGGTTAGCTGGAATAGACTCCTGTTTACCGTTCCGGGTAAATGTTGCAATGAAACAGTCGCCCGATCGGTCCACCTTCAGTCCCCCGGCCCCCAACCAGAAATTCTCCCTGCCAATTTCCTTCCCGATAGCATCGGTCAGCCCCTGCAGTCCACCCTTCACCGAAAACACCTCCCGTGTGGCCCTTTTTGTCAGCTCATCCTTCGGCTCCTTCCGCTTTTTTGCTGCGCCCCGGATGAAACTCCCATACTCCTGCTCGAGCCTGTAGAGCTTCGGCAGTGCGAACTGCGTCACCAGCCTGTCGGGATCGCCGGCGTAGATGCCAGAAATAAACGGATCCACCGCATAATCGAGGTAGCTCTTGCCCATGCGCCGCCGTACCAGCTGTGCCACGGTCTCATAGGGATCGGTGCCACGCCTCCTGAAAGGTTCGGCGAGGATCCTGAATTTATCATACCACGAAAAAAGCGGTGTTGCAATGGCTGATCGCAGTCCGGACGGCAGCGGATGCCACTTGCCGCCCTTCCAGATCCACCGCTGCTTGCCCTTGTTGTTGGCAAATTCAGGTGCGCAGCGATCGCCCAGATCGTCGAACAGTCGCACCAACTCAGGGGTGGAGAAAACACCGGTGTTCGGTCCTGCTTCGATGGTGAAGCCATCCTTGTGGATGGTCCGGATCACCCCGCCGATCCGCTCCTCCTTTTCAATCACAGCAACGCTGAGTCCCGCCTTCAACAGGTAAAATGCCGTTGTGAGACCTGTGAGTCCGGCACCGATTACCACAACATCTGCTTTGCCTGTTCTATTTTCTTTACCCTTGTTTGTTGTCATTTTTACTCCTCTGTCTCTTTAGCTGCATCCAATATAACACCTGCATAGCTGATCAGTTTGCTGTCTTCTTCCCAAAATGAAAAATTAACAGTGTCTACACCGATTTTGAGTACCTGTTCACCTGCTCGCTGTAGGCCGGATCGAACAGCGCCGCGATGTTCCGGATGAATATCGAGCCGGTTTCGGTTACGGTCAATCCCTCCTCATCAAACTCCAGCAGTCCGTCGCGCTGCATCTCCTCCAGCCTTACCGGATTATATCCAACCAGTTGCTTCAGCCGGTCAGCCGTCATACCCCGGCTCCCGACACCCGTTCCTGAATTTGCACCCGTTCCTTTTTTTCCATCTGTCCCAGCCACTCTCGTCCCTCCTGCTGCTTTTGTTGTTTCCTCTGTTCCAGCCGATGCTCCCACACTTTTCGACCCTTCTGCTCCAGTCATCCTTTCTGCTCCAGTCATCCTTTCTGCTCCAGTCATCCTTTCTGCTCCAGTCATCCCTTCTGCTCCAGGTATCCCAGTCGACGCCGCCAGATCGGCCCAATCCAGCTGCTTGTTGCACATCAGTTGCGTGATCACCTCACGGATGATCAGCTGGTCGTCGCTCACCCGCATCCCTTTCTCCACCGGGAACCTGCCGTTCGCGATCTCATCGATATAGGTTTTTATCGACTTTGTGTTCTGGAGGTAGGATTTTTCGAGCTGACTGATCGCCGTGACGCCGAAAGCGTAGACCTGTCCGGTGGTACCCCGTGTACAGTACCCCTGGAAGTTCCTGTGCAGCTGACTGTTTTCCAGTGCCCGGTATAGCTCATCCTCCTTTTTCACGAAATGGTCGAGCCCGATCGGCTCATACCCGGCAGCCTTCATCACATGGTATCCCGCCAGGAACATGTCGGTCTTTTCTTCCGGACCCGGCAATCCGCGCTTCTCCAAAATCTGCTGATGCTTTTTCAACCACGGAACATGGGCATAAGAGAAGGTCACCAGCCTGTCTGGCCGCAACGCCGCCGCCTGTTGCATTGTCGCAGTGAAGCTCTCCACGGTCTGACCAGGAAGTCCGTAAATAAAATCAAGGTTTACCGTCACTTTTCCGCCTGCAGCATCCTCCTGGTCCTTCCGGGGGATCGCCCCTTCAGCTGCAGCATCCTCCTGGTCCTTCCGGGGGATCGCGCCTTCAGCAGCTGCATTGACCCCTCTTTTCCCAGGGATCGCGCCTTTACCTGCAGCATCGTCCTGTTCTTCCCCGGGGATCGCTTTTCTGCCTGTAGCATTGGTCCCCGCATTTTCGGGGATCGTCCCCATACCTGTTGTGTTTCCCTGCTCTTCTTTAGGAATTCTCTCACCAGGATTCAAATCCTTTTTCTCCATACTGCCGAAATCTCTGCTCCTACCACCTTTCACATACGCCATAAGCTCGGCCACCGGCATGGCGCTGGGCTCACGGTTCACCATCTTCAGCACCTCTTTGTCGAAATCCTGAATCCCGAAGCTGAACCGGTTGAACCCGGTCTTTAGCAGTGCATCGAGGTAGGGTTCGTCGAGGTAGGCAGGGTTGGTCTCAATGGCGATTTCGGCATTACCGGTAAAAGTAAAGAGCGACCTGAACAGCTCCACAATCTCTGTCAGCATCTCCGCGGGGATCGCGTTGGGGGTGCCGCCGCCGAAGTGCAGCTGCGTTACCCGGCGATCCTTGTCGATGTGTCGTGCTGCCATGGCGATCTCCTTTTTCAGCGCATCGATATAGTTCCTTACCTCGTTGCTGCTGTTGAGCCTGCAGGCATTGCATCCGCAGTAGAAGCAGATCTTTTTGCAGAAGGGAACGTGGACGTAGAGGGCGATGTGCCGAGGTTGCCAGCTGTTCGACCGGACCAGCAGTGCTTCCTGATCAGCGGATGTGAATCCTCCGCTAAAGTGATTGGCCGGCGGATAGCTGGTGTAGCGGGGAACCGCCACATTGTATTTTCCCAGTAATTTATTGTCTATCTTCATTATTTATGGTAATTTTTTATCTCCATTCTGGCTCCTCATCTCACTATATCTCATCTCCTTTTTTCCCTTCCTCCACTACTCCCTTCCTCCACTACTCCCTTCCTCCACTACTCCCTTCCTCCACTGCTCCCTTCCACCACTGCTCCATTTCTCCACTACTTCACTACTCCCTTCCACCACTGCTCCATTTCTCCACTACTTCACTACTCCATTCCTCCACTTCTCCCTTCCTCCACTGCTCCCTTCCTCCACTATTCCCTTCCTCCATTATTCCCTTCCTTCACTACTCCCTTCCTTCACTACTCCCTTCCTCCACTGCTCCCTTCCACCACTGCTCCATTTCTCCACTGCTCCACTGCTCCATTTCTCCACTGCTCCATTTCTCCACTGCTCCATTTCTCCACTACTTCACTACTCCCTTCCACCACAGCTCCCTTCCACCACAGCTCCCTTCCACTACTGCTCCATACCTCCACTCCACTGCTCCATACCTCCACTCCACTGCTCCCTTCCACCACCTCTGGTCTTAAATTCTACTTCTGTCTTTCAATCTAAGTTTTCATCGGACTGGTTACCCCGGCAAATTTATTATTGATCCGGTAAAACGTGGGAGCCTTTATTTTTCTCTTTTTCGGCATGGCATAGAGGATCACCAGCAGGGTGAGGATTCCCATAAGCACCTCCACACCAAAGAGTCCCTTGTACCCAATCCCACCGGCCACCTTGCCGCTCAACACCGCGATCGCCAGGCTGCTGATGTGGGTGATCACGATCTGCATGGTAAAATCTGTTCCCGCGGCCCCCGGTCGCACCACATCCATCGAGGTGGTATAGATGATCACCGAGGAAGAACCATAGGCGGCCCAGACCAGGCAGATCCCCAGGTAAATCTGTGCCAGCGAAGGTGTAATTCCGGCGATCCACCAGAAATAGAGGGCTGCTGAGATCCCTAATAGTGTAAGAATAATCATAATCCTGTTGCGTCCGGCCTTTTTGATGAACGCGCCGACCAGCAGGGCAGAGCCGGTGGCAACCGATGTTCCCACGATGCCCGACATAAAGCCGATCTCCTTGATGTTGTAGCCGAGATCGACCAGAAAAGGTTTGAGCATGGTGAGGATCCCGATGAAGCCCGAGTAGAAGAAGGCCAGGATGAGCACCCTTTTGGGTATCCCGGGAACGCGGAAGAAGCGGCCGATCTCGGGGAGGGTGACGCGGTAGCCCGGTTTCTTCTGGACCGTTCGGTTGACCTTGTAAAGATAGAGTGGCACCAGCGCAAAAATGATGAATCCGGCGAGCATAAAGAGGAAGGCCGACCAGCCGAAGAAGCTATAGGCGATTAGCAGCACCCCGGTACCTAGCAGCGCTCCCACGAAACTGCCGGCCGTTTGCATGCTGTTACCCACGCCGCGCTCATCCTTTTTGAGGATAAGGATCGAGAAGGCGTCGGTGGCAATATCCTGCGTGGCCGAAGCGGTGAAGGCAACCACCATCAGTGCCACGATCAGCTTGAAGTCGGTCTGCAGGCTGAGAAAGGCGATGCTGCTGATGATCACTGCGTAGAAGAGCTCCGAAAAAACGATCCACCGCTTGAGGTCCTTCGAGTTTTTCGCGTGGTTGTCGACCAGTGGTGCCCAGAAGAACTTGATGACCCAAGGGAGCTTGACCAGCTGCAGGAGTCCGATCGACTCGAGCGAGTAGTTCTCCTGGCGCATGATGACGGGCACTACCGTGGAGAAAAAGCTCATCGGCACCGACTGCGCGATGTAGAGGCTGAAGAGGGTTGGAAATTTGGTCCAGTTTTTTGATTCGGTCATTCTGTTTTATGCTCTGATTTTATTGATGGGGTTTAATTAGCCTGAAAGAGAACTAAATGATTTACAGTCTTTGATAAGAACCGAGCTTACGAGCTCGGTTCTTGCTAAGACTAATTAGATTACCTGTTTGTATTTGATGGTTTGATTGCCTGGTTAAAGAATATCAATGATTTGAACGGGATTATCTGTTCTCATAGTTTGGATTTAAAAATTGTTCATTTTACATCAATGATATTTAAGAAATTACCTGTTCTCATGGTTCGGATTTTGTGAATGTTCATTTTACATCATAGATATTCAATAAATTAGCTGTTAGTGTAGTTCGAATCTGTGATTTTTCAGAACGCATAATTGAGGTTAAAACCGAAGCGTATCGGTTTGGATGTTTGCACATACTCGTTGCCAATGGCTTGGAAATAAAATGATTCGTACTCGGCCCCCAACAGATTCTTGCCCCATATTTCGAAGGAGATGCCCTGTTTGACGAAGACAAGCTTTAGATCGAGTAGTCCGTAATAATCCGTTTTAAAGCTGTTTTCCTCATTCCAGTAGATATCGCCCATCCCGCGGTAGAGCAGGTTGAGGTTGATACTGTCTATGAAGCTGTCATTTTTCATCCTGAACGCTTTGTTCAACTGGGCCGTAACCGTGTTGCGGGGAACGTAGGGTATGAAATTTCCTGTGTGGTCGGTATCCTCATCGATCTCGTGCCTGGTGAAGGTGGCGCGGGTATAGCCGTAGGAGAGGACCGGGGAGAAGCCATGGAACGGGATGGTTTTGACCGTGATCTCACCTCCTTTGCTCACAGACCGGCCGGCATTCTTTAACACTGACCCTGGTGCCGGCGTATTATCGCGGTAAAAAACCGGCTGGTAGATCTGCTGGTTCTTCCAATCGATATAGAACAGCGACAGATCGGTGTATATTGTGTTGTCAAACAGCGATGATTTCATGCCGATCTCATAGTTCCAGCTGAACTCCGGATCGAAAAAGAGGTCCTCATCCTTATAGAAGGTGCTGTTGAACCCGCCGGTTTTGTAACCCTTGGCGATCACCCCGTAGATGCTGTTCCGGTCGAACCGGTAGTTGAGGGCAAGTTTTGGCAGCACCTCCATGTATGCCAGGTGGGGATAGATGGTATCTGCAATATTGGCAGTATTTCCTGCGATATCCCTGTCGTACAGATAGTCGAGCACATCCTTTTCAACATCGAGCCTGATCCCTGCTGTGAGCGACAGGTTTTCGAAAATCAGATCGTTGATGGTGGTCTGTTGAAAGAGTGCAGCGCCGTTGATTCGGGTGTCGTATGTTTTCATCAGGGTCATCCGGTTGATGTACAAATCGACATCCACCTGCTTGTCGAACCGTTGCATAAATCCATACGCACCAAAGAGCCAGTTGACACGGTTTTCGCGGGGTGAGCGGACGATCAGCTCCTGCGAGACCATGTGCTGCTTCTGGTCCTGCACGACGAAGTAGAGCGAGTCGGGTGTAAAATCCTGGTCGATCTCCTGCCGGTCGTCGAGGTACTGGTAAGCAGTGGTAGCCTGCAGTTCCATGCGTTCACCCCTGAAATTGATGACGACGGCATCGGAGAAGAGCGTCCTTGCGTAGGAGCTTGGCTGGTTGTAGTTGATCTCCTCTGCCCTTGAAAGTGAATCGTTATAGAGTGCATATGGATAGCCGCCCTCCCTGCTGTTTTCAAAGGATGCGCTGTTTTCGACGGTCAACCGGCCGTTGATTTTCCATGCGAGCCTGTTGCGGAAACCCGCTGAGCCGGCCCTGTCGACTTTGTCGTCCAAAAAGCTGTTCATATAGTACCCATCCCTGTGCATGAAGTTGGCCGAGAGGGAGTAGCCGAAATTTTCACCGATTTTGTTATAATGGCCCGCTGAGGCGCCCAGCACACCATATGCCCCGGCGCTCAGTCCGAGTGTCGTTCCCTGGTGATCGAGTGGCGATCGGGTTACGATATTGATGATCCCGCCCATGGCGTTCCTTCCATAGAGGGTTCCCTGCGGACCTTTCAAAATCTCGATCCGCTCTATATCGAAAAAGTCGAAGTTGTAGGATGCCTTTTCGAAATAGGGGACATTGTCGACATAGAGTCCGACCGACGGACTGTTGATTCGCGATCCGATACCCCTGATATAGACCGGCGAAGTGAGTCTCGATCCGTAGTCGGGCATAAAAAAACCTGGGGTAAGGGAAGTGATATCAGCCAGTGAGCGGATCTCATTTTCGCCGATCCGTTTTGCTGATAGCAGGGTTACCGAAGCTGGCATTTTATTAAGGCTCTGGTTGTCCTTAGAGGCCTTTATCTCGACCTCCTCGAGGCTTAACTCAGGCACTTCGGTGCTGTCTGTGAGCACGATCACTTTTTGTGATCGCGCCGTGACATGATATATAAACAATACTGCGAGAATTGCTAAAATTCGGTTGTTCATCTTTTTTGTTTTGAAATGAAATTTGTCCTGTACGGATCAATGACCGGAAGTCCGGCTGATCGGTAGAGGCTAATTGTATGATGTGCTGAGTTCGGATGAAAATCAGACGCTTGGCGGGGGACGGCAGTAAAGGGAGGTACAGCACCACGATCGCGGTACCGCTATCTCTGTTCCGGTATAGATGGTCTCTGCTCCGGTATATTCCGGTATTGCAGGGTCGGTTTCTGCCTGCTCTGCATATTGGTCGTAGTAAAATGTGCCATTTTCCTGACTTGTTTTGTGACAGGTATTGCCGGAATGAGTTTTCCTGACAGTGATTGTAGCTTCAGCGGGATTGCCCTGCAGTTCTGCCCTTACAATGGAATGTATACCCAGGAAGGCGCCGGAGAAAATGGCGATCATTATATAGGGCAGATATGCGGAAAATAATCCTATGGAGAACATTTCAGGTAAATTTTCTGACTACTAAAGAAATAAAATTAAGTGCTTTGTGAAGCGTTTTATTTCACTGTAATAATTCACTGTAATATTTCGCTGCTAATATAGAACAAATTTATCTATTTTCCAGAGTGTAGGTTTTTTTAACAGGATTTCTCCACAACAGATAGCAATCATGGGTGCGGATGTGTTTATCTACCAACTTCTTTGTATCTTGTATTGCATTAAAATTTAATAAAATCACTATCTTGCTATGGTTTTTGCATCAGAATCCATTTATTCGTTATATTTTGTATAGCCAAAGAAACAAATCATGGAAAATCTCGAAATAGCCGGTACTCCCAAAACCCCGACCATTTTACTGAATGGTGATGACGGAACCATGTTGCTTGAAGGCAGGTCAAATCCTGAAAATGCACGTGACTTTTTCCAGCCGGTCATGGAATGGCTGGAAGAGTATTTGAAACATCCTGCCGAACGAACCGACCTGAAGATCAACCTTGAATTGTTCAATACCAGCAGCTCCAAGTATCTGATGGAGATCCTGAAGAAGATCCGTTTCCTGGCCGATAATGAGAATCTGTTCAATGTAACATGGCTGTATGAGGAGGATGACCTCGAGATGCTGGATACAGCTGAGGCTTATGAGATGATGACTGGCCTGCGCTTTGAAAAGGTTAGCTACCCTGAAGGTGGTCCTGCCTGATAGCGCCCCATTGTAAATACCTGTTTTCAATTACCAAACTATTACTATTTTTGCAGTATTAGTTAATTTCTTAAATCAAAAGTCTATGCTTGTCTTTAAATTTGGCGGTGCCTCCGTTAAGAGTGCTGATGCTGTGAAAAACATTGTGAATATACTGAAAAGGTATTCTGATGAGATCGTCATCGTAATTTCAGCGATGGGTAAGAGCACGAATGCTTTGGAAAGTATTATTGAGGCTTTTGTTAGCAAGGATGAGAAGGGGATTAAGGAGGGGTACAAGCGTTTGAAGGAATTTCATCTGGAGATATTGAAGGATCTTTTTTCTGATAAGGGGAACAGGGCCTACGTTGAGGTAGAGGATTTATTTAATGAGTTGGCCGACAGGTTGGCACAGGAACCAACCATGAATTTTGATTTCGATTATGACCAGATTATAGGGTATGGGGAGCTTCTGAGTACCAAGATCATTACCCATTACCTGAACAGTGCCGGATTTAAATCAAAATGGGTAGACGTGAGAAAATCGCTCAAGACTGACAGCACCTTCAGGGAGGGGAGGATCGACTGGGCGCTATCTGGTGAGCTGGTGAACAAGGCATTTGTTTTTAATGGCGAGCGGTTTTTGGTAACACAGGGTTTTCTTGCCTCGAACAAAAACAACCAAACTGTTTCACTGGGCCGTGAGGGATCTGATTATACGGCAGCCATCCTGGCGCATTTGCTGAAGGCCGATTCGGTAACGATATGGAAGGATGTTCCGGGGGTGCTGAACGCGGATCCCAAGTACTTTGACGATACCATTCTGTTGGATAAATTGTCCTACCTCGATGCCATCGAGCTGGCCTACTACGGTACCAGTGTCATTCACCCGAAAACCATTAAACCGTTACAGAACAAGAACATCAATTTGTATGTGAAATCGTTTGTCGATCCGGTTGCACCGGGCACCCTGGTGGGAAACCTGGCATATGAGAAGCTGGTGCCGTCGTTTATTTTCAAGATGGACCAGGTGCTGATCAGGATCTCACCGCATGATTTTTCCTTTATTGCGGAGGATAATCTGGAGATTATTTACGGGATATTGTATAAACACGGGCTGAAGATCAACCTGCAACAGACTTCAGCGGTTAGTTTCCAGGTGGTGGTGAACAATGACAAAAGGAAATTGCTACCGGTGATTGATGAGTTGGAGGAGCATTTTAAGGTCTCTTATGAGACGGGGCTGGAGCTGGTGACGATTCGCTATTTTGATGATGCAACGATTGAGCGGGTGATGATCAAAAAGACGTTGTTGCTCGAGCAGCGCGGGGTGCAAAATATTCAGCTTGTTGTAAGGGGTCTGGGGACATAACCCCTACAGACATGTCGCCCCTAGCGGGGATAAGTTCCATGCAGGCCGCTTGTTACAGACATGTCGCCCCTAACGGGGCTAAGTTCCATGCAGGCCGCTTGTTACAGACATGTCGCCCCTAGCGGGGCTAAGTTCCATGCAGGCCGCTTGTTACAGATATGTCGCCCCTAACGGAGCTGGGATTGATTTTTTTTATAATTTGCAGAATTATTGATTAATACCTGTATATAATGAAGAAAGTATATTTATGGTCGTTGCTTGCGCTACTGCTGGCCCCGCAAATCTCATGTAAAACAGAAAAAGAGATCCTCTACATTGGAACTGCCGGAATGAACGACAGTCAGGGCATTTATGTATATGATTATGAACGAAATACCAATAAATTCACCCTCCTGCAGACCCTTCCGGAGATCAGTGCTCCCAACTTCCTGGCGCTGCATCCTTCCGGAGATTTTCTCTACAGTGTGAATGATATTACCGATGAACAGGGTAAGGAGCAGGACGCTGTAAGTGCCTTCTCAATCGATCCCTCCACAGGCATGCTCACCCTGCTGAACCAGGTGCCATCCCATGGAGGGGGGAACTGTCATATCGAACTGGACCGCAAAGGGAAGTTTATCTACGTTGCACATTACGGATCGGGAAATTTATCGTCGTTTAAGATAGAATCTGATGGCAGTATCGGGGATATCCTGCAGACCATTCAGTTTACAGGCAGCAGCATAACACGAAGGCAGCAGCAGTCACACCTGCATGCGATCCTGGTGGATGCCGGGAACCGATTTGCCTATGCAGCCGACCTGGGAGCCGATAAGGTGTATATTTTCGAGCTTGATGCTACCACGGGAATGCTTGCGCCGGCTGCGGTGCCATGGGTAGCGGCGGTACCGGGTTCCGGACCGCGCCATATGGCGTTCAACCGGGAAGGAAGCCTGTTTTACCTGGCTGAAGAGTTAAGCAATACGGTAAGTGTATTTCGTATTTCGCAGGAGGATGGTTCGCTGAACATTGAGCAGCGGCTTCCAACACTACCGGAGGAGTTTGATGGGCAGAACACCGTTGCGGATATTCACCTCACACCCGATGGGGAGCTGTTGTTTGTTTCAAACAGGGGACACAACAGCCTGGCAATATTTTCAGTGCAGGATGACGGGACACTGGAAGTTGCAGGGCACGAGCCGGTGCAGGGTGATCACCCCCGGAATTTCATGGTCGACCCGAAAGGCGAATTTGTGCTGGTTGCGAACAGGAACACGGTCAATATCAACCAGTTTGAGCTGGTTGAAGGAGCCGGGCCCTTGCAGTATACCGGAACGACGCTGGATGTTCCGGCTGCGATCTGTTTGAAGTGGCTCAGGCTGTGAACACCACGTTGACCATCTTCACCTTCCCTGTCCGGGCAAAGATCTCTCTGCTGTAGCCGGTTTCAATCTGTAATACAGAAGAGGATATTTTTGCTCCGTTTGCAAGGAGGAGCGTGATTCCGGATGATTCGCCCTTTCTTAACCTGAAAGGGGTTCCGCAGAATGTAAATGACAGTTCATCCTGCATTTTCAGATGGCTGCTGGAGATGATCTCATGATGGATCAAGATTTTGCCATCCCTGATTTCGAGCCCCAGCTCAAACCACCTGGAAATGATATCCTCCTTTACCTGTCCGGTCATGCCGGGCTGTTGTGCGCCAAGCATGGATGGTGTGTGTGAATA
The DNA here is from genome assembly GCA_040903745.1 of Bacteroidales bacterium. Lineage (GTDB taxonomy): Bacteria > Bacteroidota > Bacteroidia > Bacteroidales > M55B112. The sequence goes on along the minus strand of JBBDUV010000072.1, from coordinate 29,313 downwards.
TGGGTCTGTAGGAATGGCACCGTACGCTGCCGGATTTTTATGCACCCCGATACCTTCCCTGATTTCCTTGTAAAGTGCGATGAGTCTGTCGGTATTTTCGATCGCCAATCCCTCGTGAATGAATCGCTGAATATTTTCGGCTACTGCCAGCAACAGTTTTGAAACCATGTGCCAGTAAATCGATCCCAGTCCTTCATACTTGTAAAAGCTGCCGGATCTTCCGGTAAACGAATGGTGATTGAACAGCTCTTCGTAAAGATCCAGAAGTTGTTTTTCTTCACGGTTGTTAACATTTATTTTTCCCTCCTCCCGTAGTGTCTGTATCTTCTTTTTCAGTACCCCGGCATTTTTAAAGTCACCATTAAAATGCATGATTCCGGCATGATCCGTAGAAATTAATTCGTTCCCCCGGGATTTTTTTAATTCTTTGAGAATGGTAAATCGCTTCTCATAATCAACCGGAATATTATTTTTCTCTGTAAAGCGTGGCAGTTGCTTATCGGGATAGAGCATATAACTTTGCTGGTCGTTGCGGTAGAGTTCGCTTGCCTTGAGTGTCTTGAGTAATTCTTCTACCTCATTTGCATCCGGGAAGCCCGAGCTCATCAGCGCCACTTGTCCTTCGAGCATCACAGGGAGCCGGCTGACCGTGATGGCGTTGTTTTTTATTTCGATCAGGTTATAAGCATGGTACAGTTTATCGTCACGCCGGTTTTCTCTTATGGTGTGGTCGATATATTGAAGTGCTATTGTCAGGAAACTAAGGACTGATTCACGGTCAGCCGAAACAGTGTTAAATCCCTGTTTTTTATAGATGTCTGAACGGTAGTCTGCACCTGCTCTACCCAATTTGTCCGTTATCCTGCGGCGCATCGCATCGTTCATTGGGGAATCCAAAGAATCGCTATAGCTGGCGAGGACCAGGTTAATCTTTTCAAGCAATACCGACGTTCCGGAACAGAGCCTGAAATGCTTTTCCTGGTCTGCTGAAAGCAGCTTGAGCAGGAAGTTGATGTAGCGGCGCAGGTAGTAAAGTGTTACCATCGAAACTCCGTTCCCTACCAGGGCATTGTTGGCATCATTCCATTCGGGGCGTTGCGTGTTGAGCCAAATACCGGCACCGGGAATAAAATTGCTTAGTTTGGTGAGGAGCGTGATTAGCAGCTTATCGAGCAGGCTAGCATAAACCAGTTCATTTTTTTCATTCATAAGCAGCTTTCCGTCAGCTCCCATTTCCCCGGCTCTTTTAAGAAGTTTATTGTGCAACTCACTGTCGAAAGCAATGGTGTTGTTAGGATCGCGAATTATATCGGCATAGGGTTTGATGCGGTAAGGTACATTTGCGAAGGCATAGCGAGGTTCATGCATTGATCTGTTCAGCTTTCCGGGAGTAAACTTTTCCTGTAGCTCCAGCAATTTCAGTAGGTAGATAATCTGGTGGTCGCCCCAGTATCCGATAAACGACCATGGGTCATCCGGATCGAAGGTTTCCCAGTCGATCCCCTCCTTTGTAATACGGTAGGGATTGTAACCGTCGGCTGTGGAGGCATTCAGGAATTTCGCAATGATCCCTTCCAGAAAAAGCGGATAGGAGTAAGAGAGGGCCTCCCAGTTTTGAAAGATATCCCTCCAGTTTCCCTCGTAGGAGAGTGACCGTGTACCATCGGGATTTTTTACATTGATTGAAAACCGGTTCCATGGCCTGCTCGGATCGCCGTGCCTGCGGCTGAATGTCAGCGGCAGGTATTCAAGTACAATCCTGTAAAGATCAGGATCATTCCTGGCTTCAGCCTCTTTAAGCAGCCCGGAATAGGTGAGATCCTCCTGTAAACCGGCGATCCATTTTGTATGTTTTTGGTAGAGATGGATGTTGATTTTTTTTATGTGCCCGTTGAGGTCTGCTTTAGGGATATGGTATTCCTGATCATATATTCCGCCACGCATAATATTGAACAGCACGTTGGAAAAGTGCCTTGCTGTGACCCGCTCATCATGGCACACCTGTACACCATCTGCCTTGCATACCATGTCCCGGAGATTCCGGGTTCCTTTTTCTACCGTTGACAATATCTCTTTTTCATTGTTCTTTCCGGAATTAATGTATTTAATCAGGTTATGCACATCCGTGCTGTCTTGTCCTGCTTCCACAATAACCAGGTGTGTGTCGCTGGCATGAGGTTTGAGTATCAGTTCCCGGTAGATAAGGTATGCTCCCCTGGTTCCTTTGTTCTCTGTCTCAGATGAAAGGTTACCTGTTGCCCTGAACCGGTCGAGTTGAACACTGCTCAGAAGAACCTCTTTAATATCTGTTGCTGTGCTCCATACAGTGTTTGCATTCAGTGCTTCAGAGGGCTCTGCACGATCAACCGGAATGGATGAAAGTGTGAAAATACCAAGATTTACTTTATCGATGAGTTCAGACTTTTTATATGCATCCATCAGTGTTGAAAACTGTTCCTGAACAGTCTTCATGATGCCATATGGAAGGATATTCTGAATGCCGTCCAGTATGGAGATTTTTTGTACGTTTTCTGACTGGTTGTATATCGAGGTCTGACGAATCCATCCGAATTGATCGCTGCTCATCCACACTACCCTGAAGGTCAGCTCCAGGTCTTGGTTGATCTCTTCGAAGATGAGTTTATTTCCCGTAATGCTTTTATAGAGGTTCCTTGAAGAATGGTATAACCCTTTATAATAGTTGGAAAAGGGCTCCCATAACTGGTGGCGGTCATCCCGGAAGACCCTCAAAATAGTTTTGCTACCAGTAATTTCCGAAGATTCATGGATCTTGTCATCTGTATAGTAGGGGAAGATCGCATGATCGGAATTTTTCCTGCCGGCTGTGAGTCCGCCTGTACTGGATATGAACATCCAGTGATCGGAATCGCTGACAATGGTCATGAGGAAAGGAGGCATGGCATCATAATTCTCTACCTTGAAAAAGCGTTCATCCCCCTCGCTTACAAACTTTCCCTCAATAGGTTTTCTGGTTAAATGCAGCTTCTTATTAGCAACATATGTGGTATTTTTGGCCATTAGGATCTATTCTAAGAAAAATGGAATATTTACGGTAGCGGCATGGTTGTTTCCATCGAGTGCATAAATAAACAGGCGGTAGGGTCCTGGTTTGTCTGGGGCGATAAATTCAGTGGAGGATTCTGTTTTTGAAATTATTTCAATCTGCAGTGAGTCCGGCCTGTTCTCCAGATCGCCTCCATCCTTCAGATCAGTGCTTTCCATCATCAGATCGACCCTGATTTCGATCGGATCCCCATCAGGATCGGTAAAATGATAGTTTGCAACATATTTTCTGCCGGGTTTCAATTTGATATTGTCATATCTGGTTTTTCCATCCAATTTTGCCTCCATTACCTGTGGACACCTGTTTTCAGGCCATTTGGCGTTCCACAAACTGTGCATTACGTCGATCGGTTCGGTCTCCATGCCATCTTCAGTAAACAATCCATACCATGTTGGCGTGCGCTCCTGTTTTTGTCCCCAGAGAAAGACATATGATCCAAGGCAATGTGTTGTATCACCAAGAATAGCAGTTTCATAGCGTTTCTTGAAATCCCTTGCTTTCTCGGATGATGTATTTTCGATCGGGGCATCCCAGGATGTAACCGGAACCTCCCAGTGACCGGTAGCACCCCACTCAGTCACAAGGTAAGGACCTGTATATCCTGCACTTTCAATGTGTTTGTCAATATTGATGATATCTGCATACATTTGAATGGAGAGAAAATCGACATTCGGACAGTTCTTAGTGATGTATTCAACTTCATCTTTTCCGATTCCTGCAAGCATAGTTGTTGTCGGGTGATTTCCATCCACTTCATTGATAAAGGCTGCGATTTCCTCTACTGCATCCCATACCTTCATATTGGTTGCCCGCAGATTCAGCTCATTTCCAATTCCCCAACCAAGCAGGGCAGGATGGTCCTTCATTAACAGTACTTTTTGTTTGATCTCTTCGAATTGTTTCTGAACAGCCTCTTCATCGTTGTAGTCAAATCCATGCCGTTCTTTACCAACCGGTAGTCCCATCATCACCATCAGTCCTTGCTCCTGGGCCTGACTCAATACTTGATCAGCCGGAAGATGCACGTCGGAATCCATCCACGTCCGGAAGGAGTTGGCGCCGTGCGCGGCCAGTGCTGCAATATCGCCGTCGTCAACCCCGGCTCCTTTAACAAAAAAGGGTTCTCCGTTTACATAGAGGCTGTAACTACCTTGAACCTCCTTTAATTCAACTTTAGCAGGTTTCATTGTTGCATTATTTGGTTGCTCTTTGAGATTACATGCACTGAATAGCAGCATGGCCGACAGTGCTAACGGGATCATTTTGGATTTCATATATATAAGTTTAATTTTTCACAAGAATTTGTTCAAGTTCTTCGAGAGATTTACCCTTGGTTTCAGGGATATATTTTATAACGAAGAGCAGCGTCAGGAATCCGAACAGGGCAAAAACATAATAGGTGTAGCTCGATCCAAGGTGCTCCAGTTCCATGGGAAATACAGTGGCAACGGTAAAGCTGACAATAGAGTTCCAGAAGCCCACAATGGAGATGGCCCGTCCCCGGAGTTTGTTGGGGAATATTTCCGATAGCAGGGTCCACATCACCGGTCCCAGTGAGATGGCGAAAGATGCAACAAACATAAGCAGACCTATCAGCACCCAGACCGACCGGATGGTAATGCTGTTTTTCAGGATCTGTTCCTTGTGCAGGTTGTAGTTATCCGTTCCAATCAACATTTTCACTTCATGAAAGAATACCGTCTCCTTTGAATAGGTCACGCCTCTCATTGGTTCCAGGGATGCCAGCAGTGAAGCTGTTTCCGATGCCCCTTTCATTTCGGTCAGCTCCTCCTCAAGCAGTGAAATGGATTCGTCTGTAATCGTGTAGGAGGAAGAGATAAATGAGGTGCCAACAATGGAGAGTGACAGCGTAATGCCAATTGCCCCGATAATGAGTAATGGTTTTCTTCCGAGTTTGTCTATAAGGAACATGGCAACCACCGTCATAACAACATTGGTAAGTCCCAGGATAATCGCCTGAAGGAAAGCAGCGTCCTTACCTCCGCCTGCCATTTCAAAGATCATGGGGGCGTAATAAAAGATTGCGTTAATGCCTGTTATTTGTTGAAAGAATGCAATTCCCAGGCCGATGATCATTACTATTTTCATCCGGCGGGAAAAAACATCCTTAAATTTTGCTGTTTCTGTTTTGCTGTCGTTCTCCAGGCTTACACGAATCTCATTATATACAGTTTTGGCCTGCTCTTCGCCGTTTACCCTGATCAGAACCTTTAGGGCCTCCTCGTTTAAGCCTCTCTGCATCAGCCAGCGCGGACTTCTTGGTACAAAGAAAAGGAGCAGGAAGTAGAGTACAGCGGGAATCACTCCAACACCCAACATCCAACGCCAGTTCAGATCAGGATCTGTGATTTGTTGTTGAATCAGGTAATTCGAGAAGTAGGCAACAGAAATACCAATTACGATATTTAACTGGTTGAATGTTACAAGGGTACCACGCAGTTTTTTCGGCGCTATTTCAGCGATATACATGGGTGCTACCAAAATGGCTATCCCTACTCCGATTCCACCGATGATTCTTGCTGAGATAAAAAAGAAAATGCTGTTGGTGAGGGCAGTTCCAAGTGCACAGTAAGTGAACAATACAGCTGTAAGGATCAGCATTTTGTTACGACCATACCTGTCGGCCAGCGGACCTGCGATGATATTACCCATGATGGCTCCAAGTATAATTGATCCCACAGAGAAGCCAATGATCCATGAGCCGGTATCAAGTCCGAATGTATTTTTATAAAAAGGAGTTGCACCTGAGATTACCGCACTGTCGAATCCGAGCAGAAATCCTCCCAGTGCTACGATCAGGGAGATAAGAATCGCGTAAATCTTTGATTTTTTCATTGAATTATAGTTCGTTTTTGATTATCAACTGATCTTAATTAATTTTTGTACAACAGCATAGCTTTGGTTGCCTGCTATTTTTAAGAAATAGATACCATTTTTCAACGGTTGTATATCGATTTTCAGGATTTCGGAATCATTGTTGATTATCTCCTTAACGACGCTTCCGTTCAGATCGTGGATCACAATTTTTTCAAATCCTTTTAGTCCGGATACATCTATATGGTCTGATGCCGGTACAGGAAAGATGCGAAGTGAGGAATATGCCGACCGGACAATATTATCAGGTTTTGTGGTCGTTGTGAAGGTCATGTTACCCAGGTTAAACCCACCAGTATCGAAACTAACCCGCATCAGTGTATCCTTTTCTGTCAGGTAAACAGTTCCCGCTTTTATCGTCTTAAAAGAGCTCCATCCGCCGGTATTTGCAACAGTTATTCCACCCAGCAGTTCCACCCCATTGAAATGAAACGAGAATGGACCTCCGACACTATTTGCAGTGGCTACCCTAAGTTCAATCGCATAGTAGGAGGCTGAATCGACAGCTATGGTGTATTCGAGCCATTCACCATTCGTAATCCATCCCACGTTGGGATTGCCATTGTCACTTGTTTGCGTATCAACATTTGTGTCCTGACGAGCACCCGATCCTTCATTTCCCGGGGTATTGTCACGGTAGGATATATCCTGACCGCCATAATCAAATTCAACAGCGTTGATGGTTCCGGGGATACTGTGCGGAGTGTTTATGTCAGGGTAGGGGTATTGTCCTGCTTTTATCACCTCATATTCCAGGTTGGTATTACCACAGGAATTTTCAATCGAAAGACTGATGTTCTCATATGTTGTCCCCCAGTTTACATAAATGGAGTCAGTCCCCTGTCCCCCGGTGATTTCTATATCAGACGGTACGGTCCAATTGAGGACTGATGCTATCATGCTATCTGTGTAAAACAACGCCTCCTGTTGATTTTCAGAAACAAACATCGGACCATGGATTTCTGTGTCGACAGTTATCTGTTTGTATATTTCGTACGTTTCACAGGAACCAGTCAAATAACAGGTGATGGTTCCTGTTTCACAGCCCCAGTTTACTATTATATGGGAGGAATCCTGTCCTGAAATGATTTCAACACCCTCGGGTACACTCCAGTTGTATGTCCAGCCGGAAGAGTAGGGTAGTGAAAATTCCTTTTCAGCTGCTTTCTGTGCAACATGGTCATCGCCTTCAACCGTTATTTCTTCTATTTCTGTAGATTCTTTATACACCCTGACATAGTCTACCTCAAGCGCTTGAGGAAACTGTGTGGTTGCATCCGGATAGCCGGGCCAGTTCCCCCCAACAGCAAGGTTTAGCAGAATAAAAAAATTGCTGTGGAATTCACTTAATCCGGCAGGGGTGATATCGATCACATGGAATTGAATATCATCAATAAACCAACGGATAGACTGCGGTGTCCATATAATCGAGAACAGGTGAAAATCGTCGGAAAATGTGCCGGACTCCAATGTGTAACTGGATCCGGCCTGGGCATGATTACCATTGTTATCCCAATGGAGTGTTCCATGTGTTGTCTTTTCTCTTCCGTTGCCACCGATCATCTCCATGATGTCGATCTCTCCGCAAGCGGGCCATCCTACTTCCGTAATGGATTCACCCATCATCCAGAATGCCGGCCAGATGCCCTGACCGTAGGGCAGTTTCATTCGTGCTTCAACTTTTCCGTACTGAACGTTGAATTTTCCGCGCGTAATCAGCCTGGCTGAAGTGTAGTTCCTTCCGCCGTAGTTCTCCTTCAGTGCTGTAATTGTTAGCAGCCCGTTTTCGACCTTTGCATTTCCAGGATCATTGACGGTGTAATACTGCGATTCATTGTTTCCCCATCCACTTCCACCTTCCTCTGCTGTCCAGTAGGTCGAATCCGGATAACCCGTGTAGTTAAATTCATCCGACCAGAGTAATTCGTAACACTGAGCGAAAATGAAGAGAGGAAGTGCTGAAAGAAGTATTGAAATCAGGTATTTTTTGTTTCTGTTCGGCATGTCTAATTATCATTGATAATAAACTTGATTGGTTTTTCATGCAATTTATATCAACGTGGTTTATATTACTATATTTGCTCACTCAACTCTAACTCAACATCGTGCTGAACCGGATACAACAATATTACATCAACATTTATGTTAAAAAACAATAAATTAAATAGTTAACAGTAATTTCATAACTCATCAAAGCAGCGTATGTAATTGTATCATGGAAAGAACTTCATACTGGCCATAGGTATGCTCTAAAAATATTTATGTTATTTTTGTATATGCATGCAAGGGGTGAAGCAGTTTGACTAAAATCATTTTATCGATGCAAAAACAGACCAATACCAGTAAGATTGATACGGTATCGATCTTTGAGCAATATCCACGTCTTATCGGTGTTTTGCTTATCTTTTTTTTTCTGGGATTGCTTGACCTCATCGCCGGGATATTTCTGATACCAGAGAACTATCAGTCATTTAGGATAAGAGATTCCTTTTACCATCATGGTATACAGCCTGAAAGTGATGTCATAACCAACTGGGGACAAAAGTATTACAAGTTTTCAAGTAACTCCCTTGGGTTTAGGGATCGTTCTACCCGGAAGGTTTCTCTATTGCCGGAGGGTAATTCCCGCAGGATTCTGTTTATGGGAGACTCACACACAGAAGCAGTTGGGGTAGAATATTCAGACAGTTTTGTGGGACGGTTGGAGGAGATGGTCAGAAATGAAAACATTGAAATTTTAAATGGATCGGCTGTAAGCTACAGCCCGCGTATCCATTATCTGAAAACGAAATACCTGATCGAGGAGAAAGGGCTTCGTATTGATGAATTATTCGTTGTTATTGACATGTCAGATCTGAATAATGAAATAGCATACGAAGGTTTTGAACCGAAGATTAATCCCGGCTATGTTCGTGCTGGAAGAAGGCTTACACAGGAGTTAAGTAAATACTCTGCTATCGTATTCCTGGCCGACAAGATTATAAAGGAGAGGAGAAACAGGTTTTTTTACAGGAACATGCCGGTCACTGACCGTTCTGATTTTGAATTATATGCCACTTTTTTCTCTGATTTCAAAGATGCCGATTTGCTGAATGATCCAAATTTTCATCATGTCTCCCGGTGGATTGAGGATGATTCATTGAAGGGCCTGGCAGAATATAGTCTTGACGTTGGACAGAAGAATATTGCTCAGTTGAATGATCTTTGCAGGAAGCATGATATTGAGATGACAATTACCGTTCATCCCTGGCAGGACCAGGTAATAAAGGGGGATACGACCAATGCATACGTTGAGTCATGGAGGACATTTGCTGATCAACAAAATATCGGATTTATTAATCTTTACCCGGTATTTATAAATCATACCAACCCTGTCATCACTGCAAGTCAGTGCTACATTAAGTATGACAATCACTGGAATGAGAGGGGACATGCATTGGTTGCCGCGGCCTTTTTACCCCATATATTAGCAAAGAACAGATAGCAGATGCAGAATTCAAAATTGATATATCTTTTTATTCTTATGGTCTTAGCAGGATTGTTGTCTTGCGGAAGAGATGCAGATATCTCTAAAATAAGAAAGCTGGAAAAACTGTTTTCAAGGGAAACCGATGCTGAAAAGAAGTCGGAGTTGGCCAATATTCTTCACAAAGAATACTCACTTTACCATTTGGAGTCTGATCCTGATACTGCTTTTTTGATGAACTGGGCGAAGATGGCAATGGCTGGGGGAGAATATGAACAGGCCAGGGATGTGTATTCTCTTTATATTGAAATTGATCAGAAGAACCACGAAGTACATATGAAAAGAGGATTGGTCAATGCCAGGCTTGGTTTTTTTAAACAAGCAGCACTGGATTATGCCAGGGCGACTTCTTTGATGGAAGAAAATAATCAGAAGACCTTAAGATGTATTGAGCTTTCCGCTTTTTATGATTATTGTGACTCGGTTATTACAGTGGCAGGTGAAAATATTGCTTCAGGAAAAGATATTGTTAGGAATAGATTGCTTAGGGCCAAAATGTTTATGGAGTGCAACCATTTTGCTGCAGCAAAAGCGGATATTGATGTGGTATTGAAGCACGACTCTTTAAACGCAGATGGGAATTTTCTACTTGCCCGGCTCGGTGTCAGTGTGAATGACCTGGCCCTGTCGGAGTATGCCCTGACAAAATACTTCATGGCCGCCAGTGATAATGACGCTGCCTATGGAGATGCATTGCGCATGAGGGATGAAATTGACAGAAGACTGAAGCTGGAGGATCTTGCCAACCGGTTGTTGGAAAGTCCCAATGACTACCATTTGTTAATTGATGCCGGTTCTGTATCCTTCAGATTAAAGGAGTATCAGAAGGCACTGGTATATTGCAACCGGCTTACAACGGCATACCCCGATTCGGTCTTTGGTTATCTGTACCGCGGACAGATTGGCATCCAGAAAGGGAAATTCGTAGATGCATTGAATGATTTTGAGAGAGTTGTAACCATTGACCCGGAGAATATTTCAGCCAGAAACCTGAAGGCATATGTGTATCTAATTACGGATGATACAGAGCAATTGAAGAGAGAGATTGATTTGATATTATCCAGGGATGGTGAACTGCTTGATGTTCTGAAGCCATGGGCAACCAGGAAGCAATAGCACACACCCCACTGATGTAGTTTTTTATTTCATTTAAATATCTGTAGAATAAAACATTAATGTATTTGTTGATGTATATATGATGTACCTTAAGCATCTGTAGCAGTAATAATGATGAACAGAATTGGTTTAAATTATCCGTGCTTCTCCTTACATTTGAAGAACTAATTTAAACTATGCAAGATGAACCCCTCATTATTGGGAATAGATATTTGGCTTCGCCGAGCACCATGGAAAATATTATTTCTGCGAGGCAACTGGTCACTTGAACTTTGAACATTAGTTATAGCATTATATAACAGTTATTTAAATAAAGAATTTATAGACATGAAAAAAAGTTATATTGTTTTATTGGTTATTGCAGGACTGGCTGTAGGTTGTAGTAAAACCGATGTTCCGGATCCTGAAATTTATACCTTTTCTGTAGACCGGACTACATTTCCCAGCCGTGATACGGTCAAGTTCGCGATTGATGCAGCAGGTGACTTTATTACATTTTACGATGGTAAGTCGGTAATTGATCTCAGTGACGAGGAGATGCCTTATGAGCATATAGTTGGAAAAATACGATTCAGAGTAACCGGAGATGCCGATACTGTTTATGCCAAGCTGGCTGTAACGAATGTATACGATACAGATAATATCAAGAGTGTCAATGATTCAATTGAGTTGATCTTACTGAAACAATAGAGGTATTCTATCCCATTAGAAAAAATATAAATAAGGGGGGAGGGCGCATGTCCTTCCCCCTTCTTCTTCTTTTTCAAATTGAAAACGATCGGTTCGGCTTCTGTCAAGGCTATACAAGTCTCTCCCTGTCGTCCGGAGTCATGGCACACTGCCTTTAATCTTGGATATAGCCTATTTGTCCAGTGGTTGATTACATGCAAAAAAAATGGCCGTCTCAAAGTTGAAACGGCCATCTCATGCTTATAAGAAACAACTATTATTCTCTGATAAACTTGCTGGATACAATTTGCCCCTTCTGGTTGTGTATGTTTGTGATATACATTCCCCGGTTGAGTTCGGATACATTGATCTCAAACCGGCGCTCATTGATGTTCTGGATTGAAGTGACCAGCTTTCCGGTGATATTAAAAATATCGACCCTGGTAATCTGGTTTTCAGCTTTGATATTCAGAACGTTTGAAGTAACTGACGGATAAAGGGCCACGCCGAAAGCATTTTCTCTTCCGTAAATAACCTCTTCTATACCTGTTAGCACATCCCTTACTTTGATGTAATCGATCCAGAGTGTTCCGGGCTGACTGGCTAAGTCGTTGTTGCCATAGTTTGCGAATGCCTGGAATCCGGCAATCTGTGTGCTGTCAACCCGGGTTGCAGGTATACCTCCACCGTAATATGTGCAGTACCACCTGTTGTCAGCTTCAAAATCAGATCCCAGTGTGTACCATACGCCATTACCGGCGGTTATTTCCCATGGATTTCCGTTGGTTTCCATGTTTGAGCGGATCGTGTCATTCAGCTCCTCTTCTCCTTCACCGAACAGGTCAAATCGCACTTTAATGGAATCATTGTCATTGTCCTGGACCATGAATTTCAGTTCAAGAACTGAAAGATCTGACATATCGACGAAGTCATCGAAATAATACCAAACTGCTCTTGGGAACCAGTCAGGTTTCAACCAGGAGTAGTCAGCCCTGAGCATGTTGTCTTCAAATGTCACTGTTGCGGCGTTATCCCCACCCTGACCAGTGTCATAGTTGTCACCATAGATTTTCGCAGGATCCAGTGTTCCTGTGAAATCATTGATCAGTATTTCTGTCTGACCATACAGCATTGCAGCTGCAAAAATTACAGTCGCGGTACTAAGTAATAATTTTTTCATAATCATAAAATTTAAATTAATAAAACATATTTGGTTAAACATTTAAGAAACATTAATAATTATTTTGTTCAAGCACACCTTCGGATCGTTGAATCTCCTGGAAGGGTATCGGGAAGTACTCATGTTTTCCAACCTCGAAGGAGCCTTTATTGTTTGAGGGTGCTTCTGGTTGGTTGACAAGCATATCGCCAGCCAATCCCCACCTGATCAGGTCAAAATACCTGTGTCCTTCCATTGCCAGTTCAAGCCTTCTTTCTATGACCAGTGCATCGAACAGATCAGTGCCTGTCAGCCCGGCGTCAATGTCAGCAAGACCTGCCCTGTCGCGTACTTCATTGATGTACTGGTGGGTTTTACCCTCTTCCGGAGCACTTTTCAGCATATGTGCCTCGGCTGCCAGCAGTAGCACATCGGCATACCTGACCACCCGTTCGTTCACATTATAATCCAGTTCAGATGCTCCTACGCCGTCGCCCGCGTTCGATTTCTTAGGCGCATATTTATTGCAGTACCAACCAGTATATTTGTAGTCTTTGTTCCAGGACAGGCCACCACCTTGTCGTGCGTTCAGCGTATCTATGTTAAAGATAGAAGTTTCCATACGCACCAGGTCGCCTTCTGCAAGGAAGAAATTTACCAGGTTAGGTTCTGCTTTATTGAATCCCCAGCCGGCATTGTGTGTGGGCGACCCTGACAACTCCCTGACACCCATTAGCTGGCAATCAACATTTCCTTCGTACGATCTGGAATTATTAGCTACCCAGTCGGCCGGACTTGCTTCTGAATGGGAGATCTCGAAAATGGACCCGGGACCAAATTCACCATCAGGTGTAAATATCGCTGAATAGCTTGAGTCAAGCCTGTACTCCGTGCTGCCAATCAGTTCTTCAAGCACGATTGCCGCTTCATCATATTTTTCCTGGAACATATAGGCCTTTCCCAGGAATGCCTGTGCTGCTCCTTTGGAAGCACGCTGTAATTCATGGGACCCCTGTTCCGATTTTAAAGGCAGGTGGTCTATGACATCTATCAGGTCCTGCTCGATAAATGACCAGGTATCTTCCAGCGATGCACGTGGCGGATAATCATCTGAGACGTTTAAAAGTTCAGTTACCAGGGGCACTCCACCAAAGAAAGTGACCAGTTCGAAATAGTAAAATGCCCGGAGAAATTTTGCTTCAGAGACATATTGCCTGAGAATGATCGAATCGGCTGGCACCACATGTAGTGCTGTATTATTTGGATCAACCCGTGTAATGATCTGGTTGCACCTGTATATACCGAAATAGGATCTCCACCAATGTGCCAGCAGTGTGGTTGCTGTCGGATCGGGGTTAAATTCGTCAATTTCCTGCCAGTCGACCATATCCAGGGCATTTCCTCCACCTGTATTGGCATCATCGGATGCAATGTTTCTGATCAGATAGGAACTGTGATAAGTATAGCTTGCGGTATATCTTTGTCCGATCAGGTCGTAGGCGGCAACCAATCCCTCGTATACCTCATTGACATCTGAGTAAAAATTCTCTTCAAATCTTAGTCCCTGTGGTTCAAGCTCGAGGAAATCCCCTGTACAGGATCCCATCATGACAGCAAGAAGCACATATATTGTTGATTTTGTTATCCTTTTCATAATCAGTGACTGTTAATGTTTTAAAATGTAACCCTGAAACCAAACTGATACACCCTGGCTGATGGATAGAAGCCATAATCGATACCTATAGCTGCCGGTCCTCCCACTGCGCCAATTTCAGGCTCCAGACCTTTATAATTGGTAAGAGTAAAGAGATTTGTACCGGAGACATATACCCTTGCCTCTTTGAATCCAAAGTCATCAAACAATTTGATGTTTCCGAAATTGTATCCTATTTGCAATGTTTTTATTCGCAGGAAATCGGCATCTTCAACCAGCAGGTCACTCATACGGAAGTTGCCATTCGGGTCAATTTCAGTTGGTCTGAACCATTCATTGGTCGATCCTTCACCATCCCAGGCCATGTCGTGATAGAATTGCGGTTTGTTCATTCCAAGCCTGTCTGATCTGTTCAATGCATTTACAACTGACAGTCCTGTCATCCCCTGGATATACAATGTAAAATCCAAACCTTTGTATTCCGCAAACAGATTTGCCCCCATTACCCAATCTGGGTATGGGTCACCAACCATTACCCGGTCTTCGAGCGATATTTTTCCATCGCGATTTACATCGACAAACTTTACATCTCCGGGTACTGCGTTTGCCTGAATTCTTCTGTCATCCATACCAACATAGTTTTGGATCTCTTCTTCGGTCTGAAAAATTCCATCGGTCTTATACGCTTTGAAATACCATGCAGGATATCCCTCTTCGAAAAAGGTAAGGTTATCATCATCGGTAAATACTGTTACTCCATAGAGTTTATCCTGGTCCCCGGTATTGGTTACTTCATTGTAGTTATACGCTGCATTGAAACTGATATTGTAATTCAGGAATCCAATGTTATCCTTCCAGCTAAGTTCCATTTCAACACCCCGATTCAGTATGTTTCCAGCGTTAATGTTGCTGTTATAATTTCCGTAAAGTGTGGCCCATGTACTTTGTGTGATAAGATCATTGGTTACCTTGCTATAGAAATCAGCTGTTAGGTAAAGTTTATTATTGTATAAACCCATGTCTATGCCTATGTCAGTCTGTTCACTCACCTCCCACCTGAGGCTTGGGTTGGAGATGGCCCTTGGCTCTGATCCGCGTTCCAGTGAACCTGCCGAATTGGTGTAATTATACACTCCGGTAATCAAAGAAAGATAGCCGAATGAACCGAGGTTTGAGGTTGAACCATTCTGCCCCCAGCTTGCACGTAATTTGAGAAATCTGATAGAAGGGAAATCAAAGAAGTCTTCCCTGGAAACTACCCAGCCGATTGAGGCTGACGGGAAATAACCTGCCCTGAAATTTGGTCCGAAGAGGGTTGAATAATCGGTTCGGAAATTGGCAGTTGCCATATATTTTTCTTTGTAATTGTATGAAATCCGGCTGATATAGGAGAACCTGCGTACCTCATTGAACCAGTCACCTGCAATGTGGGTTGAGTCAGGCGTTGTGCCAACATAGGCAAAAGCGTCCGATTCACTGATCATATTTGTACCCGAGGCTGTGAGATTTATGTTTTTATATACATTGGCCTCTGTACCTGCCAGAAACCGAATGCTGTGCTCTCCGGCTGTCAGATCATAATTTATGAAGTTACCCCACTGGAATGTCTGGTATTTGGAATATCCCCTGTAAACACCATTGGTCTCAAAGATCTGTTCAGAATTGAAATATCTCTTCTGGTTCCAGCCATCGAAATTCACATAGGCAAGATCAAAATCCACCTTGGTTCTGTACGTTAATCCTTTTAATGGACCGATATCTGCGAAAATACTTCCGAACAGTTTGTCGGTATTGGATTGACCATGTTGTGCTTCAAGTAGTGCCTTGGGATTAAAGATCTCTCCGGAGACCAGTCTTGAAACCCCGTAGTAATTGCCGGCACCGTCATTGACAAGCAATGGTCTGAAATCGGCACCAATATAATACATACTGTCGTACGGTACAGTAACTGGTGTAAGCGGATCCAGCAATATGGACATATTCATAAAACTGTTGAAAGTGGAGTTCTCGGGAAGAGAAGTCCTTCTCGAATGTGAATAATTCAGTTTATGCCCTATTTTAAGCCATTTTTTTACCTGGTGGTCGCCGCTGAATCTCGCAGTGAGTCTTGTGAAGTTTGCTTTTTCACCCCCGCCAATTCCATCCTGGTCCATGTATGATCCGCTGGCGCTGTATTGCGATTTTTCGTTGCCGCCGGTGTAGGAGAGAAAATGTTCCGACATAGGGGCGGGATTGATCACCTCTTCCAACCAATTGGTTGAATAGGTTTCATTTCCGGGAAGGGGTAGCATGGCTGATATTTGCGATGAGTCACGGCCTTCGGAAAGTAGTGCCCTCCAGCGGTAATCAAGATAATCAGTACTGTTCATCACGCCGAATTTCGGATTTGCCACCTCCTGTATGCCGTAATAATACTTATAGGTGAGTGATGGCTCGACGGACGATCCGGATTTGGTTGTAATGAGTACAACTCCGTTTGCCCCTTCGGCCCCGTATATTGCTGCAGAAGCCGCATCTTTCAGAACTTCGACAGACTCAATGTCATTCACATTGATACTTTCGATGCCTCCCATGCGTAATCCGTCTACAATAAAGATTGGCTCAGAGTTTCCGTTTGATCCTGTACCCCTTACACGGATTGTAAAGCCTGAACCGGGTTGACCGGAAACCTGGGTGATGGAAACACCAGCTGTTTTTCCCTGAAGGGCCTGTTCAATCCGCAGTGTATTGGTTTTTTCAATTTCTTCACTAGATACTTTAGCGATGGCTCCGGTTACAAGACTTTTTTTCTCAACACCATAACCAACTACAACCACTTCATCCAGTTGACCAATATCCGGGTCAAGCGAAACATTTATCTCACTATCTGTACCCACCGGGACCTCAATTGTGGTGTAACCAACAAAAGAAATGACCAGAACATCCCCGGAAGTTGCCTCGATGCTGAATCTACCTTCACCATCTGTAACCGTTCCGACTGAAGTTCCTTTGACAACAATTGTTGCTCCAGGCAGTGCCATATCAGCATCTGAAGCAGAGACTACCCCGGTAATGGTTCTTTGCTGAGCCATCATAGAGATACTCCCGGTTAGAAGCAGTAATAGAGTGATTATTCTTCTCATACAATACAGTTTTAGTTAATCTGTTCAGAATCTATTGTAAAAATCAATTGCAAGATAGGTGATTGATCTCTATATCTAATTAAGATTGCCCTCAACAAGATTACTACAACACGCTGCATGGTCTACATCATTACTACAACAAATACATGGTTAAGTTTCTTTTTATTAAAAGAATAGATGCTGAATAGGAACACTACATTTAAAATGAAGCGGTCTACAGTAGGACTAAATTTCCATCAAATATTGGGTCAGGTTATCATCCCGGTCAAGGTTCAGCTTTTTTCTTAACCGGTACCGGCTGATTTCGACACCGCGGATCGATATGTTCATTAATGGTGCAATCTCTTTGGTGGAGATGTTCATTCTTAGGTATGCGCTCAGGCGCAGTTCTTTTGGTGAAAGATCGGGATGCTTTTCTTTCACCCTGGCGAGGAATTCCTGATGCACCTCATCAAAATAACGATCGAATACTTCCCAGTTTTTTTCGTTGTTGATATCCCTGTCTATCTTTCTGCTGATCTTCTTTAGTTCCTGTTCAACAAATTCGCTTTTCGCTGCTTTGCTAAGATTTGATAACTCTTGTTTTAGTGCATTCAGGAATTTATTTTTCCTGATAATATGATAGGTTGAATTGGCCAGTTCCTTATTCTTGTACTTCATGTTTGTCTCAAGCTTTTCTATCCTAAGTCGTTCAATTTCTCTCTCTGCTATTAATCTCTCTTCCTTCAGGATCTCCTCCTTTTTTTGGAATGCTAAGGTGTGCTTTTCTTTTTCGTATGACCGTACCTTTCTTATTCTTCTTTTAAAAAGCATGAATGAAATTGCAAAAACAATGATCGCTAGTCCCAGATATAAAAAATAGGCCGTCTTTGACCTGTAAAAGGGAGTCTCTATTGTAAATGCAAGTATGTCTGATTCACTAATATTGTTGAATACGTTTTTTGCTCTGATTTCGAATACATAATTTCCATCATGCAAATTTGTGTATTCTTTTGTATTGATTCCGGTCCATTCCGACCACTCATCAGAAAAGCCTTTCAGCCGGTAACTGTATTGGATATTATGCGTATTCTCAGGGTCCGGACAGGTGAAAGTAAATCTTAGCGTGTTCCAGTCAAATCCCAATGTGTATATTTTGTGGGCGATTGCTTCATCAATTTCCCTGTTTCCACGGTATAACCAAACCGAGTCAGCATGCCTGGATGAGATATCCACCTGTTTTATATGGGCTTGTGACGGATAGAAAAAATCCTTACTGACGGTTGGATCGTAATGGATCAAACCTTTTTGCGAGCCTATGAATATATTTTCGAAATCGTGAATGTAAATGTGCTCATAATTATTAATCAGGAGATTACTGATCTGTTCAAAAGGTGTAAAAATGTTGGTATAGGTTCCATCTTCCAACAGTCTGTAAAACCCCATTTTCCCCTGGGATACATACCATCTGTTTCCCCGGTTATCTATTTTAAGGAAATTAATCTTTGACAAATCGGCGTAAAAAGCGTTGATCTCTTTCGATTGTATAAATATATCATTTATTGAGTCATAGGTAAGGTTTCCATTGGAGGTGGAGACAAAGAACCCATCTTCAACCATATGTAAAGAATAGGGCATTATTCCGCTCAATCCTGCAATTCCAAAGTATCTTTTGATTGATTCAATATTTTTATAATCTTCCTTCAGCTTTACCTTTATCAGCCCTTCGTAATCATGACTAATCCAGATATTGTTATACCGATCGCAAATGATTTTTCTAGAGGAGATATCCACGCCTTTAATTCTGTCAATCTGCCCCCATTGTCCATAGTTATCAATGCCATATACGATAATACCATCGTATGTCCCGCTGAAAAAAAGCTTGTCAGCCCCGTTCATTTTGAAGAAATTCCACACACCCCTTGATTCAGAAATCTTTGTGGCTTCCGATCCTTTTACATGGTAAGCTCCCCGATTATGACCACAGAAAAGTTTACCTTCATGGATGAAGAGCGACCAAACCTGACCTTCTGTATTGTCTACCATTTCAAACTCAATATTCTGCGGATCGGAAAGGTTTTCCAAACGTTTGGTGAATAGTCCCTGATTTGTACCCACATACAGTTTGCCATCAAAAACTATGGAGGTATATACAGTTTCGATATTAAAATTGTAGTTTATGAATGATAGCGGCATGCTGACTTTCAGGTAATCTATACCGTTATCAAGTCCGAGCCACATATTATGCCGGGCATCATGGTAATGGCACAGAACCGTATTGTTTTGAAGTCCTTTCAGGCGGTTCATATGCTGAATCGGGTTTCCATTCAGATCTGTAATGTATACCCCGTTTTTTACTGTTCCGAAGACGTATTGGTCACCTGTTTTAGATGCATTATAAATATTGCTTTTCAGCGCTATTTCATTAATTTTCACGTCCCATCTGGAGATTGCGTTTTTGCTCAGTTTATAAATTCCGCTGGAAAAGGATCCAATGAGCAGATCGTTTGACCGGTGTGGGAGGATAAACCGGATCTCATCGTCACTGAACAGGTCATCTCCTGAAATCGTTTTCAGCTCACTGTTTTGCAGTGCTCTAAGTCCAATTTCCTTTTCAATGATGTAAAAATTATTGTTTACGTAATAGGAAAATCCAAAACGGGTCTTTGGCTCAATTACCATGACAGATTCACCATTCAAGATAAACAGGTATTCAAAACTCTGAAAGATGATACCATAGCGGGTCTGGTAAATTCTCCATACATCATCGAAGGACAGGTATTCTTCAGGTATCAGATGGTTGAGGCACCTGTAAACCGTTCTGCCGATGGAGTCCTCTTCCAGAACCCCGATTTCGGTATATCCTCCGACGTATATTTTTCCGTTTGTTCCCATGGCCAGGGACCGTACGATGGAACCATTGGATATTGGAATAATACTCCATTCCTCCCCGTCGAACTTTACAATCCCCGAGTTATTTCCAAAGTAGACGTTTCCCTTGTCATCCTCTATTATATCCCAGGTCTGGTTTCCGGCAAGGGTCTCTTCTGTGGTAAAATTTTGAACATCAGGCAGTCCGATCGACTTTACCTGTGCCGTCAGTATTCTGCTCAGAAATATGAGTAGAATGATGTATAGTATGGTTGGTAACTGAAATTGGGACCTATTCATAATATTTGGAATTGCACATTTCTCAAATATATGAAAATCAATGAAATAAAAAATGATTAGATGTGAATATTTTTTATACTAGAGTGTGTGTTTTCCGCCTTTGAGTACCTGAATGATGAATTATTTAGGTACCACAGCAATGGAAAAATAACTTAATCATTCCATAGGTTCATATGCCATCTTTACAGTAATCTCCATCTCTTCAGCGATTTTATTCCTTACTATTTTCGGGATTTTTATATCATAATCTGCTGGTCTTATGATAAACCCAGACATGCCCTTTATTCCGGCGCTAATTACCTCTATGATACCGGAGGTACGAATAGTTCTTGTCACCCCATGAATTGTCAGTTCGCCTTCTACAACAACAGGATAGGTCCCTGCAACGGAATAATCCACTTTATCATTGTCGGTAATAAAACCTTTGAATGTTGATTTCGGAAACTTGTCAGATTCCACAAATTTATCATTAAAATGACGTTGCATCAGTTTCTTTTCGAAATTGAAATCGATCATCTTCAGTGTAAAGACAATTTCCCCTGTTGCCGGATTAATGATACTGCCAACGTGGTTGTTGTCAGCTTTAATATCCTCTATGGGAGTGTGAGAATAAAACCTGATATATCCATCCCGGGTTATATAGTTTTCCTGTCCAACAAGGGTTGAGAAGATACCAAGAATAATCGAAATTATAAGTAATGTTCTCATGTGTAACTGGTATTAATTGTATTGCACAAATCTGTTAAGTTCAATCCTGTTATTTTAATCCAAATATCCGTGATATATTAAATCCAAAATGAATATCACCGTCCATCCAGCTTCCGTTGGTATTTCCAATGATGCCGTGTTCGGTCATGGCCAATGAATTGGTAAAGATCAACTGAAAAATATGTCCGCCGGTTTCCAGGTCAAAACCGAATGAAAGGGGATTATACAATTGTGCCGGGTTGAGGGAAACATCATTGTTCAGCAGATGAAAGTATTCTACATTCAGAGAAAAACTACTTGTGATTTCAAAGCTGAATCCGGTCCCCATTGCCAGTAAATCGGTCTGTTCCGGCAGTGCTGGAATGGGAGTACGACGAAGATAGGATGGCATCAGCTGAACCGAAAAAAGCTCTCCGAATTTTCTGGCAATCATGACCTGGTGCACATGTTCCATTCGCTGGTTAAACCGGTACCCATCAAAATCGGCAATATAACGCAGTGTATTCACATATATGCCCGACTGCCATGCAAGGGAGAATGGAAAATTTTCAGTGCCTTTTGCCTGGGTCAGTGGCCTGACCCTGAAAAAGGCATCGTAAGTCTTCTCATATGTCCCGCGTCCTGCCCCAACCAACAGCCAATCAAAGATTCCGTATTCAAAACTGAAGTGTATTTCAGCATTATCAAGTCCCCAGAGCTCATACACACCGGTGTTCAACTGTCCGAATCTGTGCTCTATCCTGAAATCGAGCGTTCCAGAGTAGTGCAACGTAACTGAATGACTGTTAACGATCGTTGATGACCTGTATATAGCCGGTTCAATGGTTTCTTCACCCTGCATATTCATAATCAACAATGAATCTAAGTTCTGGGCTGTCATTTTCGACGGAATCAGATAAAAAGAGATTAGGAGGGCAATAGTAAATGGAGTTGATCTCATGTCTAATTGCTATTATTTTTGATTTAACAACCCAAAAAATATAAAGTTTTACTCTGCACATAATAAAAACACAAATTAGAACGAATAACAAATCATTTAGGTGACCATAGTCACAATCAATGCCCTAATAATCAATTATTAACATATTTTTAACAATTCAATGCCATGAATTGTGACAAAAGTTACAATGATCAGTTGTTGTTTGTTTGAAGCGTCATCCTGTTTGCATTATCCGTGGATTGAATTTTACTAATAAAATGATACATTATGAAAACAAAACTTACACAACTCAAACTTCGCAGCAAATTAGCTGCACTATTACTTCTGATTCTCTTACAAGGTATTCATGCCCAGACAACGCACGACGTAAATGTTTCCAGCAATTCTTTTTCACCCGGGGTGATAACCATTTCTGTTGGTGACGAAGTTACCTGGACCAATTCAGAGGGAATCCACAATGTGAATGGTACCACTGGAACTTTTCCTGGCAATCCGGAATCATTCGGTAACAGCACTGGCAACGGCTGGGTCTACAGCCATACTTTCAATACACCTGGTGTTTATGACTACCAATGTGATCCACATGCCGGACTGGGAATGGTGGGACAGGTGATCGTTGAAGCACATTCTTCTGAATTAACCATCAATTTTTCCGGGATGAACCCGCACATTGGCCAGGACATCTGGTTGCGTGTTGAAGATGCTGCTTCCGGTGATGAAATCTTCCGTGGATCAGAGGTTGTGGAGGCCTCATTTTCAATGGATGTTCCAGGCATTGTGAGCGGGAATGATTATATCGTTGAAATGTATGCCGATCATAACGAAAATGGCCGGTATGATGCTCCAGGAGATGATCATGCCTGGAGATTACAGCTGAATGATGTGGATGTGGATGAGACCGTTGACTTTGTCCATAACACCGATTTTACAGATATTGAATGGAAGCATGCAGCAATGGTTCGCCTGACTGGAATGAATCCACACGTGGGACAGGAGAGCTATTTTGCACTCCTAGAAACCGCTACCGGGAAAGTTGTGGACAGGAAGAGTGAAATAGTCAGTGAATCCTTCAGTGTAACACTGGAAGCGTTGGAATCAGGTGTGGGTTATCATATCGATTTCTTTGCAGATCATAACAATAACGGTTATTATGATGCACCGGCTGATGACCATGCCTGGCGACTTGAAATTGCAAATGCAAATGGTGACGAGGTACTTGATTTCGCCCACAACACCAATTTTACAGATATTGACTGGAAGCATAGGTTGCGCGTGCGATTCGATGGAATGAATCCGCATATTGGCCAGATGTTGAAACTGTATGTCAGGGATCAGTCCAGCGGAACAACGCTAGATTCTGTTACGGTCGCTGCAATTGAAGATGCAGAGTTTGATATCGAATCCCACATCCTTGAAGTCGGGGGTTCCTACCATGTTGATTTTTATGCGGACCTGAATGAAAACGGCACTTATGATGCGCCACCGACGGACCATGCGTGGCGCCTGGATGTGAGTAATGCCATGGGTGATGTTGACCTTGATTTTACACACAATACCGAATTCACTGATATTATGGAGACGGGGACAACCTCTGCTGCAGCTGCTTATGCGGAATTATCATTGAAGGTATATCCGAATCCTGTCAGGAGCCAGCTTACCGTTGAATCTGAATCGATCATTCGCAAGGCAGAGATCCTTTCAGTGTCAGGAGCAGTGCTTAGTTCCTATTCAGAAATAAATGCTTCGCAGTGGTCCATTTTTCTTGACGAGTTTGCAGTAGGCGTATACTTGCTGAGAATCAGTTCCGACAATGCTCCCGTTACTGTTGTCCGGATCATGAAACAGTAGTTCGAAGATTGCAGGATGGTTACGAGGTGCCAGTGATTTCGTTGGGCGGAGTATGATCCTGAAGAGTGCCGGGCAATAACGTGTAAAAGCTTTGTTATCCCAAATCTATTTCCAGCACATCTCCGTTTTCTGTCACGGGATAGGTTGCCAGGGGCATTTCGGCCGGACCATTCAGCACAGAACCGCTGGCACTGAACAACGATCCGTGACATGGACAAGGAAGGTTATTGTTGTTTGCATTATAGCTTACCTGGCACCCTTCGTGTGTACAAACGCTTGAAAGGGCAATATAGTCTTCCCCGCTGTTAATGATAATAACGTTGTTCCGGATGATAAATCCTCCGGCTGAGAGCAGAGCAGCGTTCTGCGTTTCTGTCAGATTCACAGTGAGCAGATTATCATTGCCATTCGGATCTACGATAGGGTCCTCCTCACATGCTGCAAATATTGTGGGAAGAACGATCAACGTACCTGTTCCTTTCGCAAGGTTCCCGATAAAATTTCTTCTTTGCATTTTGATTACACTTTGTACGTTAAAAATTTGCTGTTTCCCAAGAAACAAACTTTTTTAGTATTTCATTAATATGCGCTTCCAGCCATTCAGTATCAGTCGAAGGGATGCTATTTTGCTCTCCTGGTAGAGATGCCAAATGGCAGATACAGCGGGCATGTGCTGATAAGTGAAGTAGCCAGCGGAATAATACCGATGAGTCCCCACCATGATTTAAAATAAATACCTGCTGCAATGATTGCCAGTCCGATTACTACGCGGACCCATCTGTCTGTAATTCCCATATTCTTTTACATGATTAAAAATTTTAGTTGTTTTAATTTAGTCCAAATATATGAGTAGGTTGTAATATAATTATGTGACCAGGGTTACAAACGTTATAAAATAATTATTTTGCCCCTTTCCATGGCGATGAGATGGTCCTTCTCCATTTGTTTCAGTAGCCGGGAGATGACCTCCCTGGCCGTACCTATCTCAGCCGCAAGTTTCTGGTGCGTGATCTCCAAAACATTATTCACTGCACGGTCAGTCAGGTATTTAAATATCCGTTGGTCAACGCTTTTAAATGTGATAAGGTCCACAAGCGTCATTAATTCGGTCATCCTGTCATAATATAGGCTGATCACAAACTTTCTCCAAGTCGTATATTTATCCATCCAGAGCCTGATATCTTCCGATTCCACGACAACAATCCTGGATTTTTTCTCAATGACAGCCTCCGCCAGACTTGTTTTTTTATTCAGGCAGGAAGTAATGGAAAGAATGCAACTTTCACCGGGTTCAATATGGTAGAATACGATCTCCCGGCCATTTTCATCAATTTTCCGCAGCTTTATGGAGCCTTCAAGAACCAATGGAATGTTCTTTATATGTTGCCTCTCTCTTAATATGACTTTTCCGGGATCCAGTTCGAGGATGCTGGCATTGCCCAGTTCCTCCATCAACTCTTTTTCGAAGGTAAATTGTCTGAACAGGTTTGTCGTAGACATAATTTAGCTGTTTGATTTATCTTCCGGGCGTATATTCAACTGTTCCAGTTTTCTGGACTGCAGGAATCAATACCGTTATCTCCGGCTACTCCGCTACCCCAAACCTGTAGACGGTTTTCGTGTAGTACTCTTCGTCTGGTCGTAGAATCGTGCTGGGGAAAAGAGGCTGATTCGGTGAATCAGGAAAGTGTTGCGTTTCGAGGCAGAGTCCGAATTGCTTCACGTAAACTGTACCGTTCGAAACCAACGATCCGTCGAGAAAGTTGCCAGTGTAAAGCTGTACCCCTGGTTCCATGGTTAAAACATCCATGACACGACCGCTTTTCGGATCCTCCAGTCGAGCAAACCATTCCAGCTCCTCTGTGGTTCTGTCAATGACAAAATTATGGTCATATCCACCGTCTGTCTGGTCTATATCTCTGCCAATGGCTTTGGGTTCGGTGAAGTCAAAGGGGGTTCCCTCAACAGGGGCGATCTCACCGGTGGGGATCAGCTCCTCATTTACCGGTGTATACGCTGAAGCCTCCATGGTGAGTATATGATCGAGGATCGTACCTTTACCGGCCAGGTTGAAATAGGAGTGGTGGGTGAGGTTGACTGGTGTGGCTTTGTCGGTTGTGGCCCAATAGGTAATTTCCAGATCGTTCTCGACAAGTTCGTACAAAACAGTTACGTCCAGATTTCCGGGAAATCCCTCCTCCATATCTTCGCTCAGGTACTTGAGTTGCAGTCCTTCACCATTTTCTGTTTTAATGATCTCAGCGCCCCATACCACATCATCGAATCCAATGATGCCACCATGCAATGTGTTGTTTCCGTTGTTGATGGCCAGGGAGTAGGTTTCGCCGTCTAATTCGAAGGCACCTTTGGCGATCCTGTTACCGAACCTGCCGATAAGTGCTCCGAAATTGGGGTGCCCTGCGAGGTACTGCTCCAGGTTATTGAATCCGAGAACTACGTTTCCAGGGTTTCCATCTTTATCAGGTGTAATGATCTCGGTAACGATCCCGCCATAGTTGGTTATCTTCACGGTAATGTCATCTGATTTGAGCGTATATAGCCAGGTGCTGTCGCCATCGGGCATCAGTCCGAAAAATTCGGAAGTGATTCCATCATCGGCTGACTGTTTTTCAGTTTTTGAGGGATTGTTACATGCGTTGAAGACTATTGCTGAAGAGAGTATCAGCAAAGTAAGGATTGCGGTTCCGTTTTTCATTTTTTCTATTATTTTAATTATTTTCCTACTCTATTCCTGTCACCTATCAAACTCCAGCCGTTCTCCCCGGATCATCTCGTTGAACAATCCGTTTTTAAACACCAGCTGACCATTAACAAACGTATGTGTTACCCTGCTGTGGAATACCTGTCCCTCAAGGGGCGTCCACTTACACTTATAATAGGTGTTCTTGTGCGAGACGGTCCATTCCCATTCCGGGTCGACCAGTACCACATCGGCCTTAAATCCCGGGCGGATAAACCCGCGGTCCTTAACATTATATAATACAGCAGGTGCATGGCACATTTTCTCTACTACCTTCTCCACGGTCATTTTTCCCTGGTGTGCAAACTCCAACATGGCGGTGAGCGCGTGCTGTACCATGGGTCCACCTGAGGGCGAATCAAAATAACGGCTCTGTTTCTCTTCGATCGTATGCGGGGCATGGTCAGTGGCCACAATGTCGAGCCGGTCGTTGAGCATCGCCTGGAAAAGCGCTTCCCTGTCGCTCTCCTTTTTTACGGCCGGGTTCCATTTAACAAGCGGACCTTTGCTCTCATAGGCATCCTGGTTGAACCACATGTGGTGAATGCAGACTTCGGCGGTGATTTTTTTGTTGCTCAGGTAGTCACCTTTCCCAAACAGTTCCAGTTCTTTTTCAGTACTAATATGCAGCACATGCAGGCGGGTATTGTGTTTTTTTGCCAGTTTCACAGCAAGGGAGGAAGACTTAAAGCAGGCCTCTTCGGTGCGGATAAGCGGGTGAGCGCTTACGGGCACCTGTTCACCATATTTATCCCTGAATATTGCCGTATTTTCCTGAATGATAGCTTCATCTTCGCAGTGGGTTGCCACCAGAGTGGGAGAATCGCTAAAGATTTTTTCCAGTGTATTCCGGTTATCGACCAGCATATTGCCTGTAGAGGATCCCATGAACACCTTGACCCCGCAATTGCGTTTCGGATCGAGTTTCCGGATTTCATTAATATTATTGTTGGTGGCGCCAAGGTAGAAGGAGTAATTGGCAAATGATTTCTCTTCAGCGAGTATGTACTTATTCTCTAAAGCTTCGATAGTTGTGGTCTGCGGGTTTGTATTGGGCATCTCCATGTAGGAGGTTATCCCGCCGGAGACAGCCGCTTTCGATTCGCTGAAGATATCGGCCTTATGCGTCAGTCCGGGCTCCCTGAAATGTACCTGGTCGTCAATCACGCCTGGAATAAGATACTGTCCATTCGCATCGATCTCAATGGCATAGTCAGATTCCACCCCGGGTTCTCCAACCCCAACCGCCTGTATAATTCCATGGCGTACTACCACGTACCCATGGGTGATCGCGCCTTCGTTCACGATACGTGCATTTTTGATAAGATAGTTGTTCATACCATGTAAATTATATTCATGCAAGATACAAAAAACAAACTGTTACCGGTTATATTTTGTAAACCAGCTCCCGGCCTTCAGCCGAATCACCCCCCAGATCGCCTCGTTGACGATCCCACCACTCATCTTTGAACTGCCTTCACGGCGGTCGGTGAAAATGATCGGAATCTCCACCACGTTGAATTTGTATTTCCAGGCGGTGAATTTCATTTCGATCTGGAAAGCATAACCCTTGAAGCGAATCTGGTCGAGGCTGATGGTTTCGAGTACTTTGCGGCGGTAACAGACGAAACCTGCCGTAGCGTCCCGTACCTTCATGCGGGTGATCATGCGGACGTACACAGAGGCAAAGTAGGAGATAAGTACACGACCCATGGGCCAGTTCACAACATTGACGCCAGAGACATACCTCGAGCCAATGGTCACGTCTGCACCCTCCTTTTCGCAGGAGTTGAAAAGGCGGGGCAGGTCGTTTGGATCGTGTGAGAAATCGGCATCCATTTCACATATATAGCAGTACCCTTTTTCAAGGGCCCATTTAAACCCCGTAATATAGGCTGTACCAAGGCCGAGCTTTCCTGATCGCTCCAGTAGGTGCAGGCGGTTATTGAATCTGGCTTGCAGCTCATTCACGATCCCTGCCGTCCCATCAGGTGAATTGTCATCAATAATCAACAGATCGGTTTGAATATCCAGATCCAGAACTGTCCGGATTATTTTTCCGACATTCTCCTTTTCGTTGTAGGTAGGTATGATGACCAGTTTATCGCTCATAGAATTCAATCCGTCAGAAATACAAAAATAGCATTTATTTTTTCCGGGGAGGTCAATTGAGAATCTTTTGCCGGTTTTTGTTTGCGGGTTTCAGAAAAGCATCTATATTTGCGCTCCGCTTCAGAAATGCAACGGGCGTTCATTCTTAGAAACCAAAGGGTACAAGTAAGACCGGTGAAGTTATATGTGTCAGTTATGACAAAGTGGAGAAAGATTTTTAAAATTATAAAACACTGGTTATCAAACAAAAGAAAAAAAGTTTAAGTTTTTTTTCAAAAACGTTTGGAGAATCGAAGATTTAACGCTTATCTTTGCATCCGCTTTTGGGGAATATGGCTAAAACCCGGGCGAGTTTTTTGAAAGATTTTTTTGGGACGAATCAGATAATTCATTATCTTTGCAATCCCTAAAAACATAATAAGAAAAAAGTTCTTTGAAGGTATTGAAGTAAGAAATAGGTAAGAAAAGCAACCGAAAATTCAATTTTTTGGAGTGAAGAATCTTGAGTAGAATTTTAACTTTTTAATTACAACGAAGAGTTTGATCCTGGCTCAGGATGAACGCTAGC
>JBBDUV010000071.1:0-29761 GCA_040903745.1 Bacteroidales bacterium | reverse complement strand
GATTGCAGGAGATGAACCACAAAGCGATTTTACTTCCCCGCTCCGCTGCAAACAGGCCTGACAGGGAATTTATCAGGGAGCGTTATGAACGATTTTTAAAGGTCGGATAAAATAGAAGTTATGACATTTGAAGAATTAAAAGACTCTTTTCTGGGAGTCAGAATCTACAGATCAAAAGATGTGTATGCCCCGCATAAGCCCTTATTGCTATTAGTGGTCCTCTCTCAATTCTATGCAGAAAGAAAGCAGAACTGGTTATATGAAGAGGTGCATGATAGAATGATAGAATTACTGAGACAATTTAGCCCTTTCACAGATTCATACCAGCCGAATTACCCCTTTCTGAAATTAGTCAATGATGGTATATGGCATGTCACTTCCGATCAGGAAATTAATACAAAACTGGAACATTCTGCAGCAAAATTGAAAAACCTTCATGCCAAAGGAGCCTTTACTGAAGAAATCAACGAAACGCTTATTGCAGAGCACAAACGAATCCCCGAATTGATTGGGGCTATTTTATCTGAGTTTTTTCCTGAAACGGTTCATGATGAAATTCTGGAAATGGTCGGCTTTTATGAAACTGTTCTGGTAAAAACCAGGCGAAAAAGAGATCCCTATTTTCGTGAATTGGTTTTAAGTACTTACGGATACAAATGTGCGGTTTGTGGATTAGGTGCCAGGCTGGGAAATGATCTTGTTGGTTTAGAAGCAGCTCATATCAAATGGTTTCAGGCAGGAGGTCCAGACACAATTAGCAATGGAATCGCTCTTTGCTCAATGCACCACAAATTATTCGATCGTGGCGCTTATGCATTCTCCAATGATCATCACCTGGTAGCATCATCAAAGATTCATAATGGGAACCAATTGGAGGAGATTCTCTTCAGGTATCAGGGCAGGCAGATCCAATTGCCTCTTAATCCAAATGAGAAACCTGAAAGTATCTATCTAAATTGGCACTGGAAGAATATTTTCAAACGACCGGTGAGGTATTTTGAGAAATTGAATGAATTAAATATTGCCGCTGACAAAATTTAAAATGACACAAAGAAACTGGACCAAAGAAGAGCTGATTTTAGCTTTCAATTTATACTTGAAGCTACCCTTCGGTAAAATGCACAGGTCTAACCCTGATGTCATTTATCTTGCTGCGCTTATTAACCGAACACCAAGTTCTGTTGCAATGCGGCTAAGCAACTATGCAAGCATTGATCCTTTTCATCGGGCCAGGGGTATAAAAGGATTACCTGGAGGTGCTAAGCAATGTCAGCCTATTTGGGATGAGTTTGAAGAAAATAGAGAAGATTTAATTTTTACAAGCGAACAAATTCTTGCCAATATTGAAAATGAGACAATTGAGAATAAGTTCTCCGACGCACTGCAAAATATCGACGATTTTCAGGGAGAAACTAAAATCAGAGAGATAAAGACAAGGGTTAATCAGAATGTGTTTCGACAAATTGTATTATCAAATTATACAGGCAAATGTGCGCTTAGCGGAATCGATATATCAGGGCTTTTGGTTGCCAGCCACATTATTCCTTGGTCCGTAAACGAAAAAGAAAGGCTTAATCCTGAGAATGGAATTTGCTTGTCGTCTCTCTACGACAAAGCATATGACAGAGGATTTATAGGAATTACAACAAAGCACAAAGTATTAATATCTGATAGAATTGCTAAAAATTCAGAGAAAGAATATTTTAATAAATATTTTTCTCACTTAAAAGGCCTGCAAATGAATCTGCCGGAAAAGTATTATCCAAAAAAAGAGTTTCTGGAATATCATCTCGATGAAATATTTGAAAAATAATTCAATTTTTCGAATGCTTTTGTGAAAAGAAAAGATTCAGACGTATACCAAAAACTCAACGCTCTTAATAATAATTTTAGTACTTTAAACTTTTCAAATATATCACTAGTGGGCACTTAAAACCCACTGATTTTTAATTGATTATTATTTTGTTCTTTGACATCTTTGTAATCGCATTTCGTAAGTATCTCTTTTATAGGTGCTTTGTCGAGTAGAGAGATGCTGAGAATTTGTAGAATTTCGTAGATTGTACGGTCAACTTTCAATTTGTTACCAACTATGGCAACAAGGCAGTATGCGATGATCGCACAATACATCTGGATTTTCACTGCATTCAAGGTTGTCCCCCAGAAGGATTTTATCCTTAGATGCTGCTTCATCCATTTGAAAAACAATTCTACTTCCCAGCGCTTTTTGTACAACATGGCTATTTCTAGAGCGGTCAGGCTGGTGTTGTTGGTCAGGAAAATAAATTCCTGATCCTTCTCCTGATCATAGTACTTTATCCTGCGAAGTTTATCTGGATATTCTTTCTTCGGATAATAGGTCTCCAGCTTTCCTATCTGGTCATAGCGAACACCTTGGTCTTTATCTACAGAGTTCGAGTACATGCGTTTGAACCGCATGTTATCTTTCGCCCTGGTAACGAAGAAGGCTCCTTGGTTATGCAGGCGGTACAAACGACGGTAATCAACGTATGCTTTGTCTACAACGTAGAAGCTTCCTGCTTCAAACTGGATCAGATCCAATATGTTGACATCATGAACTTTAGCATTGGAGATGTACAAAAAGGTTGGTATCGAGGTCTTCACATCATACAAGGTGTGAAGTTTGATACCTGCTTTGGTTCTGCGGAACTCTGCCCACCAAAAAACACTTAAACAGAGGTCTATGGTAGTTGAGTCCAGAGCATACACATTTCCATCAACGTTGATTTCAAAGTCAGCCTTGTAGCAACTGCATCTGGCTTCGTCGATTAAAACGTAGGCAAATTCTTCGAAGATTTTATAACTACGTCTTTCATTGGCTTTGCCAAGATTCCGTCGAGTTACAGTTGGACTAAATCCCAGGTGATAATACTTGGAATGATGTCCTTCCAGGCTAAGAATCAGATCACGCATGCTATCTCTGGAAGTAAGCTGACCGAAGACCATACAAAGCATTTGATTCCAGCAAGTGAAGGATCTAACATACTTGTTACCACCATGCTTATCCACTATTCTGTCGAAAACTCTACGAGGTAGAAAATCTGTAAGCTGTGCGAAGATATATTTGCCTTGATTCATGGATTAATGCTTTAAATAATGCAAAAATCCACATTTTCAATTCAAATCGTCACGCTATAAAAAAA
This sequence comes from Bacteroidales bacterium, assembly GCA_040903745.1. Taxonomy (GTDB): domain Bacteria; phylum Bacteroidota; class Bacteroidia; order Bacteroidales; genus M55B112. Next base: position 26,597 of record JBBDUV010000071.1, on the reverse strand, counting down.
CTCTACAAGTGCGATGAACAAAGAATTTCAAAGAACGATTAAATATTTATAGTACCCACTAATGAAATATATGTAAGCTTACAATATGGCAATATCAATTGGACAGCCAGGCTCGTTGAAAAATATTCTCTCCAAAATAGAGGATCAAGGATTTAGTCATATCAACTCACTGGAGGATATCAATGATTTTCTAAAAAACTATGAATCAAAAAAATCAGAGATATACACGATTACTGAAAATAAAATCGGCCTGGAACTAAATACCCTAAAAGCTGATATTGATAGGCACCGAATTGTATTGAATGATAACTACAGAATTAAAAAGAAAACATTAATTCATCGAATCAACAATTTAGTTGCTAAGAAAGACAGACTGCACAATCTTGTTTTAAAGACAAAGCTTGCCCGATTCATAGTAAAATTCAGATTAGCAATTACCGGATTTAGAATTCATCATCTAAAACGATCATCAATAAAAAGAATTCATAAAGCAACAAAACCCTTAAAAAAGAAAATCTTTTTGTTTGAGGTTAAATACAATGATCTTTCAAAAAACAAAAATAGGGTAATTGAGAGGAGAGCTGCCCAGGAAATAAAAGAATTAGATAAAATAAAAACATTCCTCGATAATGAAAGATCACTTATTTCAGGCGCCTATGGAGAAGTTTTAGTTTCGAAAGAACTCGAAAAGCTATCAGATGAATTTATCATACTACACGATTTTAATGCCCAATTCAATCCTCCTGTATTCATAAAAAAAACAAATGATCGAGTTCTATCCATACAAATTGACCATGTTGTATTGTCAAAAGCCGGAATTTTTCTTGTTGAAACTAAAAACTGGAGCAGGGAATCTGTCAATTCAATAGATTTAAGATCACCCGTAGAACAAATTGTCAGAAACGGAAGCGCAATGTTTTTTAAAATTCAAGACGCTATTAATGATAACAAAATCCATCTTAAAAAAAATCACTGGGGCCAGAAAAAGATCCCAATCAGGAACCTAATTGTAATGATCAATAATAAACCACAAGAAGATTTCCAATTTGTAAAAATCAAACTTCTGAAAGAATTAAATAGCTATTTAGAATATTTCGATCAAGTACTTAGCTATGAAGAGCTTGAAAGTATTAAGAATTGGTTACTCGAATTAAAAAAATAACATTTGGAAGACTATGGTTATTTTTTTGAAAGTATTCCGATCATCTTACCCATTATCGCCCATACAAAATACGGAACAATATCCGCCTTAAAGCGAAACAGAATGCTTTACCCAGTAAAGACCATAGGCAACAGATCAGGGTATATAGTTATCCTTCATCGTGCAGAATAGCATATTTTCACAGAGTAATCATTTATTCATTCTCCGTACAAATTCTTCGAATGTAACACATCGATTTTTCGGGATCATTGCCGCTATCCAATTCTTCCCGCGTCCTTTTTTGTTCCCTCCATCTTTCAGTAAGTTTTCCTTTATTTTAACAGGCTCATCTAAAAAGTAATATGTCATTGGATCAGCTGTATCCACAGAATTAAGTTTCACTCCACTGGTCCATTTTTTAATGGTTTCATTGTCATTCTTAAACCTTCGCAAATCTGTTTCGTAGTTGTCGATCTCAATTGGGTTAAGAGTCAATACTCCCAATATTTTTGAGAGGTAGGATATTCCTTCACCTTCGGGTTGCTCAGCGCTTCTCGTAAAATATGGTGAAAAATATAATGGTGTTCCAAAAGTTTGGCCTCTTCTATATAGATTATGCTCTCTGTATCTTTTTAATTCAGTCTTATCAGATAAATCCTGAATAAGAATTTCCTTCTGTTCCTTCATCTTGTAGTTTTTTGAAACATATCTGAGAAATTGAAATATCAACTTATTATCGATAAATTTCTTATGATCAAATAAGCCGGTAACATCCAACCAACTCGTGTTAATAATCTTGACATCTGCTGCAATCTGCTTATTTGAGTCCCTTTCTTGAGTTAAAAATACCAATATTTTTTCCTTAGCTGATTGATTAAAGGCAGTTAGGTATTGTGTCCTTTGTTGATGTAATCTATTTTTTTTAACCTTCGCTTCGATAATAATATGAGTTTCAGAACCAATTTCAATCTCGATATCTGTTCGTCCCTCATCTCTTGAATATTCGGTTGTGATGAGAACTTGCCTAAATGACTTTTCTGTAATACGTTTTCTTACTCCAATAAATTTCAAAAAATCAGCTAAAGCGTCCTTTTCTGCTCCTAAAACGAAGGCAAATGCTTTTGAAAGAGCAGTCTCATCATTTCCAAGAAGGTCAAATAATGTAAGAACCGATTTCGGAGAGCCTATTCTCTTAATTTCCATCTGCTTTTTTTAAATAGATCGCAACTAATTTCCCAACCACAACTATTCCTATGTGCCGTATTGCAATTTGTAACTCACCCCCCTCAAGCCCCCCTACTCTCCCTATTCACCCGCTCAATAATCCTGAAAATCTTATCCGCCTGCTCGTTGCTGAACACCCCGCTGACCCCCAGGTTGTGAAAATTCTTAAACGGCGATTCATACAGCTTCACCGGATCAATCCTCCCATTCCTGGTCAGAAACTGCTTAATGGTCTCCAGAAACTCCACCTGCACCGCGCTTAACTGGTAATCATTCACAAAATCAGCAAACGCCTGGTCAACATGCGCACTGCTCAGCCCCATCAGATCAATAATAAACCGCACCAGATCCAGCTCCCCCTTCATCTCCTTCTCAAGCTCCTCCTTCTGTAACTTCCCCTTCAGTAGTAGGGTCTCGAGGGATCGCAACTCTTCCCGGGTGATCGCCTCTCCCTGCCTGATCCTGATTATTGTAACGTTGTTTTGGTTCTCCCGTACGATCTCTTCCAATCGGTGAACGTTGTTCGTAAAAGGCGATTCATATCCCGTCGCCCGCTCGCCCATAAAATCCTTCTGCACCACCTTGGACTCATCCAGATCATCCACAAAATCTGTAGTGGCAATCCGCTGATCCTCCCGATCAATATACTTAATCAGCTCCCTTAAATTCGCCCTGATCCTCTCCAGGTGCGCAATACCATCCAGCTTCCAGAACCCCTCATCCAACGGCTGCTTAATCAACTTCTCATGGTAGCTGATCTCCGGAATGGAGGTCTTCATCAGCAGCCTCTTCGACAGGGTAGCTACCTTAGTAACCGGAACGATGTACTTCGCCACAAACTCCTCCGGATGCGGCGTCTCAAGGCGCTTCATAATTAGCGTATAGAGCAGCTTATCGTAAAACCGTGCCATGTCGGAATCGTTCTTCCGCGGCTTCACCAAGATGGCCAGCTCCTCCTGAATATGTTGCACATCCTTTTTCTCCAGATGGTTCCACAACTCCCTGTTTCCCTTGCCATACTGCATCACCCACTTGAGCTTCATCTTCACATCGAACCGGTCCATATCCAATCCGGCGATCTCCTCATGCAACTCATCCAGCAACCGTGTACGGTACCGCACCAACTCCTCCTGGTTCTGAAACGCCTCCTCCTTGAGATACTGCGCCAGCTCCAGCTTCAGATTAAAAATGATCTCTGAAAGCCCTTTCTGCACGCTTGTCTCAACACCCTCCTGGTTCTCATCGAAAAAATTGAAATTCCCGCACAGATCGAAAATGAGAAACCGCTCCTTGTCCTTCCCCGGACCAAACAGATCGGGCCGCAAACGCGATCCGCGTCCGATCATCTGCCAGAATTTCGTATAGGATTTCACCGGTTTGTAAAACACCAGGTTCACCACACTCGGTGCATCGATCCCGGTATCGAGCATATCCACCGATATCGCGATCTGCGGTAGCCGCTCCTTCTCTTCGTCACAAAACCGCCTGATAAACTCCTCGGCCTTCGGCTCATTAAAGGTGATCACCTTCGCATATTCATTCCCGTAAAGCTCCTTATCGATATCCAGCAGCCTGTCCTTCAAAAACTCAGCATGCCTCCTGTTCCGGGCAAAAATAATGGTCTTGCCGGGCTCATCCCCTCCCCGCTTCCTGATGCAGTGCTGAAAGATATAGTGCAGGGTCTTGGTCGTTGTATCTTTGTTGAACAGCCAGGCATTCAGCGCGTTCTTATCCACCCACTCATTCCCGGTGGCCTGCTCGCCCTCGAGGATCTCCTTCTCAAACTCCTCCTGCTCTTCGGGCAACAAATCCTTGTACTTGATCCCCTCCGTCTGAAACTTCGTCGGCACCTCTATGGTCCTGTACCCTACCAAATGGTTGTTGCTTACCGCCTCCTGAAAGGTGTAGGCGTCGGTCGGATTTTTATCGGGCAGTCCGAATACCGCGTAGGTGTTTTTATCGATGCTATCTTTCGGCGTGGCGGTGAGCCCCAGGAAGAGCGCATCGAAGTACTGGAAGATCGCCCGGTATTTCCTGTAGATGGATCGGTGCGCCTCATCGAAGATGATCAGGTCGAAGTGCCCTACCCCGTAGAACCGCTCGTCGCCGTCCTTCAGCGAATCGATCTGTCCCATCATCGTCTGATAGGTGGAGAAGACCAGCCGTGTTCCTGCATTCTCTTTGTCGGCCAGCAGGTTGACGTTGGAATGCTCGGGAAGGAATTTGGTGTAGTTGCGCTGCGCCTGGTTCACGAGACTCACCCTGTCGGCCAGAAAAAGGATCCGTTTGGCCCAGTTCGACTCCAGCAGCAGTTTACTGAAGGCTATGGATACCCGTGTCTTTCCTGTTCCGGTGGCCAGCACCAGCAGCGCACCGCGGTTGGTGCCGATGAGCTTACCGGTCGACTTGTCGTTCCCGGCGAAATGTTCGGCAATACTTTTGATAGAGCGCATCTGGTATGAGCGTCCTGCAATCAGTGTGTCGATTGGCTCTTTGCGGATATCTTTCCTGTGCTCCCGCCTGAAGAAGATGGTCTGCAGCTCCTGCTTGCTATAAAAACCGCTTACCAGCCGGGAGCGTTTGTAGAAGCGGTCGTCCCAGAGGAAGGTCTCAAAGCCGTTGGTGTAGAACATCACGGGGCGCTGACCATACATCTTTTCGATGCAGTAGGCATAGAGCTGCGCCTGGTTCTCGCCTTTGGTCACTGCCTCCATGGTTCGTTTCGCCTCCACCACGGCCAGTGGTTTGCCATCGTCGTTCCAGAGCACATAATCGACAAACCCCGTTTCGGTGCGGTTGGTCGATTTGGGCATAAACTCCACCTTAAACTCCTTGTCGTTTACCCCCTGAAGGTCCCACCCTGCTTCGCGAAGGGCGATATCGATGATGTATTTCCGGGTTTCATACTCATTGCGCGGATGCTTCACCTCATCGTCATGCCCCGCTCGCTCCTTTCTCTTCTCCTGCTCCGCCTGAAGCGTGGCAATCCGTTTCACATACAATTCATTTGTCTCCAGGAGCTCGTTGTTCTTCTCGATCGCCCTTTTCAGCGCATCATGGATCTGTGTCCGCTCATGGTCGAACTGCTTTTGCAGCTCCTGAAGCTGCCTTTTGGAGAGTGTTTCCTCACCCTCTTTGGGGATCAGCAGGTAGTCGAAAGGACCGATCTCTTCCGGCTCCTCATCGGCGTATGATTTTGCGAACCATTTGGAGAAGTAGAAGAGATTGGTGATGATCTTTTCGGAGTCGGTAGCTGAGACCGGCCTGTTGTGTATTGCAATGTTCCCCACTTTGCGGATGACGTCGATATCGGCATACATCCTGTGTGAAAACTGGTCCTGGAATTCCGGTTGTTTCAGCAGGGAGTTCAGGCTGTTGTCGTAGGGCAGTTCGAGGTCGTGATCGTTTTCATACATCCAGTTCACCGCCAGTTCGAGAGCCATGCGGGCATACACCAGTGAAGTTCGCGGATCGCTGATCACCAGCTGCTCGGCTTTTGCGGAGCGTTGGCAGAGATCGGGCCACTGATGTTGTAAAAACCGGAAGTTGGAATGCATGTTTAGCTCATATTTAGACCGAATTTACTAATTCTCCTTTAAAAGCCTTCTGCAATAAAGAATTAAAAAGATTTTCACTCTCCTGAAGGCTCTGTTTCGCCAGCTCCTTTTGCTTCTCGATGAGGGAGATTTTCTCAGCGAATTGGTTTTGGAGGGTGATTGGGGGAATTAGAATCTTAATATCCTGAAGTTCCTGAGCATTTATATTAGCCATACCCACGATATTTTTACACATATTCTTCAATACCAGCTTCCCATGCCTTGAATTCAAATACCCCCAAACATAATGTGGATTTCCGCTTTCATTCATCCTAACACGGATAATATATCCAGCAATAACCATCATGTCATCTCGATTATAAACAGCAGTTTTTCCTACCAATTCCTTACTATTGGTTCGATTAAATAAGAGATCACCCTTTTTAACGCTATATTTTGAAAGCTCTTTTTGATCTAAACAAATATATTTTAGATCAGTAAAATTCATATGTCCCGAATAGGTTATGTTATTCATCCGTAGATAAGCATAATCACCTTCTGAATCTGATTTCGAACTCGTTCCATATTTAACTTCTGAAACCAAATCCCGAATAACACCTTTGCTAAACCCCTTCGGATTCCTCACCGGATCCCCAAACATATCCAGAAAGATCGATTGTGCCAGCTGATCGTAAAGGTCGATGACCTGTTGAGTCTTTTTCCGCAAGGCATCGGCCTGGTCTAAGATCCGGGCGATCTGCTGCTGGGTGGAGAGCGGAGGGAGAGGGATTTTTATCTCATTCAAAGATGATTTATTTAGTTTCCCCCTTGTAGATCCAGTAATATACTTATTTAAATTTGTACGATTTAAATAATATTTTAAATACTCTAATGAAGTTCCATTTTTTGCTGTTAGTACATGTGCATGATTATTTACCCAGCACTTTTCATTTAAAACAAAGCTACATTTTTCATTAAACCCCCAACTGCCTCCATCCTCTGCAACACATAAAATTTTTTCGTCAAAAATATAATCATTGATATAATCTAGAATGTTGTTCGCACCGACATATGGATATAGCTTTTGAGTCTGCATTTTTTTTCGCTCCTGTTCATTTAGAGGAATTCTTAGACTATCAAGGTTATTAACTATATCTCCTAATCGAGCTACTTTCATGATAGGTTATCTTTTAAATATAGCAATATGTCCCTCCGCTCTATATCAACTTGCTCAATTTTTCTTATAATCTCCCCCGGTTCCTCATACTCCACCTCTTCATAGACAACCTCCTTATAGCGGTTGATCGACAGGTCCCAATCGTTGTCCCTGATCTCTTCGAAGGGAACCAAAAAGCTCTGTTCGGTTCTGGCTCTTGCCTCCTTGTCACGGTTTGGGTACCTGGCAACGATATCAGGCAAATTAAAGCTATCATGTATCTTCGCGGCCTCCTCTTTGGACAATCCCACCGGTTCCTGGAAACTTTCGAAAGTCTCCTCATCGATCAGCAGGTTCCGCTTATCGTCCAGCGACTTCCCGTCGGCCTTCATATCATAGAACCAGACATTTTGCGTTCCCCCGGTACCGGTTTTTGTGAAAACGAGAATGGCCGTGCTCACCCCGGCGTAGGGTTTAAACACCCCGCTTGGCATGGAGATCACCGCTTCCAGCTTGTTGTTGGCAATAACCTCCTCCCTGAGCGATTTATGCGCCTTGCCATTCCCGAACAGCACGCCATCGGGGACGATCACCGCGCACCGGCCGCCCGACTTGAGCTGCCGCAGCATCAGGGCAAGGAAGAGCAGTTCGGTTTTGGTGGTATTGGTAACGTTCTGCAATCCGGGCGAAATGCTCTCCTTGTCGATGGTACCCTTGAAGGGCGGATTGGCAAGGATGAGCGTGTAGGCATCGGCGATGGTATTGTCCTTGCTCACCGCATCCATATCCATGATATTGGGCTCCTCCACCCCGTGCAGGTAGAGGTTCATCGAGGCGATCCGCAGCATGGTGGCATCGAACTCCATCCCGTTGAACATCGCTGTGTTGATATGTTCTGCATGCCGGTCGATCTCTGTTACATCGTAATGGTGGTCGATATACTCCTTCGCCGCCACAAGGAATCCGGCTGTTCCGGCCGCCGGATCGCAGATGATATCGTTCAGAGAGGGCTTCACAAGGCGCACCATCATTTTAATGATATGCCGTGGCGTGCGGAACTGTCCGGAGGTACCCCCGCCCTCCAGTTTCGAGAGCAGGTATTCGTAGATATCGCCTTTGGTATCGGAGTTGCTCATGTCGATCGCTTCCAGCTTCTCCATCACCAGGTCGAGCGTTGCCGGCTTGGAGATTCCGAAATTGGCACCCCGCATGTGTGCGCTGAAGACGCTTTTCTCCTTCCCCAGGGAGCGGATAAAGGGAAAGATGCCATCCACCGAATTGGAGAAAATGGTATGACGCTCGGCCACATCCATCTCCTTCAGGTTTTTCCAGCGGAAGTGCTGCTGCTTTTCGTTGAAGATCGGAGTGTATTTGAAACCGTGTCTAGCTTTCAGCTCGTTCCGTGTTTCAATCTCATCCAGGTCGCGGATAAAGATCAGGTAGGTAAGCTACTCCACGATGGTGATGGTATTGGAAATTCCGCCATTCCAGAACACATTCCAGATCTGGTCGATTTGTGATTTCAGGGGTCCGGTGATCATAGTAAAACGCTATCAGTAATTTTTGTTAATAAATATTTTTAACGAAGAGGCATGTTGATGCCTATGTGGTGCTGTAAGTTTCAAACAACTCATTTCTTTAAAGAATGCCTTTACTTATTTTCATTAGAAACATATAAAACCCTCAATAAGTGCATTGCTCCTAACTCACCAGACATCATTGACGAACTCATCACTAGTCCCCCGAAATACCGAAATAGCCTTTGAAGGCCGCTCAGAGTCCTTTGTTGAACCATGTCTATTCCTCTATTTGGCTTGCAATTTCCTCTGGCCATACAATAAACATACCATAAGCACCTTCTTTTTGCTTTGCCCCTAATTCGTTTCCTTTTTTTGTCGCAAACCAATCTTCTTCTTTTTTATACATCAATTTATTATCGACAAACCAAGCATTGACTTTCCGGCTACTAATTCCTGTCTTTTGTGAAAGCTCTTTAGTTGTCAGTAATTTAGAATTTGAGGGTTCTTCTTTTTTAGGTTTTGCTTCAATTTCTTCTTTCTCTGATTTAATTTCTTCCGGTATAGATGTGAATTCAAATCGTTCACTTGTTTCGTCAATAAAATCAATTTCTTTAAATGCATCATTAAATAATTCTTTGTCAGCTTCTTCATTTAAGTCAATTAAAACTCCCATTTCTTTATTATTATTCATAGAAAACTCATAAAGATTCAGTGAAGTAATAATCATTTTCTCATCATTCAGGTAACACTTTGCATGTAAATCTTGATTGTACTTTAAAATAACAAATCTTAATCCTTGCAGGAATTTCATTTCATTTGGATTTAGCTCTTGTTTTCCGAAAATTACTGTGGTTATTTTATCTTTACTATTTCTGTAAGTAAGCAATTCTTTAAAATCTTTTGATAATTTTAGATAAGGTGAAATCAAAATTAGTCTTTGGTTAGCTTCTCGTATTAAATCTTCTATTTCAGATACTGCTTTTCTTGTGTTTAAAAATTTTGCCATTTTATTTTATTTTTTGGTTACCTTATAATATTTACAACGGTAAATTGTGGTTCTGCAGCAATATTTCTGCTGTTTTTACTCTAACGTTCATGAGTTCTGAGCGGCCAGCCAATGTGTGTGACTGCTTCAGACAACTTTTACGTTCAATTTTTTCAATAGCTTATTCATGGAATTGTCAAATTGCCTTTTACTTTTCAGTTCGCAATCCCATATTGTTATTACCCTCCATCCTAACTTTAGTAACTTCTTCTTCACTTCCTTGTCACGCTCAATATTTCTCTCAATCTTAGAGTTCCAGAATTCGACATTTGAAGTAGGTCTTGATGCTTTCTTGCAAGTATGTCCATGCCAAAAGCAACCATGGATGAAAATAACCGATTTGTATTTGGATAATACTATGTCGGGCTTCCCCGGCAATTTATGGTCGTTTTTCCTGTAGCGATATCCCTTGCTGAAAAGATATCTACGGACCAAAATTTCCGGTTTCGTTTCTCTTCCAGAGATTTTAGACATGATCTTGCTACGTTTCTTTTTACTATATATATCAGCCAATTATGCGTTTCTTATTTGATCAATTATTCCGACAATATCTTGAAAGTAACCTACTCTATTTTCTTTCCAGTAATTAATAAAGAGGTCATAGGTTGCTCCGATCTGCTTATGGTCGCCATAGAGGGCAGTTGTCAATAGATAGAACTTTTGCTTATAGCTGTCATCATCATTTATTTTATCTATCAACCTTTCTTTATTGTACATTCGCAAGTGATTCTCAGCTAATTCTTGATTCCAAATGATCTCTTCGGGTTCATTTCCCGGTAAGTAGAAAACATTTTGTTGAAAATAAAGTAAGTACTTTTTCATCAATTCAAGTTTCTGATCATTTCTCCCACTATCAGGTTTAAATTGAATATTCGTATCAGTTTGGTTCTGAATTTCAGTGTTAAACCGTTCTATTGTAATTTCCCTTTCTGGAATGCTTTCAGGATCAAAATGTTCTTCTACTAATTTTTGATCTCCATCAAATAGAACAAACTTATTCCAGCTTTCTTCCTGGCTAAATACTTTAATGAAGTCAGATTTAAGAACAGTATGTCCTCCGGGATAGTAGGAAATATCAAAAACCGACAGCAATCCATCCCCCATAGTATTAATCACGGCTTCAACTATTGATTTGGCCAACTCGTCTTCAACAATAATCGTTTTCTTATTCGGGTTGGGAACCTCAATATGGTAGAAAGATTCTTGAGGTGTTAGGTCGCTAAGCACCCTAAATTTACCGGTTGCTGGATTTTGGGTAAAAACCTTAACTGCTTCATTTGGCAGACCTTCCACTAATACAGGTGAATGCGTAGAAAGAACAACTTGATGCTTTTTCTTTTTTATTTGTTCTAGAAGAAATAACCTTAAGCGGTGCTGAGCACCCGGATGTAAGGATACTTCGGGTTCATCCAGTATAATTAAAGAATAATCCTCAGCACTGAAAACTTCCTGAACCAGTCTCACTGCTGCCATTTCTCCACTTCCGGCAAATGCTTCAGAGTACTTTGCATGATCTGTTTCAAATACAACTGAGATACCCCAATCATCAAAGAATTTATGGTGAATAACTTTTCCGGATTCATATTTTCGACCTAAAATGAAAGAAATAGCTTTTAATTCTTTATCAGATAATGTTTCAACGCGTTTGTTTTGAGGCACACCTCTCCACTTTATGATACTTGTTGGATTCTCAATTACTTTGTTAAGGGTGGAAGACTTACGCCTTAAATATTCCTGCTTATTCTTTGATTTTAAGTTTACCCTAGGTTCTCGGAAATAGAAATATTTGTCGAAAGCACTTAATTCTGCTCTAAAATCAATGTAAATCACCTTTTTCTTTATTGGATCATTTCTTTCCCTTCCCTTTGGCAAAGGCTTCATTCCCGCCCATCGAAGTGGACGGCTTGTTTCCCAATAATTCGGATCATTCTTTCTGCGAATACGAGCTTTTATAACTTCAAGATCATTTCCGTTTTGATCCTTGAATGAATAAAAGAAGCTATGCCGTCTTTTTTTATCATCATAGTATTGGATAGGGTCAACCTTTGTATCAAACCAAAACTTGTATGGTGTATATCCATCTGGACATCCTTGAATAGCATGTAAAGTCGAGCTTTTCCCAGAACCATTTTGTCCTACGAAAACAGTAAGAGGAAATTCAAATGTTATTCTTGTATTTGGTTGGAGATTTCTGTAAAAAGGGAAGTGAATAAAATCAATGTATTTTCTGAATTGATTAGCACCCTTTATTTCTCCTATGTCCTTGATGAGTTTATTAAAAGACATGCTGTTATGCGTTGTTTTCAGAATCCTCTAAACGTCTGAATAAATGGGAAAGTAAACTCAAGGCATCCAAACAATCTTTTTCAGTAAAAAGTCCAGAATCTCTTAAATCAGTAATTTCCTCATGGGATACAGGATTTCTCCCTCCAGAAACTACACCCATAGACAAAAATTTTTGTCCCTCTTCAATGTTTTCCTTGGTTGAAATCTGAAAGGGGTCGCCTTCAGGTTTTTTATATTTTTTTGTTACCACCAATTTGCTCCCGGATTTCCCGAAAACTTCTCCCATCATGCTTGAATCACTACTGTTTGTGCTCCCTGACTTATCTCGAACTTCATTGATATACCGCTTTACAGTTTCAATAAATGCCCTATAATAATCGGCCTTGTCATAATCTTCTTTTGAAGCTTTCTGTACTTCCGGGTGCAAGTGCCTCCAATGATAATATGGGTATTCAGGAATTAAAGAATGAAGTCTCTGAATCACATCAGTTTGCACATCATCTTCCATTTCAGATTTTTCTATAATCGAATTTACAACTGGCTCTATATTTGACAGAATTTCTTCAGGTAGATTCTTATACCATGTCGGCACGTCAACATTTGTTTTTTCCTTGATTTTTTCCTTTCGGTTTTCGTTTCGTTCTTCCCTCCATCTGCGCTCCAATTCAGACATGGTTTTTTTAAGGAAGGATCTCAACTCAGAAGTTTTAGGAAGGTCCCAATTTAAAGATTGACGGTCCGTTGAAATTACATCTTCACTCCAATCGTCAACAAAATCTACATCTAACCAACCGGTAAAATATGAAAAGCCATGACTTGATTCGGAAACACCATAAAATTCAGGCGCATTAACAAGACGTCCATTCGCAAATAATGTTATTCCTCTTAATCCTTGTTTTAATGGTTTCTCAGTTGAGATAACTTTTCCCGAAATTTCTTGCTTCTCAGAATATTCGGCACCAACATGCTGAACAAAATCGGGAAACTCCCATTCAAATTGGGAGTCGATATTCTCATATTTTAGTTTGTCATCAATTTTAAGTTTCTCATCTTCATTCAGTGAAATTGTTACCTCAAACGTATTGTCAAAGAAATTGAAAAGTTTGGAAAGACTGATTGCCAGTTCGTTCTTGTCAAAAGCAGATTTTCTATTAAGTTCCTTCAGTATGATTGATGTCCCATGCAGTGAATCCTTACAGTCCTCTATCGTGAATTCCGGCATGTAGTCTTGGCCATGTGTTGAAATTAATTCATTCCAGTTAAGTGTAAATGAAACCTTTTTTCCTGTATCTCTTTTTGTAGTGGATATTTCAATGATATTGCCAATACCAAAAAATGCCAGTTTCCCTATCCCTTTTCGCCCTGTGACTTTTCTTTGCCCACTCGGACTTGTTGTATAACCTTCTTCTCTTCGTTTTCTACCAATGCGCAGAAATTGCTCATTAATCTCGTTAAAGTCCATTCCTTCACCATCATCAATCACTTCAATCCGCTTTTCACCGGCCTCATCGTATAATTTTATCTGAACATGATGGGCATCTGCATCATAAGCATTTGCAATAAGTTCAGCTATTGCGTTTGGAATATTGGAATACATCTTCACTCCCAAATGCTCAATCGTATGGGGGTCAAATGTCATTATGAGGGAATCAGTATTAGCCATTAACTCCTCTTTTAATTGACAACCCTATTCGCTTAGCTAATTCAGGAGGAACTGCATTTCCAATCATTTTGGCTATTGTGCCTTGATTTGTAGAATAAAAATCATAGCCAATTGGAAAGCTTTGTAAAACCGCTCCTTCTCGTAATGAAATGGCCCGGTTTTGCTCAGGATGTCCATATCGTCCATTTGAATAACTAATGAATCTTGTGGTAATAGCCGGAGACGGTTTATCCCAGTACATCCTTCCATATACATCATAATGACCTTTATGGCTTTTGTAACACTCAAGTTGTAGCTCTTTAGGCCATGAACGCCGGTCCCCACCATTTGAATCCGTGTTAAGTATTCTTTGCAAGTTTTTTTTACTTAAGGAAGCAGCGCTATGTTTGAATGGAGAGTTATCTTGATGCCCTGCTCCAATTGGGGGAAAACGACTTTCATCTCCGATAGCCTTACGTACAGTTATAACATTTTTTTTGTCAGGCTGGGGTAATTCTATCGACCTTCCTATCCGTGTAGCAAGCAATACATATCTTCTTCTATTTTGTGGCACACCAAAGTACTTAGCGTTTAATACATCTTCTTCAAAAACATAGTCATTCTCTTTTAAAAATGCTTTGAACTTTCCAAGTGGACTTTCGGGATTCTTATCCAAACCAGGTACGTTTTCGATAAATACATATCCCGGTCGGTAATACTCTACAAACTCCTGGAAATCTTCTAACAATAGCCGAGAGTTCTGGGATCTACTTTTGTCAGTCTTTATGTTCGAGTAGTATTGGCAAGGACTACAGCCTACGAAAATCAAATCTCTTTGATTTCTGCGGATTCCAAAAAATTTACCGACTTCTTTTTTCGATAATTCAGAAATATCCGCGTGAAGAAACTGAGCATTATTGTTTTGCTCATAGGTTTCTTTACAAGTCTCATCTATGTCTATACCGCCGAGCACGTCAATCCCTGCTTGCTGGAATCCACATGTTACACCACCGGCAGAGCAGAAAAAATCTACAGCTTTAAATTTTGGTTTTACATGTGATTTTTTTTCTATCATGGTTTAGCCATATTTGTTGATGAAAGCAAGTCTTTAATATCAACATTCAAAAGATCAGCTATATCGGAAAGTGTATCAATCGATGGTTGAGTATTATTAGTACACCAACGAGAAACTGTAGATTCATTTTTTCTAAGCTTTTCTGCTAACCATTTGCTACTCTTGCTTCGCTCAACAAGAACCACTTTAATTCTATTTGTTGCTTTATTTGCCATTATATTTGTGTTCTGTGCAAATATATTGATTTACTGTTAAAGTGACTCAATATTGTCTGAAATCTTTAGCAATTCGCTTTTGAAAAAGGTTCTATCATAATATGAAATGGGTTTTATCCCACCGAGTAAATTAAGGTGTTTTGTAATGAAACGAGTTTTACTTTGCAAATTGCGATTGAATAAATCCTCATTTTCATGCATAAACTCCAATATCCCTATAACTGCTTCTTTATGTCGACCTAATTTATATGCTCCTAAAGTCCGTGTTGGAAAATCTAATTGACGAAACAAAATTTCCGTTAATTCATATTTATCTCGCCTGCAATTATCAACTGATAAATAAACAGCCCACCATAAACCTGATAATGCATGGCGCAATAAGCCTGCTTGAGAGGTAGAAGTTAAAAACCAATGTTCAAGAATATATGCTGTTGAATCTTTTGCTGTCCTATTGTGAACAGCATCCCACCTCTTAATCATGTATGGATATAAGTCAACATGGGACAAGTAAGTCCATAGTCTTTCATCAGATGCTTGTATTGGCTCCAAGTTTGGAAATGCCTCAAAAATATGAACGGCTGTTTCAAAATCATTATCTGGGTTAATTTTATTAAACAAATTAGGTGTCTTTGCAATGTTAGGCATCATAAGCACCTCCCTTTTATTATAGATAAAAATATTGCTACGGTAGTTTTCTAAAGAAACTCCACTTTCAATATCCTTTATTAGTTCATTTACGTATTTCTCTCGAAAAATCAGTTGCTTTTCCATAATTTAAAAATCTTCAATATCACTTGGAGATTCAATAATTACCTGTAATTCAGAGATTAACCGTCTGAATGGATTACCAAGTAATCTCTGAGCTACTTCTGGAATATCCTCTTTTTCGTTTAATGACATTGATTCGAATTGTTTTTCGTTTTTCAACCGATATTCAATAACTTTTGCCCATAATAATTCTTTGTGTTCCTCAAAATTGTATAATGCCATAATTAATGCATTAAGAACTATTGATG
The DNA here is from genome assembly GCA_040903745.1 of Bacteroidales bacterium. GTDB lineage: Bacteria > Bacteroidota > Bacteroidia > Bacteroidales > M55B112. The sequence continues at coordinate 10,741 of JBBDUV010000071.1, read as the reverse complement.
AGTGAAAAACAGGTGCAAATTTTTGTTCTTTTGAAACACTTTCGTTTGCAAATGTTTTGTAATCCTCAGAAGGTAGCTGAACTTCAATTTTGTTCTTACTCAGATCAACATTAGTGTATTCCGCTTTTGGGTCTTTGTTTTCAACAACTTCCATAAATGATGATACAGCCTTTAATTTTTCGTATTTTATATCGGCATCAAAACTGAATCTTCCGAAATAAGCCAATATATCACCTACTTCAATTTCAAAATCATAATTGCTATAGTCAGGGTGAGAGTTGCTATTCTGATAATTAGCTATGGGTGATGTTGCTAGCAACGCACAAATAAAATCAACCCTTCCTTTAACATGTTTTTTTGGTATTTCAAATTCAATTAGGTTGCTATTGCCCTTGATAATTCCTCTATATAGCGTAATAGAGCAAGTCGCCTCACAAAAAAATTCTGCCTCCCCATTATTTATTAATACCGACAGGTCATTATTGTTGTGTTCACAGTTTACAACAACTGTATAATTATTCGTACCAGAAGTTATTTGAGGTTCGGGCTTAAACCCGGCATAGCTATTTATGGCATCTCCAATACCTAAAACCGGATGAGGAAAAGAAACATCACTGAATTTCATACGCCTTTAATTTTACTGAATGCTTAAGGTTATCTGCAAAACGAATTTTGATTTGGTTTTTACCTGATGACAAAGCCACTTTTTTTAATCTGTTCTTTTCATATTCACCATTGTCGGTTGAAATAATTTCCATACCATCATCTTGATCATTATCCGAACCAACAAATAATTCCAATTCAGCTTTAGCAACATCTCTATCTGAGTTTAATAAAAGGTTATGATAAAGAGTACCATCTTCTCTTTGAGCAGCAACTTTCAACTTGACTTTAAAAAGAACTCTTCCAATATTTTCTTCGTCACTTCTTGATCCTTTGTTTCCTGTATCTCCTTCATCTGGGCTTGGTTCATCTCCGCCACCGCCCTCATTAACTCCACCTACTGTGATTTTTTCTTCTCCTTTATCCGATAATTCGGTATTATCTTCTTCTTTTATTTCTGTTCGTTGCTGAATTGTCGGTTTAATTGAAATAGGTTCATCATCAGTAGTTTGCATTCCTGTTTCATCTTCTGACAAATCATCAGTAGAGTCTCCGAAATCACTACTTTCATTTTCACCGGATAAATCCGAATTATCATCTTTTTCCAAAAGATCTTCTGGAATTGACAGGTAGTCTTCAAGTCCCAAAAATGCAACTTTTTTACTAGTATTCACTTTAGAAAGTTTTTCCAATTGTGCGTTTACAAAATTGCTCAACTCATTTTCCGCTTTGCGTGCAATTTTATCAATTCTACCCTCATGTTTGGGATAATTTTCTTTTCGCCATTCATTATGCGCAGGATTCTCCATCATTCGCAATATTTCATTACCGTCATTATTTTCACAGATAAATACGGCCGCATAACCATTTATTTTTCTGTTGGTCCTTTTGAATACAACCATTTTCGGTTTTCTAAAAAATGAGGTTCTGTTTGGCAATCCCTTTTCCAAGTATATATATAGCTTTACCTTACCGAGTGTTTCCAGCTTTTCCGAAAAAACCTTGAATTGTTCATTCGCATCCGCATATTTCACAGCTTTGTAATATGGCTTTGGATTCCACGATTCTATTTCAATTGCATTTCCACTTTCAAATTCATTAGGAAAAAAATCGTCAATAATTTGCTCCAAATTTTCTCTGCTAATAGTTGTATCATTTATGGTGACAACAAGTTTTTTGTCATGAATGGCCAGCCAAAAATTATTCAAAACCGATTTTATCATTAATAAGTTTCTGTGTTCTTCTTTCCATAGCCCCACAACACTAATATCAGTACCTATCTCATTTCTTCTGAAAATTTCAGGTATTTTCGATTCAACCTGTGTTGGATTACCATTATTATTGTCGTAAAATCCGTAAGCGGTCAGTTTTTCATCATTACCATTTTTATGAGTAGTAAGTCTTGTTGCGCCTTCAAAATAAACATTATTTTCATCCCTTGAAGAAACAATTACCGTTTTAATCGGTGATAAAGCGAAATAAGCTCCTTTTCCAAAACCGAATGAACCACCTGTACCAGATATCATTTTTGCACTAACTCCAGTAGCCCTTAAAAAAGCATAAAAGGGTGATTCAGTATCATCTGGAGCATACGGCATACCTTCGGTATTATAGTCTGAAATTCTCAGACAAGAAACTTTACGTTTTTTCATTCCCTTTTCATTACCGTTCAGATAATACAACATATCTCCGAATAGTCTTTTTGCATCATTATTATTTTGATAGTATTCTAAACAATGTTTTATATGATTTTCCAATTGAAAAAAATTTGGATGTTTCAACCTATCTAATTCAAAGTATTGGAAAGTGACTTTAACAGGTGATTTATCGTCATAAACAGCGTCCAGAGAATTCTGAATCGCCTCTCTAACAATTGAATAATAAGGACTTCCCTTAAATGTCTGATGGACAGGATCATTAGGGCCGATGTCTATTCCTCCTTCGTTACCAAAATGCCATTTGCAGTTATTTTCCATAATACAGTGATTTGTAGTTCAAATATCTAAGAAGATTACCATAAATAATAAAGCGCAGGCAATAATGCACTCTTTGGCGAAGCTTTGGTTGCGCGTTGGCTTGTGCGGCTTTGCAAATGCGTGCAATGTGCGTAGGCAGAAATTCAAAAATGCGAAGTGGGGGCTTTTACATTTTTCTTTCTGTTCAATTGCCTTTGTCAGGTTGCACCTTTTGTCAAGTCGAGTCAGTCCGGTCGTATAATCGGTTATTGTTTCGATATGTCTGTCGTTACTCGTCATTCTCAGTGTCTGTTGTCTTTTTTGCATGTGCCCCAACGATTGTCTAAAAACCATTCCACTTATTTCCTATTTAGTCAATTGCATATGCTACTCCAGATTTTCAGAGTATGCTCAATTGTTCTTTACTCAATAATAATTTCTGGTCAACGAATCGAATCCCCACAATAGCTTCTGAAATAAAATTAGGCTTTTTAGGAATAGGATGAAAGAAATGTTACTATTTTTTTAACATTTCAATTCCTTTTGTGCATTGCAGTGCTTTATTCTTGCTTCTTTAAATAGATGACCTCGGGCATGACCACCAGAACATCCCTATGCCGGATGATACAGGAAATTGCTGAAAAATCCGGACAACATCCTTTTTAACCGGTTTGAAGGACCGATCGTAATATCAAGTCTCATTGAATTTGCTGACGAATTCTCCCTGAACCTTTTTTGCCTGAAAAATATCTATCAGGATATGGAATACGGTATGAAAAGCCAGCGAAGGAACCTGAAGTTCCGTCACCGCCAACCGGTAATAGAGGTCCCACCGGAAATTTCCTGCTTCACACTCAGCAGCCAGGTCCTTATTGGTGGCTGCGATGATGGGGGCGATCCCCCGTTAATATGATTGAAGATGCCTTCGTGGTCTGTTGTGGTTTTGCAGTTTTGCACCTGGATGCTAAACTTTCACCCCCCAGGTTACACAATTCAATACCCCACCCTGTTCAGCTATCTCCCTTGCATCAACGGTGTAGACATTGAGACCGAGGGGCTCCAGAATTTTGCGGGCAGTTGTCAGGTGCTGGGCTTCATCCTTCAGTCTGAATTCTGGTAACACAACCATATTCCCAACCCATAAAAAATTCATGTAGTTTCCAATAGCCGTGTAATCGCCCGCTTTATTCAGTTTTTCTGAAGGATGATAAGGGAAGGCTACGGGGATCAATTTATTGGCATTTAGAGTTTTGATAAGCCTGTCGCTTATAGTAGAATTATATCCTTTGTAATCGTTCACCAAAACATGGCTTTCATCAAGGAAACGAACCATGCCATCTGCATGGCCCGTGTAATCATAGGGTTCATGCGGTATAATAATTATTTTTTCGGCACGCAATTCCGATAATAACAACTTCCTGAGATCGCTGCGCCGGAAACCCGGGTTATACTTGCATAAAAAATCTGTAGTGATCGCTTTACGCTCTGATTTTACAACATTCCCCCCATCCAGACATATCTCGTTCAGTTTTTTATAGCTGAACGAAAGATTTCGCAGCAGGGGTTCAGCGTCGGTAATTGTATGCTCCAGTCCGACGTCATACATGTATTTCGGATCGTAATGAAACAGGATAAAACTTTCTTTGGATATCTGTACCGGCATGTAATCACGAATCCAAATATCCGCTGTTCCATGCAGGATATCAAATGGGATCCCGATCTCTTTCAGCAAGGTTGTGAATTGAGTATAAAAACCCGGGAATCCGGACTCAAGTTTATCAGACAAGTAAAGAAAATTTGTCTCCCGGTCAGTGATCATTTTTCTTTAATGACTGATATTTATCATTCAGGTAATTCCCAATCGGTTTTGAAAAGTAGGTCATGAAATCCCCATCACTGATAATATCACTTTTGTGGTTGTTGCAGAAGTAACACGCCAAAACACAATTCTTCTCGTTGTACTTATTACCCTTGCTGTTTAGTCTTTCGAGCTCCAGGGACCTGCCTCTGAATCGTTTCGAGGATAAAACTTTTTCGTTGAACAACTCCGCTAAAACAGTTTCTTCAGTGCCGCAATAATAACAGACTCTTTTCTGTTCCCTGAACCAAAGGTAAAAGGCATATCCATTGTCCTCCGTGGGAAATTCAAAATCGACATTCCCCTTTTTATTGTTGAACAGCGGCTTGGCCCGGTTAATTACCTTCCTGTCAGATTCTGTTTCATCCCACCACTTACGAATGGTTGGAAGATCTTCTCCTAGTTCCTTTGCTATATCTTCATACTTTTTGTTGTCAAAGAGGTGAAGTTTTAAAAAGTCCTGCTGTTTATTGTTTAGTGTTTGCATGTTGGTATTTGTTAAAAGATTTAGGTTTTCTATTTCACGGTTGGGCATTTTTTGAATTATACTCCAGGCACCATCAACATCATCAATTGCAGTATCAATCCAAACAGGAAAAACAAATTTACAGTAGTTCTGGAGTCCATTGGGAGGCATTATGTTCTTACTTTTTAACTCCACTTTTGCCACCTGGTCAAAATCATAATCCTTCATGTTGTTGGCATCCTCTCTTTTCAAGGCAATATAAACCACTGCAGGAATCTGCGATTCGTTCAAAAATCCGGCATGTTGCTCCTTTGCAATAATTATAAATTTTTCTGTGTTTATCATTATATTATAATAGTATAAATTATATTATAATTATTTGTTTGTCAACTACTTGCAATGTAGTGTGGATTTTTGATTTTTCCAAATTTTATCTCAATAGTGTTTCAGGGGTTCAACTTTAACATTTGATATGGAGCAATTGAAGTAATAATAGCAGTATTCTGGTTTATCAGAGATTTTTGAGATTAATTTCGAATATTTTTAGTCCTCCTTAATCATATCAATCACTTAATCATAAAAATCAGCGTTCTGTCATTTTTCATTTACATCCGGGAGCCATCCGTAGCCAGTGATAAGCAGCAAGATTGTGTTCCGGTTGGTATAGTTTAACTGTGATTTGATAGATAATTTCTTGACCCCCGATACGCCAGGATAATCATTAGAAACCTTTCAGAGACCTGTTTGTTGGCAACCGTATTTACTTGAGGTTCGTATCTATTTTCCATTTCTCCAACGATTTCACAAATCTTCCCGCAATTGTGTCCTCAATCTTCGAAAGCACCGAAATTATGTCATCGAAAGAAATTACGTTATTTCTTTTTTCAATATTCATCGGTTGAATATAAATCACTTCCGGCTTAATCGGGCAATGTAAGTTTTTTATTTCATTGTTGGTTCTTTCAACCCACTTAATGGTTTCCAACTTCTCCAATAATCTGTCGTATTTATTTTTTTGCTGTGTCGCATTATATATTTTCAATAAACCGTTAATCAGACCTGATGTACCAAGTTTAGCTGCACTCTCCAGGTACCAATCTTGTTTGTCTCTCAATGAACGTTGATCTGTTTTTAATTCAATTAAGAATACTCGCTGCGCACTATCTGAAAAGGCTAAATAGTCAATTTTAAAGGACTTGTTTAATTCTCGCATCCTTTCCGTAATTTCTCCAATTCTCACAGGAAATTCAGGTATTACTAAGTCAATCTTTGCTCCATAAAGTGTTTCTAAAATATGTCCAAGATAGAGAGCAAAGAAAATATCTGCTCGCCTCTCCAATTGATAAGCAGGTAACCCTCTCCAATCATCAAGCAGGTCAAAGAGTTTGTTTATGGTCATATAAGCATTATTAATTCACATTGATAAAAACTCCAAACAGTATAAAAGGCAACAATATTCCACAAAACATCAAGTTGGTTCAACCTTAAAAATTATAGAAAACCGTCAGTAAGTATATTGCTCATGGCCCGGCGGGTGTGGTTCAACATGGACTCATCGCTGGGCCTTGCAGACCGCTCAGATTCCTTTTATTATAGGGCGTTGTTTATTCCTTTTTCCTTTATATGTTTCGTTAATTCTTCCAGATTTAAAACTTTGTCGTATTGGCTTTTTACTTTTCCAAGTTTACAGTCCTCTGTGATAAACTTTAAAAAATCAGAAAAATCTGAGTTTTCATTTGCTAGTCGGTTTACTGTGTCCCAGTCTATTGATTCCTTTATACTTGCGGGAAATAATATTTCGCTTTCAAAAACATTTTCTGTATTAAGTTTTATTATGCCAATTCCAAATGCGTTGTTCAGTCGTCTTAGCTCATCTCTAAAAGTTGGGTCTTCGTTTATATTTATTGCTACCAAATAGCCTTCATTAGCCCAACTTGAATTTGATACAGCCTGAAAGAAGCACTCTCTAAGATTTACGAAACTTAGTGATATTTTCAATTCAAATGAAAACAATTTAATAGAGCTAATTGTTAGATGGCTTTGGATTTCCAAAGTTTCTTTTTTGTAATCTTTAAACGGAAAATAAACGCCAACAAGGTCAGGATGTATCCACTCATTTTGTCCTTTAGTTCCTTTATTTGATGTTTCGTGAAATATAGTTTTCAAATTCGCTTTGAAATGAGTATCACCTAAAGCATATGCTACAAGCAAAGAATGAAGGTCACGTTCATTATATTTTTTTATTTCGACTTTTTCTTTCTTCGCTACTTCATTGTCCTTATGTTTTTGAACTTTTTGAATATCTATCTTATCACCAAGCTTTCTTAAGAAAAACTGTGCTGGTCGTTCACTCGTCTGAATAATCATTGAAGCATCTCCGTTGTTGTTAATGTCGGTATAACAATATGCAGCAATTGTTGCCCATGGAGTTTTCCCTGTTGTAACATAGTCTCCAATAGTCCCCAACTCATTAGCCTTATCCCAAATTTCTTTTGCGGAAAGCGGCGTTGCTACTTTTTCAATAGTTCGTTCGATAATATCCCAAAAAGTTGTCTTTGCCATATCGCGAGTTCTTTACATCGTTATTATTCAATAAACTTTGATGTTGAATTTAAGCAGTTTTTTTGGCAGATAATCGTCCAGATTTGCAATATCGCTATCGTTAAGTTCTATTAATTTGAAGTCGTATTTTTTGTAAATTTCTAATTTCACTTTTTTCCTTTCAACATATTTCGGGTCATTTTCCAACCCCCAAAATTCAATGTAAACATTTTCGGTCGGTATGAAAAAATCAGAATACAAATCTTCTTCGATTGGCAATTTTCTTTCGTATGCGTGGGCTAATTTATAATCATATAAAGCGTTGTCAATAATTACTTCAGCTCGCGAACGAACCAGATGACCGTCTTTAGTCCGAAGTGCTGCAGGGAATTTTTCTCTAAAATTGTCATTTGTTGTTTTCGGTGCTTCCTTAGTTGTCTCAGGTGTTAGTTGTTCAATAACGGCAACTTCATTAAAAACAGAAGTTAAGTTTTTGTTTGTCAAAATGTTGTTAGGCCACAAAACATACGTTCCGCCCGAAGTATCGTGTTCAAATTGTCTGCCACCTAAACCCTTCCCCAGCTTTGTTATTTGCCATCCGGCAATATCTTTTTCTATCCAACCAAGTTCTGAAAAAACCAAATTGAGTCGTTGCGATGAAATGTTAAAGTGCTTACCGATTGCTGTTGCATTAAGAAGTTTTGGTTTCTCTTTTTGCTGCACATTATCGACTGAAATATTCTCAGGCCAAACAATGTATTCGCCAAATTTTGGATTAGTTCTTGTCTGACCACCTTTTTGTTTTCCAAGGTCAGTTAGTGTCCACTTGTCATTTGTTCTTTCGATCCAGCCAAGTTTTTTCAGTTTATCGAAAAGGTCGCTTGATTTGAGGTCAAGTTCGTTTGAAAGAGCGGATGTTGAAATATATTCCATATATTAATTTTTGTTTGTTGTTGTATTACAATTCCCTTTAAATATTTATGAAAGCACTATTATTTTATTTTGTCATACTGCGCCCGCTTTTACATGAGGATAATATGGGTACTTCAGGTTTATATATATTACAAAAATTGGTTTCTTATGTGTCCTTATCTTGTTTGGACTACGTTTTCTTCTACAAAACCTCCTGCTATTACTCACAAAAAATCTGGCTGCGTTTCTGGGAATGATCCAGGATTAAATTCAACTTCATGGCTTGCTGAATAAAAGTAAGGAAAAAAATTCAATGTTACTTATACTCCTCCACATAGATGCTGTATTTCTCGATCTTATTCCGGAGGGGATTAATCACCCAGCCGATGGCTTCGGTGGTTTGGTCTGGAACTATATTCTCAAATCTCTAAAAATGGAAACATATAGGTGGTATCGGTTTTTACCCTCAGGTGGGTGCGGTTGAAGCCCGCGTTAAAACCCAGTGTGTAAAAAAGGTAGGATGGTAAAAATTAGGGAACTGCCCAGAATACGTTCACCCGCCTGGCGACAGGCTTTTCAGCGTTCAGCCATTTAGGTCCAATTCTTCTGCAGACTGATGCAGCCGGGAAAGATATGTCCTGTGGCCATCAAAATATCATGAAAACCAATGATTCCGGAATTTATTCACCTTGCCAATGACGCCAAACAGTATAAAAAGCATCAATACTTCAAAATTATCCGGTTAGTTCTACCTTAAAAATCACAGAAAACCGTCAATAAGTACATAGCTCGTGGCCCGGCGGGTGTAGTTCAACATGGACTCATCGCTGGGGCCCCCGGCATACCGGGACCAGCTTTGCAGGCCGCTCAGAGTCCTATTTATTGGCATTTCGTTCATTTTCATCTTCGATTCTTATAAATCCATCCTTATTCAGGATATTCCAGATTGGCATAAATGTAGTTGAAGTAATCTGCATCTTCTTTTTGATGAGTTTCAAGATCAAAATTTTCACTGTTCTTTTCTTCATCAGGTATAGCTTCTTTACACTGTATCAAAAATAATTCAAGAGCATATTTTTTTAATTCATTGAAATATTCTTCTGCATTTACATCTTCATAGGTCTCTTTTACAAACAGCAAACTTTCCTCTAAAAAATTCCTAATAAATAATATCCGGTTTAAATCTTCTTCTAAGATTTCTGTGTCATATTTTTTTACAGTAAATATGCTTCTAAGTCCTATTTTTGAAATTTTAATTAAACTATCAGTCATTTTGTTTTTCTTTTATAAATCTATAACCTTCTTCAATTTTCTTGGCAATTCTATCAGCTACTTCTCTATTTTTCGAGGATTGTTGTAAATCTGAGACCACACATTCTAAGCAGTCCAAATCCCAACTATAAAAACCAACTTTTCTCTTTCCTGTCATGTTTGCAATACGCCCATCTAGTCCAAAAGATTCAGCCATTTGCCAAGTATTTTCTTGCAACAATTCCAGTTCGTCAATTTCAAATTTAATCTCTGCCTTTATATCCTTTTTCCCAGGTTTCATTTCTCTTATATCTTTATGGCTATTTCTATATCAATTCGGGCTCGTTCTATTGAATGAATGCCAACAATTGTATAAAATCCATTTCACTTATTTCCTATTTGGTCAATTGCATATACTATTCCTGATAATCAGAGTAAGAACAATTGTTCTTTACTCAATAATAATTTGTGGTCAACGAATCAAATTCAACTTCATGGCTTGCTGAATAAAAGTAAGGAAAAAAATTCAATGTTACTTATACTCCTCCACATCGATACCGTATTTATCGATCTTGTTGCGGAGGGTGTTGATCACGTCGTTGTCAACCTTCAGCCGGCTCTTCCCAGGGTGCCGTTTGTGGATCTCATTTAGGAAGTACTCGGACATCTCATCGATCTCCTCCGGTCCGAGCGATGTCATCTTCGGCAATCGAAGTTTCGTTACCGCCAACCGGTAATAGAGGTCCCACCGGAAATTCCCTACCTCACATTTAGCAGCCAGTTCCTTGTTGGTCGCTGCGATGATGCGGGGGTTCCCCCGTTAACCCGCTTGAAGATACCTTCGTGGTCGGTTGTGGTTTTGCAGTTTTGCACCTGGATGCTAAACTCTCACTCCCCATGTCACACAATTCAAAACTCCACCCTGTTCAGCAATTTCCCTTGCATCAACGGTGTAGACATTGAGACCGAAGGACTCCAGAATTTTGCGGGCAGTTGACAGGTGCTGGGCTTCATCCTTCAGAAGGTTTTTAAGTTGATAAAACTTACTGGGCAGTAATAAATAAGAGTATTATAGTTTAAACATCGGGCTTTTCTGCATATTTGATGAGATTATTAATATCGATGTATTCCAATGCTCTCTCATCGGTTGCCTCT
>JBBDUV010000070.1:0-5298 GCA_040903745.1 Bacteroidales bacterium | reverse complement strand
TCCTGTAAGCGCTTCTGATCTTGGTTCAGACTATAATGTTTTGGTATTTGATTCATTTGAACCTTCGAATACTTCAGAATATGCTTCATTATCATTCCATCCTATCCCTGTTATTACTGAGGAGCCTGCCAGCCAGGCAGTTTGTACTGCTGGAAATTCAGCAAGCTTTTCAGTAACTGCAACGGGTGCAGGTCTAACTTACCAATGGAGAAAAGGAACCGTAACCCTAACCAATGGAGGAAATATTTCGGGTGCAACATCTGCTATTCTAACAATTGATCCTGCGGTTATCGCCGATGCAGCTGCCAACTACAATGTTGTTATAGCTGGGGAATGTGCTCCTAATGACACTTCAGCGAATGCTTCTTTGGTAGTTAATCAAAAACCAACAACTCCAACAGTTACAGTGACCCATCCATCATGTAGCGAACCTACTGGCACAATTACTGTAACCTCAACCCTGGCTGGTCTCTCATTTAGTATTGATGGGACAGACTACACCAATACCTCAGGGATGTTTACCTCGCTTGCAGCGGGTGAATATGAAGTAACAGCAAAAAGTGCTGACGGATGTGTTTCAGCAGGGACAAGCGTAACACTTGAATGTGTAACAGGTGTATTTACACTTAGCAACGTAAATGCTATAGCAGTTAATATTTATCCAAATCCTTTTACCACTTCACTTTACATTGCAATAGATGATGTATCGCAAATCAATAATTGTGAATTGAAAATATACAGTGTTCTGGGAAATGAAGTGATCAGCACAACTGTTACGAAACAATTATCAACTATTGAAACAAGTAATCTTCCTTGTGGGATTTACTTCTATAAAGTAATAGATAAAGGTATTCTTATTCAATCAGGCAAACTGATTTCTCAAGAGAATTAAATTCAGATAAAATCCTGCTCCCAATTAACCGGGAGTAGGGTTTTTTATAGTTATTTCGTAAGCTTCTCTTGATAATTCGTCTGTATCCATCTGTGTTATTATTATTTCCCTAGCTGAATAAAAGTAAAAAAATCTTTTCGATAAATACAGAAAAAAACATATTAAGAGATAAGTAAAACTAGGGATTCCAGTGGCTGCTGCTCTTCAGGGAGTGAATATAAAGGCCTGTATGGTATTTAGCCAGATAAAAGTTCATCGGAATAAGGTGGTCGCAAATTGCGACCGCCTCCAGAACTTGAAATACTCTCCATATTTACCTAATGTTCTACTGAGCATGAAACGGTTATGTTGGCTAATGTTCTGAACAACCAACGGACCATACAATTTTCAGTCAGAATCGTCGAAAAATATATCAAAATGCGGGAGAATAGCCTGTCTAATGAGGAGCTTCTACTAAAGATGTAACAACTGGAGAAGAGGGTTGGAAGGCAGGCTGATAAAATTAGCCGAACGGGCGGCTCTCCTTTAGATCGTCGCCCAGTGCCAGGCAGTTGACCTTCTCAGAGGGCTACTTCCGGCTAGGGTAATTGTCGCGGATAAACTGCGCCTATTTAATAATAAGATCATCGGGATTTTGACGACAATCCCATAAAGTATGAATGATTATTTGGTCATTAGTGATTTCATAAAAAACAATAAAGTCACCGATTATTAAAGACCTAACATTTTTAAGGTCTGTTGAAATACCTAATTTTGGCTGATTAATGAGTAAACGGACACTTTTCTGTATTTGAGTATAAAGCTTCGCTGAATATTCCTTACTTCTATTTCGTTCAATATAGAAGTCAAGGATTTGTGTAAGTTTGATTTTTGCCTTATGAGACCAGATTATCTTGTAGACAGCCATTTTTGAATATCTTCGTCGAGGGTATCATTACTAATAAAAAGACCAGACCTTATCTCTTTTTGAGACTCGCGAATTTCCTTTTTCTGTTCATCTGTTAATGACATAGAAGTATCCTCTGCCTTGCCATCAAGTATGGTCTTAATAGCTTCTAAAAAACGAATATCATTGATTTCTGAAATTCTATGAATCAAGATATTCTTTAACTCGATCATTGTCATGATTACTTCGTTTTTTCAAAGATACAAAATATAAAATACAAGTCCATTAGGTCGCACGGGAGGATACACTGACAGCGAAGGCACCTGCTATTCCGTAACTGCTATCCGGTAATAGAGGTTTCACAGGACGTTCTCCGTAATGGCGTATTCGTCCCCTTTAAGAAAGTGATTTCAGCCAAAACCACAAGAAATTCCTTGTCTTTCTCTTCGGAGTACCAGTATACCAGGAAGGTCACCTTCGCTGCTGCCGGGGAATATCCGAGTTGTTGACGTTTTTGAATTTCCTCCTTCATGTGGGCTGAAAATTTCAGGACCTGCTCTCCTTTGTGGTTCAAACAACCTTCTTCGTTTACTTTCAACAGGTCCGCAGATAAATGGAGCGGAGGCGATAAATTCCGCGAGTTCATTCAGGGAAGGTGAATGAAAAACGGCGCCTTTGTCGTTTGTTGCGCCAATATCCAGCATCTTGCCGGTATTGGCCTGTACTTCGGTATCAAGAAAAGCAATACGGGGCATAGTACACATATTACAACCTATGGCTGATGGTGAAGATAGGGATTTTTCAGAAATATTTGTGGTGAAATGACTAAGGAAGAACTGACAATTTTTTTAAAACCAAGCGATTTCAACAACCACGTTATCTCACATGGCAAATAATACCGCTCGTTACACGCTATCTTATGCTCTTTGCCATCATCATCGGTAAACGTAGTGGTGTTATAGGTCATTAAATCAAAGCTATTGCTCTTATAAGTTGCATTACCCTCCTGGCTTTCTACTACCTCTGGATTTTCGTGAAATTCATTTATAGAGTTAAAGATGGGGAAAAGTCCGTTAAGGGTAATAAATATAAATTTTGCCTTATCCTTCAGGGAATCAGCAACATTTTTTAATATCTCAAAATTCATTTCGTCTGTCTCCATCAAAGGAAAGCCTCCTTCGCACATCATTATTGCAACATCAAATTGTTTGTCAAACGGCAGATTACGTGCATCGTGTTTTAAAAAATCTATTTCAAGTCCGTTCTGGCTTGCCTTTTCTCTCGCTTTTTCAAGCAATGACTCAGACAAATTTATCCCGGTCATTGAATACCCTCTTTTTGACAATTCAATGGAATGACGACCTGTACCACACCCGATGTCAATAATTTTTAATGCCTTATTGTGGTTAATTTCCTGCTCAATAAAATCACATTCGCCGATTGTCCCTTGTGCAAAACTTTCGTTATCGTTGTGTTGCTGCTCCCCGCTTTATCGGGATCATCATGCGGAGAGAGATTCAGATGCAGAACATGCGGCTCTGCCTGATACGCATAAGGATATCATCAAAATCGAGTATTCTTTTCTAAAATTTCACTCCCGAATCTGTAAAATATGTAACTCTTTTCTAAATTTATGTAACACTTATCATTTCGAATCGGGTCAACTTTGCTAACAATTATAATCTCTTAACTACCATTAAATCATGGGGAATATATTATATGTAATTGCTCTGGTTCTAATTGTTTTGTGAGCAATAGGATTTTTAGGTTACCACGCTGGTGGCCTTGTTTAAATTCTATCAATACTTCAATGACACACAAAAAGGAAGGAAAAGAAAAATCGGGATACAGATCCCGATAAAAAATCTGAAGAGTATACCGATTCGTTCGGAAGCGATTCATTTAAATTAACTAAAAACATAAACAAATGAAAAAACAACTACAAAATGTAATGATGGCAGTTTTACTGCTTTTATTACCATCTGTAATAAAAGCACAAGCACCCCCTCTGGGCGCTGCTGCTGATTTTGCCCTGTTTACCTCGGTTGGCGCAATGCAAAATGTAGGAACTTACCAGTATTTGACCTTAATAACAGGTGATGTGGGCACAAATAGTGGTTCAAACAGCAATTTTGGTAACGTGAATGGTGTTATGCATGCGGGCGATGGAGTAACTACGCAGAGTACTGCCGATTTAATAACTGCTCGTGACTTCCTTGTTGCAGCAAATCATGATTCAGCAATTATTAATCCTGTTATAGGGAACGACTCAACTCTTTATGCAGGAACATACTTATTTCCCGGAGAAGCAGTGTCACTCGACAAAAGTCTAACACTCGATGGACAGGGGAATCCTAATGCTGTATTTATTTTTAAAATGGCTGCAGTATCTCCTGTATATGCATTTAGTACCAGTGTAGATGCAGAAGTGAAGCTGATAAATGGTGCTCAGGCTTCTAATGTATATTGGTATATTAGTGGTGCTGTTAGTATAGCGCCAGGAACTTCAATGAAAGGGACTATTATTGCCGGTGGAGCAGTTTCCATGGGTGCTGATGTTACTCTTGAAGGAAGAGCACTTACTATTAATGGCTCGGTTACTATTAACAACGGAGATATAGGTTTATCGGTGTATTTACCTGTCGATATATCAGCTCCACTGCCTACTGGACCTGCTGCCCCTGTATTTGTTGAATCAAAAGTATATGCTGTATTTTCTTCGTTGGGAGATGTTTCCGATGATGGTACATCGCATGTAACAGGTAGCGTGGGTAGCAATACTGCATTACCTACTGGTTTTAACCCTCTTTATGTATCGGGCAATATTGAAGGCATGAATCCTGCAACAGCAGGTGCTAAGGCTGATTTATTGCTTGTTTATGATGCATTGAATACGCTTACTGCTGATATTGAGTTGTTAGCGCCTGCTCAGTTTGGGCACAATTTGGTTCTTACACCCAATACTTATGTAATGAATTCAGCGGTTTCATTTACTGATACATTGATTCTGGATGCCTCAGGAAATGAAGATGCTGTTTTTATTATTAAAACGTATGGTGCTTTTGCATCAGGAGTACATTCAAACGTTCTACTGAAGAACGGAACACAGGCTAAAAATGTATTCTGGATGGTTAATGGTGCTGTGAGCATTGGCGACAGTTCAAAATTTAACGGAACTATTATTGCCAACAATGGAGCCATCGACCTTCTTAAAGGTTCAACCATTGATGGTAGAGCACTTACAACGAATGGTTCCATTTCAACCACTGGAATGAAAACGGTTTTACCAATTCCTTTGGTTTCAATCAATCACGAAGATCTATATGTTTGTGATGGTGATTCTGCTGGTTTTGTAGTAACTGCAATTGGTAAAGGTTCATATACCTATCAATGGAGAAAAGGAACGGTTAATTTAACCAACGGTGGAAATATTTCCGGTGTCACTAACGATACGCTTATAATTAATCCTGTAAGCGCTTCTGATCTTGGTTCAGACTATAATGTTTTGGTATTTGATTCA
>JBBDUV010000069.1:0-30694 GCA_040903745.1 Bacteroidales bacterium | reverse complement strand
AATTTTCTGACTGAAAATCAGAAATGGATTTATCACAAGAACACAGTAAAACAATAAGAAAGAATATTGGATATATTGGTTTCATTTTACCTGATTTTCTTTGGATTATAAATGGGGCGGATATAGGAGATAGAGAAGCTTAACTGATTAATAAACAGCTCATCCTCGATGGCTAGGTATTTTTCGTTTAAGGTCCAATTCGATAAATAATTATTTTCGTCAATCTGATTAATTGTACTGAACTTATAATTGATAGACGCCGTTAGTTGATCTCTGCCAAGATTAACATATATACCTGCTCCAAAAAACGGGCGAACGTCCATTTTCCTGTGGTAAAAAGTTAAATTCTCAACACCGGTAATTGGCTCCCTCCCAATGATATTATCGGTACGGGTAAAATCCATTCTGCTATTTACAAGGTAGACCGGCTCAATCCCGGCTATTGCGAAGAGATTTAGCCCCCTGAAATCATAATCATATCTTATTGATAAAGGTATTCCTGTGTACATATTCCAGAATGTAGCTTCGATGGTAGAATAATAGTAGGGTTCATCCCAGTATCCGGTAGATAGATAGGTAAAAGATAGTCCTGCACTATAGCTGAAATTTCCAGTAATAATATTGATATAATTGGCCTCCAGACCGAATCCAGCACCCATAAAATATTCGGGTATATCCGAATTACCTGGGGAAGCACTAAAATCTTCAGAAACAAATGGAAATCCAAGTCTTAATCCACCCAATACCTCCAATTTAAAAATGGGTGTAGTCCGATAGGTGTTATAAAGGCTAATAAACTCTTTCGGGTCGTTCACTGCAATGGAATAGCTGGGAAATTCGCTTAAGAACTGCATCATTACCTCATCTGCCTCTTGTATTTTCTCGCTGAAAAGATAGGTCTGAATAAGCAGCTTATAGGCATTAGCCTTCTCCTCATTTGTAAATCCACTCTTCATACAATCTGACAGCATCGTAGGAATACCATCAAGCTGACCGTCATCAAAACTTCTTTGCGCGATCCGCAGCTGCTCTGTGCAAGTATTTTGAGCTTGTAAAGCTAATATACTCAAAAACACAAGTGATATAAAAATTAAGAAACGTTTCATTACCTGTTATTGCATTTAGCGGGTTTATATGGGATATCTGTACCAATATAGTTTTGCCATTCATTTTCTGTCAGATCCCTGGTCAGATAATCACAATACTCTATGGCAATGGATGATATTTCAATGGGAAGGTTACGTAAATTACCATCTTTATCGCCGCTAATCACATACTTATCATCATCAGAGAAAACTATGGAGGTAACCCAGGTTGCATGTTCATCAAATACAATTGGCAGCGAATTTAAATCATCTACATGCCAAAGACTTACTGTACCATCATAACTGGAAGAGGCCATAAGGGTACCGTCCGAAGTAAAACTGATCCCGGTAATCTTTGCATTATGTCCCCTGAGGGATGTAATTAAGTCTCCGGATTTGTAATCCCAGAGATATATTGCTCCTTCATTGCTTCCTGTTCCCGCGGCAACTTGATTTTTCGGACCATTAAAGTTGACCTCTCCCCAGTATGCATTGGGTATATCTGCAAGAAGAACCGGACTTTCATCAAAGGAACTTATATTGTTCCAAGCGTAAATCTTACCATCCGCCAATGCCACAAAGAGTTTACCGCTTTGATCATCAAACCTGGCAACATTTATTCTTGCATCAGATTTAAAAAATTCATTTCCAGACTTTTTGTAATCGTCTGAGATCATGATTTTGTTATTATATACCAACAGGTAATTTCCGTCATTTAGCACAAAGAAATCCTTAATGACATTGTTCTGAAAACTATGGTTTTCAAAAAGGTTATTTGTTAAATCAAAATTTATAATACTGTTATCAGTCAGGCAGATAAGTCTCTGGTTCTGTGAATCAAGCTTTCGTATTATCGGCAGATCAGACAGAAGTACAGAAGATGATTGATCCTCAATGTTCCATTTGATAATTTGTCCATCACTACTTCCAGATAACAGGAAATCATTACGCTGTTCCAGCGTCCTTATAATGCTTGTATGTCCCTTTAAAATATTGTGACTGTCACCTTTGAAGTATTTTAATCCGTTATACAAGGCAATAAATACATCCGGATCATAGGGAAGACCCTCATATTCTTTATTAAAACTATATGATTGAAAAGCCAACAATCCTTTTAATACAGTATCAGCGCTCATCTGATCGCTTTTCACAGCCATGGACTGCGCAATAGAAAGCATCCGCCTTTTCAATGCCTCCTCACTGGCCTGTTCGGCCCTTATCCGTTGCATTCTGGCGGTGTCGGCATTGGCTTGTGCAAGAGCCTCAGCCACCCGTGCCTCCTCTGCACTCATGTCGGCCATTAACTGCCTCTGCCTTGCCAAAGTGGTCGCTTCTTCTGCCTCCTGCCTTCTCTGTTCAGCAAGATCTGAGGCTAAAACAGCGCGTTCACGCTCCACATCAGCCGTATCACGGGCTGCCAATGCCGCAGCCTCTTGCCTCATAGCCTCTTCAGCACTCTGTTCAGCCAACAAGGTCTGCTCTTCAGCCTCAAGTCTTCTGGCTTCTGCCTGACTTTGCAGGTCGCGCGTCCACAAAAA
The DNA here is from genome assembly GCA_040903745.1 of Bacteroidales bacterium. Lineage (GTDB taxonomy): Bacteria > Bacteroidota > Bacteroidia > Bacteroidales > M55B112. The sequence goes on along the minus strand of JBBDUV010000069.1, from coordinate 28,071 downwards.
CAGCCCCATAGCGATCACCGCAATACCCCCTAACACCAATGAAAACATACGTGTCACCTTCAGGCGCCTTTTCTGTAGGCGGATTTTGTTTTCCTCCTCCTTTTTAAATTCAGCATCGCTGGTATCCAGAAATACCATGGCTCTTTCAAAAGCAGGACTGTACTGCACTGCCCAGGTCAATGTAGGGTTCTGATTATCACGCCAATTAAGCGCTAACTGCAAATCAGGGGGTCTCCATAATCCAGCACTGCCTGCCTGGTAAAGTGCTGCTGCCTCTGAAAGCCTTTTATACATCTGAACAGAGGAGGCCTCTTCATCCACCCATAATCTCAGCCTGTCCCATATTCTCATGAGGGATTCATGGGAAATATCAAGTACGGTATTTTCATCCAGCACAACGGGCTGGTAAGGTGTAAGGAAGGTCCTTCCCCGTGTGCGGAATACTTCAGCAATATCGATGATCTCCTCCGCAGTGCACAATGAGATCGCAGCTACTCTCTTTATGCTTGAAGGCCTTCGCACTCCCCTGTTGTCTCCTCCCTTTTCAGTAATGGTTTTGAAAAGATGCTCGCAGATGATGCGCTGGCCTTCATTCAACTCTTCATAAGCTTCATTGGCATGGTCGGACAACGCCTTTTCCATGCGCCCGATGGCCTCGTAATCGCCCATGGAAATCGCCTTCTCAGGATTGTCCTGTATAGCCCAGTAATCCCATGTCCGCATTAGTGAATGCTGCAACACCGGTAACTGATCGGTATTCTCTCCAACCTCATCCAGTAACTGGTCCACCAATGCCTTGTCGATGGTAGCACCTCCTACTTTAACAGGTCCTTCAATGGCTTTCCTGAAATCTTCCCGGGTCATTTGCGGGATCAGGTAATTGCTCCTGTTGATCAGTTCAGTAAGATCCTGGAAAACCGAACACTCACCAATAAAATCAGAACGCATCGTTAGTACCACACTAATAGCACTGTTCTTTTCAGAACAGGCATTGTAGATTATCTCAACGAAACGGTTAACTTCATCATGATCCGCTTCATTGGCCCTGGTCTCCTTGTATCGGAAAACTTCCTCGAACTGGTCGACCACCAGTAACAGCGATTTACCATGGGGAAGTATTCCGGAGATCCACTCGTTGATAGACATCTCACCCGAAAAGAGTTTTTCATAAGATTCCTCCGATACCTCGTCATGAAAAGTTCCAGTAAGGGATGCAACAAGATTCACGATCGGATTGATTCCGGGACGGGTGGAGACAGTGATCCAACGGTTACCGGAAGTTGAATCAAGTGCCGGGATGACTCCGCAATAGATCAGGGATGATTTACCACTTCCAGAAGCACCTATTACCGCAACGAAGTTATTGGCCTCGAGTGAACTCAGTACCGATTTGCTCTGCCCCTCTCTTCCAAAGAAGAGATGCGATTCATCCGGTGTAAAGGGACGGAGACCGGGAAATGGGTTAAACAATGCATCAGCCTGACTGAGTTTGTTGCTCATAAACAATTATTTATTTTGCACTATTAAAGTCTAACACCAATTACCAGTATATCATCCACCTGAGGTTCCTCACCCATCCATTCATTAATCTCATTCTCAAGCAAGTCATATTGCTTGTCAATCGGCTGATCTGCTATACTTTGAAGAAATTTAACAAATCTGCCTGACATGTACTTACCGCCTTTTGGACCCCCAAACTGATCTGGATATCCATCAGAAAAGATATAAACCACATCTCCCTTCTCATAATCGATTTCATGGTTAGTAAAGTTCTTTTTTGCCTCAATAATATGACCCCCTATTGGAACCCGGTCTGCCTTAAACTTAAGAAGCTCCCCCTTTCGAACCAGTACCAGCGGATTAAATGCTCCTGCAAATTGTAACTTCCTGCTCTTTTTATCAATTGTTATCATTGCCAGATCCATCCCATCCTGAACCGATTCATTTTTAGTTTGCCTCAGCGTTGCAGTAACGCCGTCATCGAGAATTCGTAAAATTTCGGATGGCTGCGTCTCATTCTTAACATTCAGCGCATAATTTAGCTGGTTGTTACCGACAATCGACATAAATGCACCCGGCACACCATGTCCGGTGCAGTCAACTGCGGAAATAACAACCTTCTCGTTTTTAGACGCAACCCAAAAAAAATCACCGCTTACAATATCGCGGGGCTTGTAAAAAAAGAAGGCGTTCGGAATAACCTTTTTCAGAAAATCATCGGGGGGCAAGATGGCATTCTGTATCCTGCTGGCATAATGAATGCTGTCTTCAATTTCGGTGTATGCAATTTGCAGGGATTCATTGGTTTTTGATAGCAAATTGCTTTGTTCCTGCAGGGTGTCTCGCTGTGCCTCAATCTCCTCTTTCTGCGCCACCACTTCAGCGGTACGTTCCTTCACCTTCTGCTCCAGTTCGTTATAGTAACTCTCCAACTCCTCGATCATGTTGTTAAATTGCTCCGATAAAGATGCAATCTCATTGTTTCCGACAACTTCAGCTCGCTCATTCAGGTGTCCTGCAGTAATCCTGTTGACATTCGCCACAAGCCGCTTAATGGGATCCGTGATCACTTTTGTTTTACGGTAGAGCATGATGACCACAATCAAAACCGTAACAAAAAAGACCAACATAAACCTCAACAATTCTTTTTGCAGTATCGCTTTCTCTTCGCTTATATCGGTGATGATGCGAATTACAGATTCCTTGTAAAGACTTGTGTTTTTACGGTCCATGTAAATGAAGTCTCGCCTGACGGGTGGATTGGCCTTGCGGTGGTCCAGGGTAATCCTCACCTTGTTTTCCATTACCTCCCTGTAATACCCCGCAAATTCCTCTTTTATGGTAGCATTGCCATTCAGGCATAAAGGATTTTGCATGCCAATAAAAAGATCTACAGAAATAATATTGGTCTGTTTATCAGACATACTGTTCATTCTCTCCTTCACAAAATCAATGATACTGTCGGCCTGAGCTGAGTAAATTCCGAGCTCTATGAGAAATTTTCCATCGAACGTGGGCATATAGGTAAACTTTTTCAGCCGCTTGGTTGAATTCTCAATGGTAAATTTCTCACTTAGAAATGTCCCGCTTTTCCATACCTCTTCAAGCATTTCCTTGTGCTCTTTGCCAAATTCAAAAAAATTAAGCCCCAGATCCGGATTGAATGTGGTATTTACAACAATACCATCCCTGTTAATCACATAGATATCCTGATTCGATGAATCCATACCTATTTTTTGCTGGATGGATCTCAAGTCAACCGTTTCAATATTATCCGTATTTTTGAAAGTATTATTCACCAACAGATTGCTGAACCTTCTAAGATCCGGATCAATCTGCTTTTCCAAAATGCGCATGGCCATATCCTGCATTTCATGAATCTGCCTGATCTCTTCACTAATGAGCTCGCTCTTACTCTTACTCGCCTCCTCAAGAATGCTCCAGGTCTGTTGTACATTGATCGCCCCAAGAGCCAACAGCGCAAGTATTGCCGGAATGACAATATTTAAAATTAGCTGTCTGAATATAGTGGTACGCTGTTTCAACTTCTATCTCTGTTTAACCTTGAAATTAAAAAAATCTATTGCATCCGGACTTGTAAATAACTGCTGACAGGCATAGAGTATTTCCGGTACATCAAACAACAACTCCCTGAAATCGTTTCTATCAAGCTGATAAAACCTGAATTCAGGATGAGTTGCAAGATAATCCATTTGCTCTAAAATCCCCGGGTAATCAGTAAGATTTAACACTACACCCCGCTTAAGCAACGATTCCTGCACAAACGCTGCTTTCATAACTGTTACATTATCAAGACTTTCTGCTGAAGTGTTTCCAGCAGCGATAAACCGACACGCTAAATTGAAAAGTATTTCACGGTTAAGCTCTCTAAAAGTCATCCAGGTCTGCAGATCTTCAACAATCCTAATTATCTCTGATGGATCTGAATCCGCCTTTACAGCCGGCTCCGGCTCTGCTTCTCCCGAAGCAATATCCAGTCTTTCCATTACATTATGGAATAATCCACTGTCTTTATCTGCCAATACAAAAGACGCTGTTTTACTAATCACAGGATTTGGATGAAAAACCTGCGCGGCAAGGTATTGTCCAGCCTCCAAACCCTCGGCCAACTTTAATGCATCGATTGCACATATGCGCAGGTAATTTCCGGTATATAGACTATCCCTGTTGAGCAGATCTAAAAGCAACTCGCCGTAGGAGATGATTTCAACCGGCATTTCATTCTGCAACCTTCGTATTTTTTCCACAACCCACAGATCATCAAAATAGGGTTCGAGATAGACATACACATCGTCGTCCACGATCAAATTCAATAGCTCCAATGCAAACCCGGCATCCTCATTTTCAATGTTCTTAAAACTTCGCTGCACATGACCAATCGCACTTCTGTCGTAGGTAATAGCCAGCAATGTAAAAATAAGATGATCCGTTTTTACGCTCTCCTCCCGAATGGCTTCAAGAAGAGCATTTCCAGGATCGTTCTCCTGTATCACATATTCAGTGGCCATATTTATTGCTCCGGCCAGAACAGCATCATAAATAAGATTTTTCAATACCAGTATCTCCTTCTCAGTCGGTAAGTAATCATTCAGATAAAGGCCATTAATGGCTGCTTCCCTGACATCCCTCTGGTGGAACGTGATTTTCTCAAAAAGGTGCCTGTTTGCATGCGGGCCTCCTATAGAGATCATTGCCCGCACGATTCTTAACCTGACAATCATCTCCACACCGGTCTTGTGAAATGCATTCTCAAGGTTTTCCAATACGATCTCTCCCATATTTACCATGGCCGGCCAGTCTACCGAATATAAATGCGGGTGGCCCAGATAATCCACAAGATAGCCACCTAATTCCTTCACTTTCAAATTGCCTGCCGCTTCAATGGCCGAGGCCCTGAGTTGCATGTCCCGGTCTCTCAACAGGGCAATGATATTGGGTACCTGGCTTGTATCATTCTCCTCAACGGTTTGTATTAGTGCCGAAAGAATGCTATTCTTGTCGGAGGAATGGAATGCCTGGTCAATCTTTTTCCCCGGCAGCCTCAAACGTTCCGAATAATCTGAAACTACCATTCTGATTTCATCATTGGCAGTATCTTTCAATATCCGCTCTATAAGATCATTATCGCACTTGTACAAGGTGCCCGAGATATGCTCCCATGCAATTCTTTGCTTTTCCGGATCTGGAGCTTCAAGAATCTTATTCAACTGATCCTTATCAGCATGATGGTAAAAGTAGGGATCCAGACGAACTATTTCACTGTACATCCCTGCATTTGAAATATCAATACTATCCTTTTTTTCAATTGTTGTACCCTCCGTCTCAGAAGATCTGGCAGCAGCCAGGGATTCATTCAATGTCTTTCGGTATGACCTGTACAATGAGAAGCCCAGAATAACCCAAATCACCAGCAGAAAGACTAGTATATATGAAAAATGGATAACCGTTATAAAACTAAGAAACAACAAACCGGCCATTATCAAGCCTGCTGAAAAAGCCGTAAACTCATTCACCACTCCATCAATTTTCGCCTGTATATCGAACCTTTCATCTGAATCAAGCGATTGATAGAGTATCTTCATCGACGGACTCTCTATGGCGTCTTTAAGTGATTTGTTAAAAAGCTTCGAAAGTGATATTACCAGAAAAAACATTGTGAAGCTGGCAGCTTCAGCAGTATAACCGAAAAATCCCCCGACAACAGCGGCAATAACTGTCAGAATCAATAACAATACCGGGGAGATTAGTAATGTAATCCTCAAACCGTAATTTTTCATCAACCAACCATAGAGGGTGCTCTTTATAACCACAGTGAATATCATCATCGTACCGAAGAAAGCCCCCAGAAAACTTGTCAACTCCCTGGTATCGGAATAGTTCGCTTCAGTCGCCCACATAAAAGAGTAATGTATAAAGAATGCAGCTATCACACTGATAATGACGAAAAGAGCCATCATTGATGTATAGCGCTTCCGGAAAACACTCAGCAATCCTGAGCTTCTTCGTTTTAATTCTGCAGAAACCGGAACGGCTAAGATACTGTGCTTATGCAATACGGTAATTTGGAATAGTAATGCAATAATCAGACTGGCAAGTCCAATAAGCAAGGTATCATGAACATTAAAATTGAAACGCACAAGAACCGGCACAGCATAAAACGCAAGAATCATCCCGACAACCGAACCCGTATCAATAATACCAAACAATCGTTTCCCCTCTCTCAGTGTGAAATACCTTCCTGCTGTTCCCCAAAAGCCCAGCATGCTGATGATAATTAGGGGTCCCATGAAAACGAGCAATGCGAAGGTGACCCTGGGATCGTCTGTATAACTATATCCCATTCTGAGAACAGCAGTAAGAAGTATAACTATCAACAAATTGATTACAGTGAAGGTCCGAAATGGTATCTTTTTCTGCAAATAGGTGTAACCTGAAGTAAAGAATATTCCAACTGCGCCTGAAATCATAAATGCCCTTGGCATAAGATCAGCACTATAAACCTGAAGAAAAAGAGAATTTGCTCCTACATCCAGCGCCCCTGCAAAAATACCAAGAAATACAGACTGAGTAAGCAGAAGAATTACAACACTCTGTTCACTCTTTTCAATGTTTAACGCCCTGGCAATATTCAAACTCATATTTATAAGTCAGAAAAACAAAGCAACAAAATACAAAATTATCAGACCTGTTGTAGTATAAATAGTAAATGTTTGATAAAAATCGACCAATGAAACTAAAAACATGATAAACAACAACAAAACATCATGTAAAATAAGCTTGTTGCAGGTTTAACGTAGCCCGGTTTCAAATAAAATGAACCATTTAATATTTTAATTGTAAAATATTTTAATAATTTTAAAGCAATATCTCAAAAATGAGCTGATGTTCGGATCGGAAGAAGTAGTAGCTGTTAATATTGCCCGTCGGCGCGAATTGGTCTTCATAATTCTGTCGGGAGTTTTTCTGGGAACGCTTGCTGTGCTCAACATACTTGGCCTTTCAAGACAGATCGACCTCTCCTTCAGTATTGGAGGGTTAGCCATCCCCTTCATTGTCTTCGTAGGTGTACTCCCCTACCCAATTACCTTTCTCTGCACCGACTTTATTAGCGAACTTTATGGAAGGAGAAGGGCCAATACTGTAGTGTGGGTTGGCTTGCTGCTGAACCTCTGGGTACTCTTTATTCTCTGGCTCGGTGGTGTTCTGCCTCCCCGTCCCGAATTGGGTGCCAACAACCTGCCGGAACTTACCCATCCCAACTACAGTTTCTTTTATATCAGGAAATTAACAGGCATGGCTACCCTGGCCTCCATGATCGCCTACCTTACCGCACAGTTTGTCGACGTTCAGGTATTCCATTTTTTGAAAAAACTCACAAAAGGCAAGGCCCTCTGGCTCAGAAATAACGGCTCAACCCTTACCAGTCAGATGGTCGACTCCGTTGCCGTAATTTTAATCACCTACTCCTTCTCAGATGCCATCCATATCCATCCGGGAGAGACCGTTGCCCATGGCCTCATGATTCTCATTCTCTCAAACTATACCTTTAAAATGGTTTCTGCACTGCTCGATACGGCCCCCTTTTACATCGGGGTCAAATATCTCTCCCGCTACCTTCACCTTGATCCAAATAAAGGCTACAGCCACAAATAGATCATTCCAAACTATGACACTTCAGCACCCGGAATGGTCTGACAGTGGTGATTTTTTTGTAATTTTGTTTAGCTTTGTTTAAACTTTTTAATATATCTTTTAAACAAAACCCGGGGATAAGATGTTATTGAATTAATAAAAAAACAAATATTGTATTCGCTCAAATCGCAAATAGAGACAAAAAGTCCTGAGTTTGAAAAAAGAAAACATTTTCACAACTCACTGGTCAGCAATTACCGGTCACTGCTATCGGAAGTTACACTTGGAGGTCCGCAGGATGCCCGCGAAAAGCATACCTCACGCGGCAAACTGCTGGTAAGGGACAGGATCGACCTCCTGCTCGATCCCAACACTCCATTCATCGAACTTTCTTCCCTCGCGGCATACAACCAATACAACAACCAATTCCCTTCAGCCGGAATCGTCACCGGAATAGGCGTGATCCAAGGAATAGAAACTGTAATTATTGCCAATGATGCCACGGTAAAAGGCGGAACTTACGTTAAAGAGACCATCAAAAAGCATCTGCGCGCCCAGGAGATAGCCCTCAAAAACCACCTCCCGGCTGTATACCTGGTCGACTCCGGCGGAGTATTCCTGCCAAACCAGGCCGATGTGTTCCCCGACAAAGACGATTTTGGACGCATCTTCTACAACCAGGCACGCCTCTCAGCAGCCGGCATTCCCCAGGTCGCAGTGGTCATGGGCTCCTGTACGGCTGGCGGCGCATATGTCCCCGCTATGAGCGACGAAGCCATCATCGTAAGGGAACAGGGCACTATTTTTCTCGGGGGACCGCCACTTGTGAAGGCAGCTACCGGCGAGGACGTTACTGCAGAAGAGCTCGGCGGTGGACATGTCCATACCTCCATCTCCGGGGTGGCCGACCACCTGGCCGAAAATGACAGGGATGCACTGCAGATTTGCAGGAATATCTTTGAAACAATCCAGGTTCAGGAACGCCAGAAGCTCGATCGTATCGCGGTGAAAGAGCCACTCTACAGCCCCGAAGAGATTTCCGGAATCATTCCCGAATCGAGCCGCGAACCCTACGATGTCAGGGAGATCATTGCCCGGATGGTCGATGGAAGTGAATTTTCAGAGTTTAAAAAGAATTACGGTACCACGCTGGTCACCGGCTTTGCACATATCATGGGCTTCCCGGTGGGAATTGTGGCCAATAATGGGATCCTCTTTTCCGACTCCGCACTCAAAGGAACACACTTTATTCAGCTGTGCGATTTCCGCGGACTGCCCATCATCTTTCTGCAGAATATCTCAGGTTTCATGATTGGTAAGAAATATGAACAGGGCGGTATTGCAAAAGATGGAGCAAAAATGGTACACGCTGTAGCCAATACGCGGGTACCGCGTTTCACCATCATCATCGGCGGCTCATTCGGCGCAGGCAACTACGCCATGTCGGGACGAGCATACGACCCCCACCTGCTGTTCATGTGGCCCAACGCCAAGATATCAGTTATGGGCGGTGAGCAGGCAGCCGATGTACTAACGACAATCCGGGAGGATCAGCTGAAGACGAAGGGTGAAGAACTGACCGGCGAACAAAAAGATAAAATACGCAAACCGATCATCAAAAAATATGAGCAGGAGGGTTCTGCCTATTACAGCAGTTCGAGGCTGTGGGACGATGGGATCATTGAACCGGCCCAGACCAGGAACATCCTTGGAATGGCGATCTCCATGTCATTGAACAAAAAATTTAACCAACCCCGATCAGGAGTCTACCGGATGTGACCATGATACAATACAAATACATCATAGAGAGTTCAGAAGCCCATGTAGGTACAATTACACTTAACAGACCCGAGGTGCACAACGCCCTCCATATTGAGATGATTCGTGAGATCTCCTGCGCTTTCAGAAGGCTTAGCAAAAAGAGAGATCTGCGACTGATTAGTATACGCTCAAACGGCAAGAATTTCTCCGCCGGGGCCGACCTGAACTGGATGAAAAAGGGACTCGAACAGTCAAAAAAGAAACTAACAAGTGAAAGCGAAGAGCTGGCAAAACTATTCAATGATATCTATACCTCCCCCAAAGTGACCCTGGCCGTTGCAAAAGGAAAAGTGATGGGTGGAGCCAACGGCATCATTGCAGCAGCCGATATCTCTGTTGCCGCGAATGATACTTCGTTCACCTTCTCTGAAGTGAAGCTCGGACTGATTCCTGCAACCATTTCTCCTTATATTGTCGCCAGAACAGGGAAAAGTGCAGCGCGGGAATGGATGCTCACCGGCAGACAGATTGATGCCCGTGAGGCATACGAACGCGGACTGATCAACCAACTTGTATTAAACGACGATACGGATGAATACGTTCAGCAGCTACAAAAACAATTGCTCAGGAACGGTCCCCGGGCCATGAAGGGTATCAAAAAAATGTTCAGGAACAGCGATCTGCAGGGCGATCCGGATAACCAGATAAAAGCCACAGCAAAGCTGATAGCAAAATACAGGATCTCAGAAGAGGGTCAGGAGGGGATCCAGGCATTTTTAAAAAAACGTAACCCCGGATGGATCGATGAATAACAATAAATTCCATAAAATACTTGTAGCCAACCGTGGTGAGATCGCCCTGAGGATTATCAGGGCCATAAAAAAATCTGGCATGAAGTCTGTTGCGATCTATTCGAAAACCGACAGGAACCTGCCCTATGTACAACAAGCCGATGAATCATGGCCGCTCAATGGTGATACACTGGCCGGATCATACCTCAACCAACAGATGATCATTGATATTGCCCTTCACACAGGCTCCTCAGCCATCCACCCTGGCTACGGATTTCTCTCAGAAAACGCCGGTTTTGCAAGGCGCTGCAGGGAAAACGGCATTGCCTTTATCGGTCCCACTCCCGAGCTGATTGATCTCATGGGAAATAAAGCCAATGCTATCACCACTGCAAAAAAACTTGATGTACCGGTTATTGAAGGGATGACAGGTTCACCTGAGGATATATTGGAACATTCCGAAAACCTGCAATATCCCCTGCTTGTAAAACCGGCTGCCGGTGGCGGAGGGAAAGGGATGCGGATCGTCAGGAAAAAAAGCGAACTGAAAGAGTCGATGGTGGATGGCGCCAGAGAGGCTGAAAACTATTTCGGTTCAGGAGAGCTCTATGTTGAGCGTTACATTCAGAGGGCCAGGCACATTGAGGTGCAGGTTCTGGCCGACAACCATGGCAACGCAGTGCACCTGTATGAACGGGAATGCACACTTCAGAGAAGATACCAGAAGATCATCGAAGAGGCCCCTTCACCCTCTATCACGGAAAATACCAGGGAAAAAATCACCTCATGCGCACTCAGGCTTGCTCTGGGAATCGGCTACACCAGTGCCGGTACCGTTGAATTCCTGGTAGACGAAATGGAAAACTTCTTTTTCATTGAAATGAACACCCGTATACAGGTAGAGCACCCTGTTACTGAAATGATTACCGGCCTCGATCTGGTCAGGGAACAGATATGCATTGCAGGCGGAAGCAAACTAAGCATACAACAGTCCGATGTGAAAATCAGCGGACACGCCATCGAGTCCCGGCTCTATGCCGAAGATCCCGGAAATGAATTCATGCCCGTAACAGGTACATTGAATAGAATAAATACGGACCAGGTGAATATAAGAATGGACAATGGTTTTAACGAAGGAAATACCATTTCACCCTTTTATGACCCCATGATCAGTAAGCTGATCGCCCATGGCTCAGATAGAAAGGATGCGATCAGGCAATTGATCTCAGGATTAAAGGCCTACCACATTTCCGGGGTCACCACCAACCGCGATTTCCTGGTCGCGTTGCTGCTTTCGAAAGATTTTGTAACCAACAAGGTGCATACAAAATATATAGACGAAAACCTGGACCGGCTGCTCAAACAATTGTCAGCCGAAAGAGAGCACATCGATCCGGGCGTACTCCTCTCCATGTTCACCGTTGCAGCCACAGAGCACAGGTATCCGTCCGAAACACCGGATTCAGTCTGGCAAGAGCTTGGTCACTGGCGCCAATTGCGCTCCATACAGATCCATTTCAACGGTCAGGATATCCATATCCCATACCGGTTTAACGCTGCCAGCAGATCGTACGAAACCATGATTGACAACAACCCCTTGAAAACTGTCATACTCGATCACACCGGTAATTTCTACAAGCTGATGATCGATGGGAAGCAATACCAATGCTGGGCAGATGTGAATGGTAACGATATAACACTGAACGTTGAGCAGTACAACTTCAAAGCATGGAGAATAGATATCCCGGACGACAAAAACAAAGGAATTGCTGCTACCGGTGCAAACAATGATTCCAATGAGGTGTTTGCTCCCTTAAACGGAAAGGTTGTCAAGATCAATGCGAAAGAAGGTGATCAGATCTCTGAAGGCGACACACTTTTAGTCATCGAATCCATGAAAATGGAAAACAGGATCATCTCCCCGAAAGAGGCCGCCGTCGGTAAGATTTTAGTCAATACCGGCGACCTTGTTGAATTAAATGAATTACTAATCTTACTTAAATAACCGATAATGGACCCTCTCTTAACAAAGAAGCACGAAGAATTCAGGCAGGAAGTAAGAGACTTTGCTGAAAAAGAGATTAAACCTGTGGCTGCTGCCCTGGATGAAGCCTCTGAGTTCTCCACGGAAATATCCGGGAAAATGTTCGACGCAGGCTATCTGCGACTGGAAACTCCCGAAAAATACGGCGGAATGGGAATGGATACACTTTCATACATTGTTGCCGTGGAGGAGATTGCCAGGATTGACGGATCGCAGGCGGCCACCGTCGCCGCCCAAAACTCCCTCGGTCAGGGACCACTGTTGGCCTATGGCACGGAAGAGCAGAAGAAAAAATTTCTCCCGATGCTCACTACCGGAAAGAAGCTTTGGGCTTTTGGGCTTACAGAACCCAATGCGGGATCCGACTCCAACAACACTGAAACAACGGCCGAGCTAAAAGATGGCCATTGGCTGATCAACGGGAAAAAGATATACATCACCAACGCTGCCTCCGCAATGGCCGGGGGCGTTACCGTCCAGGCCGTAACGGGCGATCGCGGGAAAGGAATGAAGGAGCTCTCAGTAATTCTGGTGCCGAGGGACACGCCTGGATACAGCACCGAGGTGATCAACTCCAAGATGATGTGGCGCGCTGCCGATACCGGAAGGATCTTTCTCGACAATGTAAAGGTACCGGAGGAATATATCCTCGGGGAGAGGGGAAAGGGATCCAAGATCATGCTCGCGACACTCGACAGCGGGAGGCTCTCCATTGCTGCCATGGGACTGGGCCTGGCACAGGGAGCTTTCGAGATGGCCATGGATTATGCTTCGAACAGGATACAGTTCGGAAAACCAATCCGTAACTTCCAGATCAACTCATTCAAGCTGGCCGATATGGCCACCAAGATCGAACTGGCACGAAACCTCCTCTACAAGGCCTGCTGGCTAAAAGACCACAAACAACCGTTCGGTAAGGAGGCCGCCATGGCAAAATTGTACACCTCCGAAATTGCCAGGGAGATCGCCAACGAATCTCTTCAGATCCACGGCGCACACGGACTGATGAAGGAGAATCCGATTGAGCGGTTCTACCGCGATCAGCGGATCCTTGAGATCGGGGAAGGAACATCCGAAATATTGCGCCTTATTATCTCCAGACATTTAGGAATCAGGTAAAACCCCAACCCATGAAATCACTCGAAACCAGGAAAAAGGAGCATATCGACCTGGCATTCAAATCACAGACCGGCATGCCGGAGATCGACCAGCGGTTTCATTACGAACCGATGCTCGCCGCCCATCCGGAAAAGGGTCTTCAACCCTTTACATTTCTCGGTCGCGAACACCGCACCCCGATGTGGGTCAGCAGCATGACCGGCGGAACAAAACTCGCCGGAAAAATCAACCGCAACCTGGCACGGGCATGCCGGGAATTTGGCATGGGCATGGGCCTCGGATCATGCCGGATCATCCTCGACGATGACACCTATTTCGAGGATTTCAACATGCGACCGGTCATCGGCCCCGACGGACCACTGTGGGCCAACCTCGGGATCGCACAGATCGAGGAGCTGCTCGAAGAGGGGAAGGTACCGCTGGCTTCCCGGCTGGTTGAGAAACTGGAGGCCGACGGACTGATCATTCACGTAAACCCGATGCAGGAGTGGTTTCAGCCGGAGGGCGATATCCTCAAATATTCACCTATTGAGACTATACAACGGTTCATGGACATGTTCAAATACCCACTTATCGTGAAGGAGGTCGGACAGGGCATCGGTCCTGAAAGTCTGAAAGCCCTGCTGCAGTTGCCACTGCAGGCCATCGAATTTGCCGCCTTCGGGGGAACGAATTTTGCCCGGGTCGAACTGCTGCGCGACGAAAATGCTTTAGCCAGCCTGTTCGAACCACTCTCATACATCGGTGAGGATGCCATGACCATGGTTGAATCCATCAACGCCATCACCGCTGTCAATAAGCCGGAATGTAAAGAACTTATTATCTCCGGAGGAATAAAAAACTTTTTGGATGGATATTACCTCATGAAAAAATCAAAGTTGCCTGCCATCTATGGAATGGCATCATCTTTTTTAAAATATGCGCAGGAAGATTACGATCAACTTCATACCTTTGTAGAAGGTCAGGTAAAAGGACTTGAGATGGCATATGCATACCTGTCAGTTAGGTGAAAAAGCATGGCTCAAAAGAAGGCAATATCGGGCTTCTCAAAACTAACCTCCGGACAAAAGACGGAATGGTTGCGCGATATATATGAACTTCCTGCCGAACAACTGGAAACCATCTCCAAACACCTCCATCCCGATCCGCAGCTGCAATCACTCTATAGCGAATTCAGCGAAAACACCATCTCCAACTTCTTTATCCCCTTCGGACTGGCACCCAATTTCCTGATCAACGGCAGGTGGTACGTGATACCGATGGCCATCGAAGAGAGCTCGGTGGTGGCAGCAGCCGCTCATGCAGCAAAATTCTGGTCGGCACACGGAGGGTTCAGGGCAACGGTAACCGGTCCAGTGAAGATCGGTCAGATCCATTTTCATTGGAATGGATCTGCCTCTCTCCTTACCGGGGTATTCAGACGAAACCGGGAGAAGATGATCCACACGATGGACCCCTTTACCGAATCGATGCGCAAACGTGGCGGAGGAATTAAAAACATATCGCTGGTCGACCTGTCGGACAACCTCAACGAATTCTACCAGCTCCATGTGGAGTTCAATACAGCTGACGCGATGGGGGCCAACTTTATCAACACGGTACTTGAGGAGCTGGCAAAAGTATGGAAGGCCGAGGTTGAGCGCCAGGCCAAAGTGAGCGATCGGCCCGGGGAGCTCGAGATAACCATGGCGATCCTCTCCAACTATACACCGGAAAGCCGGGTGAACATATGGCTGGAGACAGGGGTCGATGCACTGGGATCGTTCGATAAGCAGATGTCGGGAAGAACGTTTGCGGAAAAATTTGTCCGCGCAACAGAGATCGCGACGATCGATCCCTACCGCGCGGTGACCCACAATAAAGGGATCTTCAACGGCATGGATGCCGTGGTGATCGCAACGGGAAATGATTTTCGCGCAGTCGAGGCATGCGGTCATGCCTACGCTGCCCGCGATGGCAGGTACCGCAGTCTCTCAAAGGCACAAATAACGGGAGAGACTTTCCGGTTTGAACTGGAGGTGCCCATGTCGGTGGGTACCGTGGGAGGACTCACATCCGGACATCCAATGGCCCAAACCAGCCTGAAGATATTGCAAAACCCTTCGGCCGAAGCGCTGATGATGGTCATTGCCGCGGCCGGACTGGCTAACAATTTCAGCGCGGTGCGTTCTCTGATTACCAGTGGAATACAGCAGGGACACATGAAGATGCACCTTACGAATATCCTGCGGCAGCTTGGTGTTGATGAGAAGACAAAAAAAGAGGCGGTTGAATTTTTCAAAGAGCGGACCGTTAGCTATACCGAGGTGAAGAGTTTTATCCAGGATAAAAACAGATAGGCCATGAAGCAACAATTCTACGCCCGGGGAAAGCTTTTGCTCACATCAGAGTTTATGATCCTGCATGGAGCAAAAGCATTGGCTGTACCGCTTACTGTGGGACAATCACTCGGGCTGGTGCGAAAAAAGGAACTTGGCGTGCTGCACTGGATTGCAGAGTATGATGGCAAAAGCTGGTTCGAAACCAGGCTCTCACTAGAGGAACTTGAAATAAAAGAGAACAGCAGCAGGGAAAAATCCGAAAACCTGGTCCACATGCTCAGAAAACTCCTGGAGATCAAACCCGGTTTTATGGAGCAACTCCATACGAATGATGTGGTCACCAGGCTTGAGTTTGATCCGGGATTCGGTTTTGGCAGTTCATCGACCCTCACAGCACTGCTTTCCCAATGGGCAGAAATCGACCCGATGCAGCTCCATTTCAGCGTTTCAAGGGGATCGGGTTACGATGTCGCCTGCGCCAGTGCCTGGTCGGCCATCCTCTACCAGGTGATCAATGAGATGCCCGTCGTACAGTCAGTCGATTTCCAACCTGCCTTCATGGAGAATATGTGGCTGGTCTACCTGGGACAAAAGCAGGAGTCGGCCAAAAGTGTCGCGGCATTCCTGAACAATTACACACCCGACCAGAATGATATTTCATTCTATTCCTCGCTCACCTGTGAGTTTCTGAAAGCAAATACAGTGGATGAGTTCGGAGCACTGATCGTGAAACACGAAGAACGACTTTCAGAAATACTGCAGATGCCTGTTTTGAAAACCAGCCGGTTTCAGGAGCTTGACGGGTATGTGAAATCGCTTGGAGCCTGGGGAGGCGACTTTGCATTGCTGGTAACTCGATGGAACAAAGAAAAACTATCATCATACCTTCTGGAAAAAGGGATTGACAAATGGTTTGCATACCATGAACTGATTCTGTAAGACACCCACTAACAACAAATACAGACATGACAACATTCGAAAAAAACCTGAAGGAAAAGGCGAAAAGCCTGGGCAACATGAAGCCGGTTATGACAGAAGGATCGGTAAGATGGGAAAGCCCATCTAATATAGCCATCGTGAAATACTGGGGTAAATACCCCATACAAATTCCCGCCAACGCCTCTTTAAGTCTAACGTTGGCTAAGGCGGTAACACAAACACGTATCGGCTACAGCTTCCGGAAAAAGCAAACTGGCGTTCAGCTGGATTTTACTTTTGAAGGAACAGGGCAGCCGGAATTTGCAGCCAGGATGGAAAAATACCTGGGTAGTATCTCTGATTACCTTCCGTGGCTCAATGGTACCCGGCTGACAATCAGTTCGGAGAACACTTTTCCCCATTCTTCAGGGATAGCATCGAGCGCCTCGGCAATGAGTGCGGTCGCTCTCGGGCTTTGTGAGATTGAAGAACAATTGTACGGAATGTCCGATCCGGACGGTTTTTTCAAAAAAGCCTCTTTTATTGCCAGGCTCGGTTCCGGCAGCGCCTCCAGATCGGTTTATGGAAATATGACCGTCTGGGGCTATACATCCAGTTGCAAGGATTCGTCTGACGAATATGCCATACCTGTCGATGATATTCATGCAAACCTGCTGGGGATGAAAGACAGTATCCTGATTGTCGAATCGGGCAAAAAAAAGGTTTCGAGCTCCATGGGACACGACCTGATGAAATCGAATCCCTATGCGAAACTGCGTTTCGATGCCGCCGAAGAGAATATGCGTATGCTCTGCTCCATCGTCAGGGAAGGTGACATCATGCAGTTCATTGATGTAATGGAAAACGAGGCCCTGACACTTCATGCGATGATGATGACCAGCAGACCGGGGTTCTTGCTGATGAAGGCGAATACCGTTGAAGCCATCCACCGGATCAGGGAGTACAGGCGAAAGAGCGGAATGAGTGTCGGGTTCACCCTCGATGCCGGGGCCAATGTACATGTGCTCTACCCGGAAAAAGAGGCTGGAGAGATAAGGAAATTCATTGATGAAGAGCTGGCTGAACTTTGTGAAAACAGGCGGGTAATTCACGACCGGATGGGTGGTGGACCGGTGAAATTATGAAAAGATGATTGATACGGAAAAAAAATATTATGCAAAGCTAATGCTCGCTGGTGAGTATGGGGTAATTGTGGGTAGTGAGGCGATCACCGTGCCCTTCAGAAAATACCACGCCATTTTGGCGCAAAGAGATGAACGTGAAGCACAGGACCCGATGATCATCCAATCAGTGGCCAGCCTGAGAAAATTGCTCATCTATATACGCTCATTGCCCAGAAACAGCTTTTATGCCTCTCCGGATACAGATGAGTTTGGAGAGAGCCTGAAAAAGGGCTATTATATTGACTCCACCATCCCGCAGGGGTATGGGATCGGCAGTTCAGGCGGAGTTTCAGCACTGGTATACGACCAGTTTTTTCATGCAGAAAAGAGATTATCGCTGGAACAACAGCGAAAGGATCTGGCCACACTGGAATCCTGCTTCCACGGGAAAAGTTCGGGCGTGGATGCGATGACTTGCTTCGCCGATGCGCCGCTCCATTTTCTTCCCGATGGAAAGATCAGGCGTATTGAATCAGATCCATTAAGACCCCGGGCAGGGTACCGCTTCTTCCTGCTCGACTCCGGACAAATGTTTGATACCGCCCCGCTGGTTCGTCTTTTCCTGGAAAAGATGCAGAACAAGGAATTTAAAAAACAAATCACCGGTGACTACTTTGATCTGATCAGAAAATTCATTGGGACACTGAACGGAACCTCTGCCCACGATCCGGCATTGATCTTCAGGGCAATCTCCGATTTTCAGTGGAACCATTTCGCAAATATGATCCCGGAAAGCATGAAAGATGCCTGGATCAGTGGACAGGTAAGCAACAGTTACTACCTCAAGCTCAATGGTTCCGGAGGTGGCTTCATGCTGGGGATTGCGCATGAGAATGCAAAGAAGGAGGTAGATCAGATGCTGAACGGCAATCGCCTGGTATGGCTATAGAGAATTAAATCCTCCTCTGTTTTCAATACAAATCATTAAGTTTGTACGAACCATATTAAATAGACAATGAACGATATTGATATCGCCCGAAAAGCAACCATGCTGCCCATTGCTGAGGTAGCAGCCAAACTGAAAATTTCCCCTGAAGAACTGCAACCCTATGGAAAGCACATCGCAAAACTTCCATTGCATACAGGCAACGGGAAGGACGGGAACCTTGTGTTGGTGTCTGCCATCTCCCCCACTCCAGCAGGTGAAGGGAAAACAACCATGTCGATAGGACTTTCAGAGGGCCTCAACCGTATTAAAAAACAGACTACCGTTGTATTGAGAGAGCCCTCGCTCGGACCTGTTTTTGGTATCAAGGGCGGTGCAACTGGCGGCGGCTACGCACAGGTGGTTCCCATGGAGAATATCAACCTTCATTTTACAGGTGATTTTGCTGCCATTGAAAAGGCACACAACCTGCTGGCCGCATTAATCGATAACAACTTGCAGAGTCAGACCCATTCCATTGGTATTGATCCCCGCACCGTCAACTGGAAACGGGTAATGGACATGAATGATCGTGTATTAAGAAGGACGATTATCGGACTTGGTGGGACAACTTCAGGGGTGCCGCGCGAAACAGGCTTCGACATCACTGCTGCCTCTGAGATCATGGCCATTTTGTGTATAGCAGATGACATGAAAGACCTGAAAAAAAGAATGGGTAATATTTTTATCGGATACACCTATGATAAAAAGCCGGTGTATGCCCGCGACCTGAAAGCTGAAGGAGCCATGGCGGTGCTGCTGAAAGATGCCATCCAACCCAACCTGGTGCAGACCCTGGAGGGTAATCCTGCCATTATCCATGGCGGACCGTTTGCGAACATCGCGCAGGGCACCAACAGTGTTATAGCCACCCGGATGGGACTAAAACTATCCGACTATGTCGTTACCGAAGCAGGTTTTGGCTTCGATCTCGGTGCCGAGAAGTTTTTCGATATCAAATGTCAAAAAGCCGGGCTCAAACCAAAAGCTGTCGTTCTGGTTGCCACTGTCAGGGCCCTGAAATACCACGGCGGGGTACCTGTCGACCAGCTCAATACCCCCAATCCCGATGCAGTCAGAAAAGGATTGGTCAACCTGGATAAACACGTTGAGAATATTAAAAAATTCATTGACACCTGTGTGATTGGTATCAACCGGTTTACTACCGATACCGATGAGGAGGTTGAACTCATCCTCGAACATGCCGCCTCCCTGAATGTAGAGGCCTCAGTAGCTGAGGTCTGGGCCAAAGGCGGAGAGGGAGCCATCGATCTGGCTGAAAAGGTGGTGAAGGAGGTTGAAAGGAACAACTCCGGTTACAGGCCGCTGTACGATTGGAACTGGACCACAGAGAAGAAGATCGAAACCATAGCCAAAGAGATATACGGAGCCGCAGCAATTGATTATACGGCAAAAGCAAAACAGGATCTGAAGAACATCAAAAATCTTGGCCTGGACCACCTGGCGGTTTGTGTCGCAAAAACACAAAAATCACTCTCCGACAACCCTGCCCTGCTGGGCCGTCCGAAAGACTTCATTGTCACGGTCCGCGAGATTGAGATTGCTGCAGGTGCCGGCTTCGTGATCCCGATCACCGGAAACATCATGCGGATGCCTGGCCTGCCTTCCAAACCGGCTGCTGAGAATTTTGACATTGACGAAGAGGGAAAAATTACGGGACTGTTTTAATCTGATCTTCCCGGCTATGAGAAAAACACTCCTGAAAATTTATTCTGTCCTGGCATGGACCACCATGCTGATCACCTCGGCGATCATCACCCCCTTCTTCCTGCTGGTCTGGCTGCTCACCTTCTGGTGGGACAAACGGAGGCTGGCGGCCCACATGATGGGAACCTTCTGGGCCTGGCACTACCAGTCGCTCATCATTTTCTGGAAATTACGCCTGGAGGGTAGAAAAAAAATACCGTGGGATCGCCCTGTTGTGCTGGTAGCCAACCACCGTTCACTGGTCGATATCCTGGCACTGTACAAGGTGCGCCGCCCTTTCAAATGGGTCTCCAAAGCAGAAAACTTCAACCTGCCTTTCATTGGTATGGTATTATCGCTCACCAATTGCGTGAGAATCAACCGTGAGAGCATCCGGTCAGGTCAGCAGTTCATCTCCCAGGCAGAGAATGAGATGAAAAAAGGATCATCGGTCATGATCTTTCCCGAAGGAACCCGCTCAAAATCAGGGGAGATGAGGGCCTTCAGGGAGGGGGCGTTCCTGCTTGCAAAAAGAATGCGCTGCGGAATCATACCTGTGGTACATACAGGCACCGAAAAAGCCTTCCGGAAAGGAAAGGGCGGATGGATACTGAATGGTAAAACCACAATCCGTATCAGGGTGTTGGATGAGATACCGGCAGACACTGTCGCTCAACTAGAGATCGAGAAACTGATTTCTGCGGTACGACTAAGTATGTCAAAGGGAATATTGGAATTAGAAAAGAACAACAAAGGAAAGTGATTCTTTGCATTCGGAATGCTTTCCGCTGTCTATAAAAAATACTATATTATGTACAATCTGATCGGTTGATAAAAAAATTAAGAATTATTTAATATTCGCTTCGCTCATTAGTAGTAAATTCGATGCCAAAATAGCTTAAACGCAATGAAAACGTTCGGTCAGAAGAAAATGGTCAGAAAGATGAATTTCATCTGCGATCAGGAAGGAATTATGAACCGTTATCTCAGGGAGCAAAAAAACTGGGAAGGTCACCTTCAAAACACAAAACAGTTTATCCTGAATTCCTTCAGCGACCTGAAAATTAAAAACCTGGCCATCCTGGGAAGCGGATGGCTGCTCGATTTACCTTTAGAGGAATTGTCGAAAAAATATAATCAGATACTTTTGGTCGATGTTCATCATCCGCCACAGATCGTAAAAAAGGCTGAATCCTATAAAAATATTTCGCTGTTTGAAACGGACTTGTCGGGCGGGGGAATTAAATTCTGCTGGGATCTGCGCAAAGCGAAAGAGGAGCATTTCAGCAAATATATTCTCGAAGATTTCACACCACACAAGCCTGAACTGCCTGTTAAGTCAGACGCCTTCGTTTCACTGAACCTACTGAACCAACTGGATATTCTTCTGGTAGATTTTCTTAAAAAGAGAAATGTCAGGATCGTTGATACCGAAATCAAGAAATTCAGGAAAATAATTCAGCAGTTTCACCTCGACTGGATCACGAAAAAACCAGGATGCCTGATCACAGATGTAAGAGAGATAAACCAGGATGAACAGGAGAAAACAGAACAAAAACTGGTGAATGTTGATCTGCCTAAAGCAAAACGATCTGAAGAGTGGATTTGGGATTTCGACCTCTCGAAAACCTACCGACCGGGATTGGAAACCCGCATGAAAGTTCAAGCGATTGAATGGTAATCTGTTCCCGACTTTTCACCACCGATTGTTGATTTCTTTGTTGATAAATGAATAAGGCTGCAAGCCTTGTTTTAACTATATTTGCGGCAGACTCCGGGAGTCTGCGTAGTATAGTGGCAAAAGTTCCAACTTACCTGTCTCATCCGGGGTAGCATTGCATATTGTTCAATAATAGTGGGAGATAAAGAGTATGTCAGCGAATTATTCAGAAGAGAGCATACGTACACTTGACTGGAAAGAACACATCCGGAAAAGGCCGGGGATGTACATCGGAAAACTGGGCGACGGTACATCACCCGATGATGGTATATATATTCTTTTGAAAGAGGTTTTGGACAATTCCATCGATGAGTACATGATGGGGTTCGGAAAAACCATTGAGATCACCGTCAATGAAAAAGAGGTCACTGTCAGGGATTATGGCAGGGGAATTCCCCTCGGAAAAGTTCTGGATGTAGCCTCAAAAATGAATACCGGGGCCAAGTATGACTCCAAGGTATTCAAGAAGTCCGTCGGACTGAACGGCGTAGGCATCAAAGCCGTAAACGCGCTTTCATCAAATTTCGTCATACAATCGCATCGGGAGGGCCAAACCAAACTGGTCGATTTTCAACAGGGAAACCTGATCTCCGATAACCAGGAGAGGAAAAGCGAGGAGAAAAACGGAACCGCTATCACATTTGTTCCCGATGAGGAGATGTTCGGAAGGTTCAGGTTCAATGACGAGTATATCGAAAGCATGCTCAGGAATTATACCTACCTGAATACGGGCCTTACCATTATCTACAACGGACAAAAATTTATCTCCAAAAACGGATTAAAAGACCTTCTTGAAGAGAACATGAGCGGTGAGGGTTTGTACCCCATCATTCATATGAAAAACGGGGATATTGAGGTCGCTATCACCCACGGAAACCAGTATGGGGAAGAGTACTACAGCTTCGTGAATGGGCAGCACACAACACAAGGAGGCACACATCTCATTGCATTCAGGGAGGGGCTTGTGAAAACCATCCGCGATTTCTTTAAAAAGGATTTCGATCCTTCGGATATAAGAACTTCCATTATTGCAGCTGTTAGCATCAAGGTGGAGGAGCCGGTCTTTGAATCGCAGACCAAAACCAAACTTGGATCCAAAGACATTGGTCCCAATGGTCCCAGTGTCAGAAATTTCATTATGAATTTCCTGACAACCAAGCTGGATGATTATCTCCATAAACATCCTGATACGACCAACAGCCTGCTCAAAAAGATACAGGAGAATGAAAAAGAGCGAAAAGCCATATCCGGTATTAAAAAACTGGCCCGCGAGCGTGCAAAAAAGGCGAGTCTACATAACAAGAAGCTGAGAGACTGCAAAGTTCATTACAACTCGAGTCACGAAAGGAAAAATGAAACAACCATTTTTCTTACTGAGGGTGATTCGGCTTCGGGATCCATCACAAAATCAAGGGATGTGAACACCCAGGCAGTGTTCAGCCTGAGGGGAAAACCCTTGAACTGCTTCGGACTTACCAAAAAGGTAGTGTACGAGAACGAGGAATTCAACCTGCTGCAAGCAGCTCTTAACATTGAAGAGGACCTGGAGGGACTGCGGTATAAAAATGTGGTAATTGCCACTGATGCCGATGTGGATGGAATGCACATCAGGCTGTTGTTGTTAACCTTCTTTCTCCAGTTCTTTCCCAACCTGGTGAGAAATAAACACCTTTTTATCCTGCAGACACCACTGTTCCGGGTACGGAACAAAAAAGACACCATCTATTGCTATTCCGATGAAGAGAAGGAGAAGGCCATTAAAAAGCTTGGAGCGAGTCATGAAATAACAAGATTTAAAGGATTGGGAGAGATATCCCCCGATGAGTTCAAATATTTTATCGGTCCGGATATACGACTGGAACCCGTCAAATTGGGAAAAGAGGATGATATACACGATATCCTTGAATTCTATATGGGGAAGAATACCCCCGAAAGACAGGATTTTATCATTGAAAGATTGAGGGTTGAAGAAGATGTGATCCCTGTCTGACGAAAGAGAAAGATTGTTGATAAATGAGCGAAGATTTAAATAACAAGAATAACATACCGGAAGATTTTCAACCGATTGACAGAAAGCGGGAAGACGGAATCAGAGGTGCTAAGATCACACGTCTGACAGGGATGTATGAGGATTACTTCATCGACTATGCCTCGTATGTGATCCTGGAGAGGGCCGTCCCCAATATCCAGGATGGACTGAAGCCCGTGCAACGACGCATCCTCCATTCAATGAAGAGGCTGGACGACGGACGTTACAACAAGGTGGCCAATATTATCGGTCACTCCATGCAGTACCATCCGCATGGCGACACCTCCATCGGTGACGCGCTGGTGCAGCTTGGACAGAAGGATTTGCTGATCGATGCACAAGGTAACTGGGGGAATATCTTTACCGGCGATAGCTCGGCGGCACCCCGGTATATTGAGGCACGGCTTTCGGCTTTTGCCAATGATGTGGTTTTCAACCCCAAAACTACGACCTGGCAACTATCGTATGATGGAAGAAACAAGGAGCCCCTGGCACTGCCGGTAAAGTTTCCCCTGTTGCTGGCACAAGGAGCCGAAGGGATTGCTGTCGGGCTTTCATCAAAGATACTCCCACACAATTTTAATGAGCTCATTGATGCATCAGTCAAACACCTTGAAGGGAAAGAGTTTCAACTGCTACCCGATTTTCCAACGGGCGGAAATGCCGATTTCAGCAAATACAATGACGGGAAAAGGGGTGGACAGGTACGTGTACGGGCCAAAATTGAAAAAGTAGATAAGAAAACATTGGCGATCAGGGACCTGCCCTTTGGAAAAACCACCGGCACGCTTATCGAATCGATCGTTAAGGCCAACGAAAAAGGGAAGATCAAGATCAAAAAGATCGATGACAATACAGCTGAATTTGTAGAGATCATGATCCAGTTGGCACCCAACATCTCTTCTGATAAAACAATTGACGCACTTTATGCTTTTACCGATTGCGAAATATCCATCTCCCCCAACTGCTGCGTAATTGAAGATGATAAACCGAGATTCATCGGGGTAAGTGAAGTACTTAGATACAATACGGATAATACAAAATCCCTGCTGAAACAGGAGCTGGAAATCAGGCTGGGCGAGCTCGAGGAGAGCTGGCACATGTCATCCCTTGAGAAAATCTTTATCGAGGAGCGCATCTACCGCGACATCGAAGAGTGTGAAACCTGGGAGGCGGTAATTGAGGCGATCGACAAAGGTCTCGATCCATTTAAGAAACTACTGATCAGGGAGGTGACCAGAGAGGATGTCATTAAGCTGACCGAGATAAAGATCAAAAGGATCTCCCGGTTTGATGTTAAAAAAGCGGATGAGCTGATCAAAGGAATTGAAGATGAGATCAAGGAGGTCAAACATAACCTCGACAGCCTGGTAGACTATACCATCGAATACTACAGGAACATTAAGAAGAAGCATGACAAAGGAAGAGAAAGAAAAACAGAGATTCGAAGCTTTGAGAATATTGTAGCCTCTAAGGTGGTTGTTGCCAACGAGAAGCTTTATGTGAACCGAATGGACGGATTTGTAGGAACAGGATTGAAGAAAGACGAATATGTAGGCGACTGCTCCGACCTGGATGATATCATTGTGTTCCTGAAAGACGGTACATACGTGATATGCAAGGTGGCTGACAAGATTTTCGTGGGCAAAAACATTATACATGTTGCCGTCTTTAAGCGGGATGACAAACGCACGATTTATAACGTCATCTATTACGACGGGAATACAGGAAACACAATGATGAAGCGTTGTCCGATCACCGGCGTTACACGCGAAAAAACCTATAATATCGGGAAAGCACATCAGCATACAAGGATCCTTTATATGACAGTCAACCCCAATGGGGAAGCTGAGACCGTTAAGGTAAGCCTCAAACCACGGCCGCGACTGAAAAAGACAGCATTCGAACTGGACTTCAGCGAGCTGACCATCAAAGGAAGAAGTGCCGCCGGTAACATTCTTACCAAGTATGCGGTCCACAAAATTACCATGAAGGAGAAGGGTGTTTCAACGCTCGGAGGCAGAAAGATCTGGTTCGATGAGGATGTCAACAGGCTGAACGCTGAAGCAAGAGGCATTTACCTGGGTGAATTCTCAGGCGAGGACCGGCTGCTTGTAATTACCAAATCGGGGGGATTCCGGATTACCAATTTCGATCTGACAAACCATTTTGAGGATGACCTGCAGATCATAGAAAAATACCGCCCTTCTAAGATTTGGTCAGCCGCCTATTACGATGCCGAGCAGGATTACTATTACATCAAGAGGTTCCATATTGAACCAACCGAAAAACTTACAAGTTTCATAGGCGACCATCCCGATTCGAGGCTGATTCAGATTATGGAAGTGGAATATCCGCGACTGGAACTGAAATTCGGAGGCAAAAACAAGGACAGGGACCCGGAGATCATTGAAGTGGCAGAATATATCGGGGTGAAAAGCTATAAGGCCCGGGGGAAACGACTCTCCAATTACGAGGTGAAGGTGATTGAACAGCTGGAACCGCTCATCCCCAACAGGAAGCCCGAAGAGGAGGAGGATGTACAGGAAACCCAGGATAGCGATGTGCTGACTGAAACGGTCGATAACGATTCTGAATCAGAACCGGATACCGATCCGGAGGAAAATATAGAGGAGGATTCGAAGGAAGATCCGGAGGAAGATTCGAAAAACAAAATGAAAGATCCTCAACAGAAAAAACCGAAAGCAGCAAAAAAACCGAAAGCAGAAGAAAAAGCAACTGACGCCAACGATAAGAAACCTGATATCGAAGATACCACTGTTACAAAGGAGGCGGGTAACAAAAAAGAGTCAGATACTGATTCATCTGTAAAAAAAGCGGGAGAAGATAAAAAATCAAACGGTCAGATGAAACTCGAATTGTAGCAGGATTCTTTAAAAGATCCAGAACCCTATGCATAAACGTATATACCTGCTTGGATTTATGGGATCCGGAAAAACCACCCACGGAATGACGATTGCACGGATGATGGGATACGATTTCGTGGATATGGACAAGTGGATTGAGGAGACCACAGGCATGACTGTTCCGGAGATTTTCAAAACCCATGGAGAGCCTTGGTTCAGGCAGCAGGAGCACAGGGCCATCACCGAACTCAGCAAGAGGGATCGTGTCGTGATAGCCACAGGCGGCGGTGCACCCTGTCATGGAGAAAACATGGAGCTGATGAAACAATCGGGGCTTACCATCTACCTGAAACTATCGCCTGAGGCACTGCTGAGCAGGCTAAAGGTATCGAAAAACAGGCGACCGCTGCTCGAAGGAAAAAGCGAAGAGGAGATGCGACATACCATTAAAGAAATGCTCCATCATCGTGAACCATTCTACAGCAACGCAGACATGATCATCGACGGATTGGAAAGGGTGAATGAACGGGTGGTAAACGCCATCCAGCGACAGCAGTAGTGCCTGGACCATATTTCAATGGCTGCGTTGCTAATCAACATGAGTTTCTCTTAAAATGCTGTGCAGGCCGCCGTCAGAGTCTATTTATTACCGCCTGGCATTTTTTTTAATTCATAATTTGTACTTCTTCCTCCACTTGCTTCTTTTTGTAAAATATTTTTTTCAATTAAACACAGATTTTCATGTCTAAAATAACACCCTAAAATCAGGTGGATGTAGCCCCTGTAAATTTCATAGTCCTACCCTTGAAGGAATCATACCTAGTATTTTTGTAGTTGTTCATTGTCTCAAGGATGAGAGGAAGATCCCGTCGCTTTTTCATATCCACTATTATCTCTTTGGCCTCTATGGAGATTGTTCCCTGAATGGCCACAAACTTTTCGTATATCTTCGCGTCTGACAGGTGGGTATACCTTTCAACCGTATTTTTCAGCAACACTATTCGCATCCTGCTTATGGTAAAAGAAATCTCT
>JBBDUV010000068.1:0-5386 GCA_040903745.1 Bacteroidales bacterium | reverse complement strand
CGGTAAAACGGACCAGTTTGATGTTGGTGCATGGGAAATGGTGGTCCACGAATTAGCGTTTCAGGCGGGCATATCTGTTCCAGTGGCCCGAATTGAACGGTTTTCCAGTAAATTCCACACATATCTGAACAGGAGATTTGACAGGACGGAAACCGGACAGAGAATCCACTTTGCTTCTGCCTTAACGTTGCTGGGATACACAGACGGAACAAGCTATGCTGATGGAGCGAGTTACCTGGAGATTGCGGAATTCATCATACAGAACGGAGCCAGGGTAAATGAAAACCTCAAGGAGTTATGGAAAAGAATTGTATTTTATATCTGTGTGTCAAATACCGATGATCACCTGAGAAATCATGGATTTATTCTTACAGATGAGGGGTGGGTTCTTTCCCCGGCATATGATATAAATCCAGCCGAATCGGGTTCGGGACTAAGCCTCAACATTTCCGAAGATGACAATTCACTTGACCTGGGGCTGGCAAGAGAGGTAGCCGGATACTTCCGGATTGCCCCAAAAGAAGCCGATAACCTAATCGCTACTATAACATCCGTTGTCGGAAGATGGAGACCAATAGCTACCGGCTTTGGAATATCAAAACCAGAGCAGGAACGTATGGCGACTGCCTATAAATAATCCGCCGGCCGAGGTCAATGATTGTAAATCAAATTGATCTCTGACAGTTCCTGTCCAATTTGATGAATCCCGGCAAGAATTTTCTCTGTCTGTTTGGAAGAAGGCTTTTTATGACCCTGAACGTACTGGGACAGAAGCGAAGGATTCATTCCTATTTTCACAGCCAGAAATTTTGAATTGAGCACTTTAGAGTACTGAAAAAACTGTTTGAAATCAATTTCAAACTGAACGTTATCTGGGGATATTTCTACTTCCTGGTCTTCAAAAAACAGGTCAACAGCTTCATAGGCATGATTCACCAGTTCAGGAATAGTTTTTCCCGTGGTAAATATTGGAAGCTGCTCTGAATATGCCGAAAAACCCGTTTCGGTTCGCTCAACAATCATATGTATTTTCTTTCCCTGGTTTTTCATCATGCTTCATTCGCTTGCATTACCAGCATCATCCAAAGTATCTTTAGCTCTGGCGATTCTATATTCAATTAAATCATCTCTTGTATCACTCATTTTAGTTTAACTCCTTCATTTTTAATGTTTTCAAATAGGGGAGTAATGGAATAATTGGTATTCCAGTCTATTTTTGAATAAATAAGTGGTGAGATTACCTCACCTGTTTCCAATTCCAGGTCGTAAAACTCATTCAGCAGAACCGGCATGCACCAGGATTTTTTCAGGGCATGCTCCGTCAGCGTTAAGAGAAGTGCTAAATTCTATAGTTCGATGTATTTGTTCGTGTCAAATAGTCCATGCTCATTTTGTTGAACATAACCCAACTGATTGGTAATAAGCCTTGTCTTTCCAATGAAGAATTCAGGTGTATTGGCGTGGTGATGTCCGTATACCCAATAATCTATGCTGGATGTTTCAATCAGGTCGAACATCTCTACGGCAAAGGCCTCATTCAACACATCGCCCTTGTATTGCTCAGGGTAGTTCAGAAAGGTAGGGCAGTGATGTATTGTTGACCAGAACCACATTGCTTCGGATTTTCTCGTTCAGAACACCCTCTTTTTCTGCCAGATCAAAATGGTAGTATTCATGATTACCGGGCAGCCAGTAGGTCATTTCAAAATGGTCACTCAGATTACTAAAGAAATCCTTGTGCTTATCAATTAAGGCAAACGGTACAATATCTCCTGCCAACACCAACACATCTCCCCCTGGCGGCAGGGGATGCATCGTAAGAAATCCCTTGTTTTGAGGGAATTCAATGTGAAGGTCGGAGGCGTACTGAATTTTAAGTGCCATTTTTCGCATTTATTTTCATTGTAGTATATTATTCTTCTGCCGCATTTTTATAGCTTTCTTATACTACCCTACTTTTCGATCAGGTATCGAATCATAAGCCATGTCATCATGAATTTGATCCAGGTCGGAAAATTGAATTACAGGGGCTTTCCCCATTGCCAATGATAACTCAACAAGTGTGGATATTCGGTGGTTAAAATCACCATTAAGAATCTGAGAAACATATCCTTTTGTAACTCCCAATTTGGCAGCCAACTGGGTTCTGTTCAGCTCATTCTTTCTCATGTAATCCGACAACTGATTATAGAGCTCGATCTGAATTTTAGCTACCCAGTAGCCCTTGGTCTGAAGTAATTCCTCCTTGTTCATACTATTTACTTTTTCTTGAGCAATCCATTGCTAAATATCTCTTTTTTATACTCCTAAAAGTTCTAATGTCTCTACCTTCCAATCCTCGTAAAGAGGATATTTTTCGCAATACAAATGTAGGCATAATGTTTAGTTTTTACTAAACTTTTACTAGTAAATTTCAAAACAAGTAATCTTTCTTACATATTTCTTCATGTCACGACAAGATGAAATATCGTACATCTCCTGCCACCATTATCTTTGTAAGAGTCTAAAACGCTGCAAAGTGGAAATGAAGGTTGTGACAATTTCTCCTAAGACAATTGCTCAGTCAGCCCTTTCCTGGCTTCATCAACCATGGGCATCTCCTCCTGCAGAACCGGCATGCACCAGGATTTTTTCAGGGCAGTCCCCGTTAGTGTTAAGAGCAGTTCTGAATGCAACTCAACCCGCTCAGGCCGTTGCTCTGCCTTGTTCAATTCCTCCAGGAGCTGCTGTCCCACGCGCTCATACATGGTATGCAAATCCGGCTCGGGAGTCATCATGGACATCCCCTTTACCATTCCTGTTTCCTTGTCCACCATGAGCAATACGAACGGGAAATATCCTTTCCTCCCCTTCTCCTTCACTGGCGCAGGAAGCATAAATAGGTCCACCTGGAGAGTCGCTTTTGATGCTTTTTTCCGTGCGATCGTTGCGCAAAGATCCCTATCGAAAGAGATCTTGAAATTTTCTGGTATGAATTTCTCAAACGGTTCCTCGAAATGTTCCTCCCAGCGGACCTTTCCCTTGCTAAGCACCGGTTTGCGCATAAGGAGATATTCCTCATCAGTATCATCATCTTCACTGTAAAGGCAATCAGGATCCTTCACTGCGACGCCGAACACCTGCACTGCCTGCTCCAGCAGCAGAGGAAGATCCTGCAACGATTCCCCCTCAGGAAATGCCGGCAAATAACCGGGGATGACCTCTTCCAGCTTTGGCCAGTTTCCGCCCCCCCTGAAAGTCTCTCCGGATTGTTTGATGGCATCCAGGTCCGCTTTTTCCATCACCTCCCGGTCAAGAAATGCAACCATCAGATGGGGAATGGTCATGATGGTTCCTTCCGGAGACTTCTCTGAATTTTGCAGTAAATCATAAAAACCGGCCAACCCCTCATATCCCTTGTAGGCCGAGATAGCGGTGAACTCCCTGTTGTGCCCCATCACAGAGATGAAATACACCCTGTCGGTCCCGGGGATCTGTATCCCGAACAGATCCGTTTCGAACAACACTTTCCAGGGTTCCATCTCCCTTATCTTCCTCGTATACGAATATATTTTCCTGAATGTTTCCTGCGTGGTTTTAGCTCCGCTACCAGGCAATTTTTCTATTGATGGCGGTTCCTTTATGCCCTTCGCCTGTTTCCCGCCGGCATTCATTTCATCCATATCGAAGGGCAGTTGCGGGTCGCCAGACTCCCGCCTCGGCAGCTTTTCGGGAGGTGCACTCCCGCCTGGCATCTGGTCAAATTTCTCCATCATCTGGGCAAGAAGATCACGGGCCGTCTCCGGGGAAACACCCACTTTCTTCGCTGCAGCATCAATGTCCGGTTCCTTTCCGGCATTGATATCCGGAAGCACCAGCTTCATTAAATCATTAAGCTTCGTCACTGTTTCTGAAACTTCGGAATTGGGTGTCTCCTTGAACCAGTTAAAATATTCATTTACCTCGATCTTGCGTTTCAGGATCGCTTCGGCAGTAGTGATCATCTGGAGACGAATGGTAAGATAGGGCAATTCGGGAAAATCATACCCATAGTTATTGAAATGATGGACCAGTTCACTGAAGCCCAGACTTGTCATTGCAGTGAAAAGAAGCAACTTCATCCGCTCGTCGAAGTATACCTGTGCAAAATGCGGATATTCACCATATTCCTTGTCGGTGAACCTATACACCCCGTTGTCGTATTCAGAAGTAAATGATTTTTTTAGTTTTGCGGTATCCAGGGTAGCCAGATCATGCTCAGCCAGGTGGTAGATCATCTCATGCTCTTTATGGAAGGTACGGGGATATGCTGCCCCGGAAAGCAGGAGCATGTAGGGTAGCGGGTTCTTCTCTATATCGGCACAGACTCCCCACCCCTCTTCTATTTCCGGATTGTGTTCAGTAGCAAAGAACAGAACATCTTCCGCGTCGAAGCTCTGGAAAGCTCCGATGGGCCCATAGGATTGCCAACACGAACCATTGTAACCGATCAGGTTGAGCCACAACAAGGCATTCCCGGTGGTATTCAGATCTGCAATCCCGGGAGAGAACAGCAGGTATTCCTCTTCACGGAACACATCCCGCATCCGGAAGAACCCATTCTCAGGTTCCCCGACTATCTCCGCAAAGCTGAAGCGCCAAGGCATCTCTGCTTGCTGCAGCAGGAAATCACGTTCCTCCCCTTTAAAACGTTGTAGCGCCGGGTTCTTCATGAATTTATGGATCAATCCGTCCTCCCTGAATATCCTGTGGATAACAAACTGGCCTTTCAACCGCGCCACCCCGTCCTTACTAAATTTGGAGATCACATCCTGGTACCAGCCAAACTGCGTGTTCATCTTCTTTTCCAGACCCTGGTACCGTGCTGCATAGCCTAACAGAAAATCATCCACCACCCGTTCGCTGATACGGCTATTTTGTTCACATATTTTACGGAGATTTCTGTAATCAGTCATAGCAATGTCTTTACGTTTTTCTTGTTTCAGAATACAATCTTACACCACTAAATTGAAATATCAAAGTATTCATGAATATGGATGGTGTTGGTGACGATAATTTGTTTTAATTCTCTCACAGCTGTGGGAGAATTTCACTCATTTATAAAATCTCCTCAATAGAATTCAGGATACTGATCAGATAACCAAAATCTATCTGGGAAGGGCTATACATATCTTGCCTGAGAAATGTTTATTGATACATTCTCCTATGTTTGGTAAACATTTCACTTTTTTTCAATTTCTTAGCGAATTCATTCATTTCATGGGCCAATAATTCCTGTCCAAGAATGTCTGCTATTTCATGATTACTGTCAAGGTCACATAGTAAAAAATAGGATTTGTAGGCCATTTCCAGTTTTCCGATTTTTACAAAATACCTCCCTGTAATATAGTAAAAGCCCCGAACCGCT
>JBBDUV010000067.1:0-31036 GCA_040903745.1 Bacteroidales bacterium | reverse complement strand
TGGGTTGCTGTCTATGGATATCGGGCCAATCATTTTACAATCAGTATCAATCACCTTAACCAATTTAATTCTATTCAAAAGGTCAATGAATTCCTAAAAGAAAACGGATTCAGACTCAATAGTTCTGGTGGTGAAGTAAAAGGGACACCAGAGCAACTTCTTGAGCAGTCAAGCACACTGGCTGATACCATATCAGTGGAATTTAAAGAAGGCACTTCTGAAATTCCATCTTGCTATTATGAATTTGCACGCCGTTATTCTGATAAAAATGGACAGCTCTTCAGTGGATTTATCGCTGGATCTGCCGATAAGATTTTTGAGAGTACCGATTTCAGAAAATAGAGATGGATACCTCAAGCAGTATTAACTTTTGCATTTTATCTCTTTTTTGGTGCTAAAAATTGTACAATGAGCCTTAGAACTGTTAATACCGAAAATAAATTCAGTTATCTTTGCTTCTTTCTTATACCAATGTAAAAATGGCCTGATTTTCTGTGACAGAAAGAATGATCAATGAACGGATCAGTGAATCACTTCTTGATGAGCTGACATTGCTGGATACATCGATCAACGGGGACCTTTTCGCTGATTACTCCACCCGTCTTATGTATGCCACCGATGCTTCTGCCTATAAGGAACTTCCTCTGGCCGTGGCCCGTCCTAAAGGCGAATCCGATATCATCACGCTTATTCGCTTTGCCGGCAAAAACAAACTTACCCTGATACCACGCGCTGCCGGTACTTCACTTGCCGGACAGGTAGTCGGAAGGGGACTGGTGGTTGATATATCCAGGTACATGAACAAGATCCTTGAAGTGAATGAATCTGAAAGATGGGTTGAAGTTGAGCCTGGTGTCATCCCAGACGAGCTGAATCAAATGCTAAAACCGAGCGGACTCTTTTTCAGTCCCGAAACCTCCACTTCCAACCGCTGCATGATTGGAGGGATGATCGGTAACAACAGCAGCGGGCTCCATTCACTGGTCTATGGGACCACCAGGGAGCACCTTCTATCCGTAAGAATGGTTCTTTCCGACGGATCTGTCGCCGAATTCGGCGAATTGGACAAACAGGGATTTGACAAAAAATGTACCCTCAACAACTTCGAAGGATCGCTCTACAGGAACATCCGCGATATGATGGAAAATCGCGAGAATACAGCCGCTATAGAGGCTGAATTTCCCGATCCCGGTGTTGTCCGCCGCAATACAGGGTATGCCCTCGATGAGCTAGCCTCCACCTCATTTTTCACCGGCGGTGAAGCCCGCCATTCAACCTTTAATTTTTGCCGGCTGATCGCGGGATCGGAGGGTACACTCGGTTTTGTTACCGCTGCAAGACTTGACCTTGATCCGCTTCCCCCACCCGAAAAGGCCCTCGTGCCGGTGCATGTCGATTCCGTTATGGATGCCATCAGGGGAAACATTATTGCCCTCAAATACTCCCCGTCAGCAGTCGAACTAATGGACAGGACCATCCTGGATCTGACATCCGGAAATATTACGCAAAGTAAAAACAGGTTCTTTCTGAAAGGTAGTCCGGGGGCCATCCTGATCGTGGAATTCGTTGCTGAATCCATGGAGGAGATCAACAGGGTTGCTTCAGCCATGGAGAAGGATTTCCATGCTTCCGGTATCGGTTACCACTTTCCCGTTATAACAGGAGATGAGATCCCCAGGGTATGGAATCTCAGAAAAGCAGGTTTGGGTGTTTTGTCAAAAATGAAGGGGGATGCTAAACCTGTTTCTGTGATTGAAGACACAAGTGTATTGCCATCAAAACTAGAAGCATATATATCTGAATTTAATCTTCTACTTGAACGTTATGGCTTGGATTGTGTTTACCATGCGCACATCTCGGTGGGCGAACTGCACCTGCGGCCTGTTTTAAACCTGAAAGATAAAAAAGATGTCGATCTATTCTATACGATTGCCCGGGAAACAGCACTCCTGGTAAAAAAACATGGAGGATCGCTCAGTGGGGAGCATGGGGACGGGCGTTTGAGAGGGGAATTTATCCCGCTCATGATCGGGGAACGAAATTTTGCACTTCTGCGTAGTATTAAAGAGACCTGGGATCCGCATGGCGTATTTAATCAGGAGAAGATTATCGATACCCCCCCGATGAACACCTTTTTGCGGTTTAAACCGGGAGAGGTTGCATCACAGCCGGGAACAATATTTGATTTCAGTGCCGACGGCGGCATTTTAAGGCATATAGAGCAGTGCAACGGTTCGGGCGATTGCCGCAAAACTGAAATTACCGGAGGTACAATGTGTCCCAGCTACATGGCCAGCAGGGAGGAGTGGACCACTACCCGGGCCCGGGCCAATATTCTGAGGGAATTCATAGGAAAAGCCGGAAAACAGAATGCATATGATCACAAAGAGGTGTACGACATCCTGGATCTTTGTCTCTCCTGCAAAGCCTGTAAGTCTGAATGTCCCTCAAGTGTAGATATGGCCAAACTGAAAAGTGAGTTCCTGCAACACTGGTATGACGCCCATGGCATCCCGTTAAGAACCAAATTGACAGCATATATCACCTCGATCAACCGGCTGGGATCGGTTTTTCCGGGTATCTTTAATTTCTTTGTGACAAACAGACTTACAGCGCGGGTGATGAAGCGTTGGCTGGGCTTTGCAGAGACGAGAAGTATCCCACAGCTTGGTAGAACTACACTAAACAAATGGATAAAGAAGCATTTGTATGAGTTGAATGGCCGTCTTCCAGTATCGGCCTCCGAGGTGACCTATTTTGTGGATGAATTTACCAATTATAATGAACCGCACATTGGGATCAAAACCATCAAGCTCCTGAACAGCCTGGGGATCAGGGTTTATGTTTATAAAGGAGGATGGAGCGGCAGAACCTTTATATCAAAAGGTTTGTTGCGTACAGCACGTAAAATGGCAGTTAAAAATGTTACATTGTTCAGGAGACTGGTACATGAGGAACGACCCTTAGTTGGAACAGAACCTTCTGCTATACTGAGTTTTAGGGATGAATACCCCGATCTTGTTGGTAAATTTTTAAAACAGGATGCAGCAGAATTGGCAAAAAACGCACTAATGATCGAGGAGTATATTGCAGGTTTACTTGAAAAAAAAATGGTAGACCAATCTCTGTTTACAAATCAGAAAAAGAAGGTCAGACTGCACGGCCACTGTCAGCAAAAAGCAGTGGCCAGCACCTCAGAGACCCTTCGAATCCTCTCCATACCTGAAAATTATGTTGTTACAGAAATCCCCTCGGGCTGCTGCGGGATGGCTGGGTCATTTGGATACGAGAAGGAACATTATGATCTTTCTGTGAAAGTTGGAGAACTGGTATTGTTTCCCGAGGTCAGAAAAACCGCTGATGATGAGATTATTGCAGTCCCGGGTACCAGTTGCCGACATCAGATCCTCGATGGGACAGGCGTGAAGGGGTTACATCCCGTGGAGGTCTTATATGATGCGCTAAAGGAGACAGTCCCCGATAATATGGATAAACACTTATGATAATTGAAGAATAATAAACTGGCAATAGTTTATAAACAGAGAAAAAATGCTTAAAAAATTACCACTCTGGATGAAGATCCTTATAGGAATGGGGGTTGGAATTCTATGGGGACTTTTTTCCATCTGGGCTTCAATTGAGGAGTTTACAACCGACTGGATTAAGCCCTGGGGTAATATGTTCCTTAAATTGCTCAAGCTTATTGCTGTTCCACTTATTTTTGTGTCGCTGGTAAAGGGGATTTCCAGCCTAACAGATATCTCCCGTCTTTCGCGTATTGGCCTGAAGACCATAGCTATTTACATTGCTACTACATTTATAGCCACAACTGTCGGTCTGGGACTGGTCAACCTCATCAAGCCAGGTAATGTTTTTCCGGAAGAGAGGCAGGCTCAATACAGGGAGGAGTTCATGGATGATATTTCTGAAAAGCAACTGTTTGCAGATGAGGTGAAAGACCGTTCACCACTGCACTATTTGGAAGACATCATCCCTGAGAATATCATTTTTGCCGCAGGCGACAACGCAAATATGCTGCAGGTTATCTTTTTTGCTATTCTGTTTGCTATGGCAATGGTGATGATAAAGAGCAAGAAGATTAAATACATAAAAGGCTTTTTCGATGGCCTGAATGAGATTATCCTGAAGATTATCGACCTGATTATGCGGTTTGCTCCGCTGGGGGTTTTTGCACTTATGGCGGGACTGATTGTCGATTTTTCAGGAGATTCAGAGCTGTTCTCAGCATTGGGGATGTATATGATAACCGCCGTCCTGGGACTGATGTTGCTGATCATTATTTTCTACCCTCTATTGATGAGAGTTTTTGTAGGGATCCGCCTCATGGATTTTTTTAGGGGGATTTTACCAGCCCAGATGGTGGCCTTTTCGACCAGTTCAAGTGCTGCAACCCTGCCGGTCACCCTGAAACAGGTAATCAATGAGTTCAAAGTTTCCAAAACAATCGGGAATTTCGTGCTACCCATCGGTGTAACGATCAATATGGACGGTACATCTTGCTACCAGGCTGTGGCCGCAGTATTTATTGCACAGGTATTTGGTATAGACCTTACTGTAAGTCAGCAAATATCAATTGTCCTGCTGGCAGTAATGGCCTCAATAGGATCCCCAGGCGTGCCGGGCGGCAGTATTGTGATGCTAATCGTCGTACTCTCTACTGTTGGCATTCCTGTCGAGGGACTTGCCCTGATCCTGGGGGTCGATCGTCCTATCGATATGCTCAGAACAGTAGTCAATATCACAGGGGATTCCACAGTAGCATCCATTGTGGCCAAATCGGAAGGTGAGATCGATTCCCGTACTTAAACGCGCTTAGAATTAAATATTTTAAAAATACCCTGACTCCGAATGGAATCCTGACTGCCCAGCAGTGATATTAAAAGATCAAGAGGGGCAGGGGAGACAATATTTGTATTTTCATCACAAATCACATCAACATACACTTAATTACAATTGTAACAAGATAAAACAGCCAACAAATGATTACATAATACACAATTGTAACCAATCAGACCAGCATATTCAATTGACAAATGTCAACATGGTTTAACTCTCTGTCATATTGTTAGTAACAATGTATAATATATTAAATATCAATTAAATAAAGTAATTACCTAAACATATTTCTAATCAAATAAACCATATATCTTGCACATATACATTATAAATCGTAATTACAGTATTATAAATAATTAGTTATCAAATATTTATAGTTGTTTGCTTGAACAAACGCTTAATTCAACTCCAATAAAAGCAAAAAGCATTGGAATTGGGGGAATATGGATTACCTGGTTGCCTTATGTACCACTTTATTTAAGCTGTATAGGCGTTTGATTTCATTACAAAAAAATATTACATACTTACCTTATATTTGCTGAGCCTGGCAAATTACACCAGCATACTTTCTTGCTTCGAATTATACGATAAATCGTGATGAGCTACATATGTGTCCATATAATTACAATTGTAACGAGCATAAAGTTACATCTATGAACTATATATTTGTTACATTTGTAAAAATTGTTCTGGATATGGAAGACAGGTTATTAAAGCTCCTGGATACGGAGCAGTTATCTTCTGCAAAATTTGCGGATTTAATTGGGGTTCAGCGTTCCAGTGTATCTCATATTTTGTCTGGAAGAAACAAGCCGAGTTTTGATTTTTTGCAGAAAACGCTGAAGGCATTTCCAATGATCAATGCTGACTGGTTGATACTTGGTGAAGGAAATATGTATGAGGGTGAGATTAATACGGTTTCAGGGAGTCTGTTTGATAAGGGCGCGGTTGATGAGCTTGAAAACGTTAAAGGTCGATCTAATACTGCCGCTCAGACCGGATCAGTGGAAAATGGTCATTCTGATGTAACCCCTGATGGTGATGATATTTCTGGTAAGATTGAAGCTGACTCTGAAATACCCTACCCAAAAACAGGAACAGATGAAAAGATTGGACAGGCAGAACGCATGGGTAATGTGCCTTCAGACGGTGATTTTTCTCATTTGAACGAAGAGCACGATAAAACAAATAAGTCAGCCAACAAGAGGTCTAAAACCATTTCCCGGGTGATTGTCTTTTATACTGATAAATCGTTTGAATCGTATGAAAAGGCTGATTGATTTCTGTTATATTTGCAAAAAAAACCAGATGTATAGAATTCTGATCCGCCCCATCTTGTTTCTATTACCACCTGAAAGGATCCACCATCTTCTTACCGGATTCCTTGGTTTCTTCTTTAAAATACCGGGTATTGCTGCTATAACGCGATCTGTCCATCATATAAGCAACCCTATACTGGAAACGGAATTTTTGGGTATGATATTTAAGAATCCGGTGGGTATGGCGGCAGGTTTTGATAAGAATGGTGCAGTATTCAATCAATTTTCAGACTTTGGTTTTTCGCATATTGAAGTAGGTACAGTGACACCTAAAGGGCAACCAGGTAATGTTAAGCCACGCAGTTTCAGAATTCCTGCAGACAGGGGACTAATTAATAGGATGGGATTTAATAATCGTGGAGTGGATGCTTTGGTTGAAAAACTGAAACGTCAGCGCCGGAAAGGGGTCATCATTGGCGGTAACATTGGTAAAAACACCCAAACCCCTAATTCGGAGGCTGTATCGGATTATGAGACTTGTTTCAGGGCTTTATACGGGTATGTCGATTATTTTGTAGTGAATATCAGTTGTCCGAATATTACGGACCTGCACGAGTTACAGGACCAGGTGGGGTTAGAAGCGATCCTGTGGCGCTTAACAGATATCCGAAAGGAGATGGACCATTATACGCCTGTTCTGCTAAAGATATCACCGGATCTGAACAACAAACAAATCGATACTTCCCTTGATATTGTTATGAAATATGGAATTGACGGGATTGTGGCCACCAATACGACAGTAAGCAGAAGGAACCTGTCCACATCCCAAGAGACCATAGAGGCCATCGGAAAAGGGGGAATGAGTGGCGCACCACTCACCGCAAGGAGTTTAGATATAGTGCGCTACATAGCTGCAAAGACCGAAGCAAAGCTTCCGATTATCGGTGTAGGAGGGATCATGTCGGTGCAGGATGCGCTCAATATGCTGGATGCCGGTGCAACGTTGATCCAGGTGTATAGCGGTTTTATCTATAACGGACCAGGCTTTATCAGGCGGATTAACCGCGCCATACTGAAGAGACGTAAAAAGCAGTTATAGGCTTACTTCTCCATGAAGTCCGATAACTGCATTACTGCATTACTGCATTACTGCATTACTGCAATAATCTTAAATTCTCGAAATCGCTACTATTCTGCCGCTTAATATTTTTGTAGGCTTTGGCCCTTACTTGGGTACTAAGGCATATGATGCCTTGCTCTCGAACTTGATGATCCAGCCAATCCGGGTCCATTGGCAAAATCTACTTATATTCTATACTGAAGTTCTTAAATCCATTTTAATGCCGGTCATGGTTTCACTTTATGCGAATTGGTGCATCCGGAACCATCACAGCTCTGTTTTTAAGTTCCCTTACAGGATCAGGCAATACAGAATAACTGAAAGGTTGCGGAGCTGATTTTTTTACAACCGGCGAAGTACCTGTAATCTCCTCCAGCGCTCTGGCTAATATCGGATCGGAAATATCACCGAACTGTTTCATATCAAGAACATTGTCATCTACATAAATATCGGGTAACAGTCCACTGTTAAAATCAGTAAAACCGATGGAATTGGCAAATTTAAATACTAGCGGCTGAAGTGCCCAACTGTGTCTTGGTGGTTCTTCAAGATCAGGAACCGTGATGGATCCATAGAATTTCCCGTAGGTATTTTCACCAATCTGGGTGGTATTCATATAGGGTTCGAGGCCGATGATAATTAGTTCCGACGCTGATGCAGAATGTGGGCTGGTCAGGAAATATACATTCGTTAAATCAAGGTTTACGGACGGATCATCTTCAAAGAATACAACCAGGTTTTCAGAATCCTCTCCATCTTCTTGCTTAAAATACTCCTGGTACGCTTTGTTCCACTGGTATTTGACAAATATGTTCTTATTGCCGGGTATGGTTGCCGGACTGACCACTGAGGCGATGTGGGTGGCCACAGAGACCCTTCCCCCTGAATTGTAGCGAATATCCAAAATGAGTTCAGAGATCCCCTTTGTTTTGAAGTCTTTAAATACGTTGTCAAGTGAATCAACCCACCTGTTCCCCTCTCCCGAACTGAAACCTGTATAAACGATATAACCGATCTCTACACCTTCATAATCAACGATTTCGTGATGCAGAACCGGATTTTCTTCAATAACCAGAGCTGTCAGCGCAACCTCTTTTCCATTCATATCGAAATTACCATCGATGTAATCAGCGAACTCCAATACAACATTTTTGGAATAGAACAGATCGATATAGTTATCAGTTGTAACGGTCGTGTTATTGATGTCTGTGATGATCTCACCGCGACTAATCCCAGCCAGATCGGCAGGTGATCCTTTTGATACGTACTCAACAATAACGACTACTTCATCGCTTTCCGGCAGGCGAATAAAATAAGGAGAGATGCCAGTAGAAAGTGAGATGTTGTTAAAACTATTGATCAGTGCCTGGTAATCATCTACGATCCAGGAGAACCTGTCATTTTCATTGAGAATACTGTAGAAAAAATCTTCCGGATCTGTTTCATCGGTAGGGAACAGTGTCTGATCCACTTCGTCGGCCCAGAGGTAAACATCGGTCATCACGTTCCATATCCAATCAATTATAATTTCATGTTCTTTTGGCTCCGGTTCCGGTTCTTTGCATGAAAATGGCACCAGGACCATGGCGAAAATATATAGTATCGTTATAAATTTCTTCATGCTTTTCATTAAATACTGAATCAACAAATATGTACTTTTATTATAACTCAAGAATAATTGAAATAGTTCAACTTGTCAGAGAAATTTCCTTTAATTCCTTAATTGCATTCTCACCCGGCGATTCATGCACATTGTGCAATCGCAATCAATGGGTTTTTCAATCCAATACATACGATGTTGATTTATGAATCTTGATTGCGAAAAATACTATTTCTAGCGATAAGACACTACGGGAACAGGTTTAACGTTGCTTTTTTTCAGCTTCTCCTGTCATCGGGACAAACCGAACAGGATACTTTAGCTCCCTGATCAATTTTCCGCGTTCATTTTTTCTCATCACAACAAGATATTGAATCTGGTCCTGGGGTCCCAATGGAATCACAATCTTTCCTCCCGGTTTTAATTGCTCAATAAGCGGTTTAGGAACCTCTTCTGGAGCACAGGTAACAATAATCCTGTCAAAAGGAGCATGCTCCGGCCATCCTTTATAGCCGTCACCGGTTTTAACTTTTACATT
This sequence comes from Bacteroidales bacterium, assembly GCA_040903745.1. Lineage (GTDB taxonomy): Bacteria > Bacteroidota > Bacteroidia > Bacteroidales > M55B112. Next base: position 21,662 of record JBBDUV010000067.1, on the reverse strand, counting down.
CTCATACCCCAGCTCTTTCAATGTTTGAGCTGACCTCTTACCAAGTTCAGGAACAATTTCGATGGTATATACCTCCGCATCCATTTCAGCTAGAACAGCAGCCTGGTAACCGCTTCCGGTACCAATTTCAAGGATCTTCTGACCCTTTTCAGGCTCCAGCAACTGTGTCATGGAAGCTACAATAACAGGTTGGGAAATTGTTTGGTTGTAACCGATTGGCAGGGGATTGTTATTATACGCATAGGGTTGCAAATGGTCGGGGATGAACGCATGTCTGGGCGTCCGGAACATTGCTCCCAGGACAGCAGTATCATGGATCTCAATGCCAGGATAATCAGTTAGCTGTCTGTAAACCAGATAGTGCCGGTCTTCTACCCTCTCTTTAAATGCAGGATGGTCACTTTGTCCTGCTGCATACTTGAAGAACAACGATAGTATGATTACAATCAGAGAATATTTCATAAGTATATAATTAGTATTCTATAGGTTTTATACTGATCGCCTTGACAGTCAATCACAGATTTCTGCTACCAATTTAAAATAATCATGACCTGAATGATAACAAGATGATCATGGCTCGGTTCATCATATTAAGTTTCACCCAAGTTAATAGTTTTAGATTAAACTTTCAAATTGGGTAATTCCGGCAATTGATCCGATGTATGACCATTCTCTATTCTCCTTAGCTTAATGAGTTTGCTGCTGATCAATTTTAGGGTAATAATATGCGAGCCCCTTTTCATTGCAGATTCCTTGTATATGGTAACTGAATACCTCGTCTGCAAACCTGGAACTGGACAGCTCCTTTTCATCGAAGATTTCTGATGTATGCATTGATTCCGTCTGTGACATATAAAGTTTGGAAATGACGATGGAATCCAACTCCCTTCTGTAAAGTCCTTCTGAAATTCCTTTTTCCAGATTCCTGTGAATCATCTCAAGCATTTTCTTTCTTTTGTAACCGAGCCATTCAGCATAGATGTCGGGATAATACTTTTTTAGATCATAATAAAATGTCGGACTGTGATTGCTCTGATTCTCATGAATCATTCTGTTCACGTGGATCAGCTCATCGATTGCGTTGATTTCTGAACGGAACACTTTCTCCATCGATTTTTGCTGGAGGCTTATTTCATAATCGATAACTTTTCGGATCAGATCGTTTTTATCGTGAATGTGCTGGTAGAGTGTTTTCTTGGATATTCCAAGTTCCCGGCACAGATCATCCAGCGTAATGCTTTTTATTCCGTATTTACTATATAATGCAAGGGCACTGTTTAATATGCGTTCAAATCCACTCAAATTCATTCTCAGATATTAGATACGATTCTTGTAAAAATAGTTTCCGTCGTTTATTATTCGTTTATAACATGAGCAGATATATTTTGTTCAATCCTTAGCGTTGACTATTTACTAAAAAATACTAAACAAAAAATGGATATATTCGTTGCAAGAGAACACGGTAGTCAAAAAAAATTTGCGATTCTCGTTTTTTTCCTTATAATTGGGTGCGATAGAAACAAAAAATTACAATTATGATTGAGACAAAAATGTTCGATGAGACTTCAAAACCGGATACTAAAACGAAAAATGATATCATTGACTTCCTTTTCAAACACCTGGAGCAGTTCGGTGATCCACGTGAACACATCACAAAATCAGTTGATTATGCATTGAAGGAGTATGAATCATTTGGTGGTTTTTTGCTGGTATCATATGCGGGGTCTGATATCTCAGGAGTTGTAGTTGTGAATCGCACAGGTATGTCGGGGTATATTCCCGAGAATATATTGGTATACATAGCAACCCATAACGAAATGAGGGGGCAGGGCATAGGTAAACACCTAATGAAGGAGACAACCAAACATGCTGAGGGCGATATTGCATTGCATGTTGAACCGGAGAACCCTGCTGGGTTCCTGTATGAAAAGGTGGGGTTTACAAGCAAATACAAAGAAATGCGGTATAAAAGTACAGCAAATTGATAACCGCATTTCAGATTATTTATCACATTAAAACAACCTATACCATTCGAAATAACTTCGAAAAAAGGAAATGGCATATATAGAACTGGATAGCAAAAAGCTCACCGGAAACTTCAGCTATCTTGACAAGTTGTTCAAAAAGAATAACATACAATTCTCGGTGGTTACCAAGATGCTCTGTGGCAACAAGCTTTTTCTTTCGGAATTGTTGAAACTTGATATCAGTCAAATATGCGACTCAAGGGTATCCAACCTGAAAACCATCAAATCCATCAGGCCAGATATCGAGACCATTTACATCAAGCCTCCGGCAAAGCGGGCGGTGAAAAGTGTGGTAGAGTATGCCGATATCAGCATGAATACTGAAATCAGAACGATTAAGCTGCTTTCTGAGGAGGCACAGCGGCAGAACAAGAAGCATAAAATCATCATCATGATCGAACTGGGAGAACTCAGGGAGGGGGTCATGGGTGAAGATTTCATGTCTTTCTATGAAGTAGTTTTCAAATTGAAAAATATCGATGTAGTGGGCATCGGAACCAATCTCACCTGCCTATATGGTGTGCTGCCCAACCATGATAAGCTCATCCAGCTTTGCCTCTATGAGCAGCTGGTAGAGGCCAGGTTCAACAGGCACATACCCTATGTTTCAGGAGGATCTTCGGTTACCATACCCCTGATGTTCCAGAAGCTATTGCCCAAAGGGATCAACCACTTCAGGGTAGGAGAGACGCTTTACCTGGGTACCGATCTCTATAATGATTCTACCATAGATAAGATGCATGCTGATGTATTCAGTCTTTTCTGTGAGATCATCGAGCTGAGTGAAAAACCGCAGGTTCCCATTGGAGAAATGGGTCAGAACGTTGAAGGGAACACCTTTGAATTCGATGAGGAGCAACGGGGAAAACGCTCATACAGGGCCATTATTGATATCGGACTGCTGGATGTAGAGGAGAGCCATATTCACCCGGTAGACGAAGAGATAGAAATGGTAGGAGCCAGTTCCGATATGTTTGTTATAGACCTGGGCGACAATGAGAAGAATTATCAGGTGGGCGACCTGCTGGAGTTCAAAATGGACTATATGGGCGTTTTGCGTACGATTAATTCAAAGTACATCGATAAGCGCGTGAAATAGGAAATTTGAGTTATTACAAATCCCGATAAATATCATAATTTTTTGCTAAAAAAAGCAAAACGCAGTCTGCTGCAAATCTATGCCAGAAAGAACTTCTTTTTTCTACTGCATAAAAAAACCTCCGGCCAAAACTAACCAGAGGTTTCATTGGGTGGTGATTCAGCTGAGGCTCGAACTCAGGACCCCATCCTTAAAAGGGATGTGCTCTACCAACTGAGCTACTGAATCATCCGTTTTTGCTTTTTCAAAGCGGTTGCAAAGATAAAAACTTAATATTGATTATCAAAAAGAATCCCTGGCAAAAAGCTATTCATTTTCCAACTTGTTAAATAAGTCAATGAATGATTGTGATATAGCTTATAAATTTATCCAATACCATCTTTTTTTCATGATTCCTGTAATAAAATTTCTTCCCGTTCGTCTCCCATGTAGAAATCAATTACAGATAATAACAAGTATCAACCAAAAATTTTTGATCATGAAAAAATTAACATTTTTAATCGCGATCTTTCTACTTCCAGCGCTCGCAATGGCCCAGACAGCAAACATCGACAACCTGATGAAGAAATACGGCGGACAGGAGGGTGTAACGGTAGTGAATATCAGTCCGCAGCTCTTCCAGGTGATGTCGGAACTGGATGTGAAGGAATTCAGCGGACAGGATTTTCCGCTCGATAAACTCTCTGCTGTAAAAATCATCACCATTGAAAATGCGGCACTTTTAAAAGGAACCAATTTTTATAAGGAGGTGACAGCTGATTTGGACCTTGCCAGGTTTGCCGAGATCATGACAGTAAAGGATGGTGCAGAGGATGTGCGGATGTGGATGAATAACGAAGGAAAGCAAATCCGGGAATTCCTGCTGCTGGTGTCTTCCCCGGATGAAGGGGTGGTTGTCTATATCAGCGGCGACTTCAACATGAAGGATATTGGCGGACTAGCCCAGTCATTCAACGGAATGGAGGGGCTCGAGGCTTTGGAAAACATGAAAAATAATTAACTTACAGCCACTATTTTTATAATTTGGCATGAGGTCCTCAGCGTTTAAATTACTGGTTTTACCTTTAAGCTCCCGGTTATACAGGCTGGCGCACAGCCTGCTTGGCAACCGGGAGGAAGCTGAGGACGCGGTGCAGGAGGTATACCTGAAACTTTGGAAGATGCGGAATGATCTGGAAAAATACAAAAGTATAGAGGCACTCTGTGTGCAGGTTACAAGAAACCACTGCCTGGATCAGCTCAGAAGGCGAAAATTGGAAAGGGCTGCAAAGGAGGAGAAAGAAAAGGAGAAGAGCGCGGAGTTTAGTAATCCTTCAGACGAAATGATCAGGAAAGAGCGGTCAGATATACTGAATCACTTGATCTACCAACTCCCGGAACCGCAAAGATCACTGGTATATTACAGACACATTGAAGGAAAAGAGTACAATGAGATAGAAGAGTTAATGGACATGAAGGAAAACGCCATCAGGGTAAGTATCTCCCGCGCCAGAAAACAGTTGAAGGAAATGTTGCAAAAACAGTATGCATCATGGATAAATTAAAACAGATAAGAAATTTACTTGACCGGTTTTACGAAGGGATTACCAGTAAGTCAGAAGAGAGGGAACTGGAAAATTTCTTCCTGGAAGCAGACAAGCTGCCAGAGGAGTTCCTTGCCGACAATGATCTGTTCAGGTCCATGGCCAGTCTGAAGGAACCGGTCGACGTTCCAACCGATCTTAATATAAAACTGATCGATCGCCTGGATACCGCAGCAAGATCTGAATCAAGGACAAGAAGGATCGGAATCTATTCCCTGTCTGGACTCGCCGCAGGCCTGCTGGTACTGCTCAGTGTCTATCTCGGTTTTATCCGCGACAACCATGATCAATCGATGCAGCAATATGCGATTGAAGATCCGGAGATCGCGTACATCGAGGCCAAAGGGGCCCTTGAGTATATTTCCAGTAAATGGAACACAGGGACTTCCGAGCTCGATAACCTGCATCAGATCAACAAAGGGATGGAGACCGTCAGTACAATCAGGAAATTCTCAAGTGGTTCCCGCGAACTGAACCTGCTCGGAAACCTTGAGAAGGCTGATCATATACAAATCAATTAATAAACCTAACAATAGAATACCATGAAGAAGTTAATCATAGTGATGTCACTGATTGTCCTCACCGCAACTGTGAGTGCACAATCTGCAGTAGATAAGGTTTTCAACAAATATGCAGGGAAAGATGGATATACTACGGTTGTGATCAATAAATTTATGTTCCAGTTTCTCTCAAATATTGAGACCAATGATCCTGATTACGAATCATTTAAAAATGCTACATCAGGAATTGAATCAATCCGTATTCTCACGAGGGATGGAAATAGTTCTGCTGCCTTTGGAAAAGAGTTGCTGGAGATCCTGCCCCGAAAAGAGTACCAGGAGATGATGACCGTGAAAGAGTCGGATGAGGAGGTTGTATTCCTGGTGAAGGAGGTGGGTGGTGAAATCACCGAATTTTTGCTTGTTGTTTCAGGAAGTGATGAAGCTGTGCTGATTGCAATCACCGGCATCATTGACATGAAAAGTATTTCCAGTCTGACCAGCGGATTGGATCTGCCGGCCATGGAGAGCCTGAAGGAATTGGATAAGTAAAGAAACAAATACTTTCAATAGTACCTGGAGTCAAGTGAACAGACTCTCAATAATACAGCACCTTCTCCACCTTATTCTTCCTGAGCCAGTTGCTAAGGATTTGTCGAATATCGCGGTTGTCCAGCGCGGGCTTCACACATTCAAGCATCTGCTCCACACCCAGGTATCCCTCATTGGTTGAGATATAACCGAATCCCATATACATCCCCTTTTCAATCCGCACGATACTGCGCTCCTCCGGATCCCTTCCCTGGTCTATGATCAGCATATTGGCATGGTCGAACCGGAATCCCGACAGCAACTCATCCACCCGCTTATTGTATATCTTTACCGGCTCCTGTTGTACACATGCTCCGTTGCATTGGCGAATACCTTAGTGAAAGCAGGCTCCCCCGGTGGTTTCAATATCAAGAATGGCATACATCTTCTGTCCATCAATCTGTTCTCCCGACGAACCACTTCCCTAATCACTCACTTAAGATAAAGGTGTTATTTTTCCTTCGAAGTATCTTTGTCAGCTGTCTTGGTATCTTTTGTTTTATCCACCGCCTTTTTTGCAGCCGGCTTTTTCTCTGGAGCCGGTTTTTCCTCAGCTGCTTCTTTGGCCTTTGGCTTCTCGGACGCGGCTTCTTTTTCAGTTTTCTTGCTTTTGTTAGCAGGTTTCTCAGCAGCTGTTACTTTCCTCTTGTCCTGTTTAGACTCCGCATCAGCAGCAGGCGACTCTTTCACCGGTTTTTCTTCTGTTTTCTTTTCAGCTTTTGGAGCAGGTTCAGCAGGCGCCTCTTTCACCGGTTTTTCTTCTGCTTTCTTTTCAGCTTTTGGAGCAGGTTCAGCAGGCGCCTCTTTTTTCTCATCGGCAGGTTGTTTGGCAACTTCCTCTTCTGTTTTCTTTACCGGCTTTTGCTTTTCAACCTCCTTTGAAGAAGCTTCTTTCACCTGCACATTTTCGGTAACATCAGTTGCAGCTGTCTTCTTCTCAGGTTTTTGAGCTGACTTAGCCCTTTTTACGGAAGCCATCCCGGCTGATGCTCCTTTAGTTTTCTTGCGCGGTCTTAATCTTCCAAATGATCCGCTAAATAGTTTACCCCTTTTTGTTTTCTTGTCTCCTTTACCCATGTTTGTATTTTTTAATCTACCAAAATTAATGATACTTTACCTTTATACAAACATGATAGCATTTCAATTTGCATGAACCAACAAGGTCATCAGGGTGTTATAGGTATGTGAATCGAGCATCTAAATAAATTAAATAGAACTGGTTATGATTAAAAAATCAACAACATTCAGTCTGTTTGCAATTATTATGTTTTTTCAAATGGAAGCACAGTCTTTAAATGAGGCCAGTACTGAGAAGGCAGCAACAGAAACACCGGAAATAATAATCAATCCCATGAAATACAATAAGTTAAATGATTTTGAGCAGTATGTGATCCTCAAAAAAGGAACAGAAAGACCATGGACAGGAGAATATGTGGACCACAAGGAATCGGGCACTTACGTATGCAAACAATGCAATGCTCCCTTGTACAGGTCGGATGACAAGTTTGACAGCCATTGTGGTTGGCCCAGCTTCGATGATGAGATTGAGGGCGCCGTGACTCGCAAGGTGGATGCCGACGGACAAAGAACTGAGATTATTTGCAGTAATTGCGGGGGACATCTCGGACACGTCTTTCTTGGAGAGCGTTTTACAGAGAAGAATACCCGACATTGTGTGAATTCAGTCTCCATGATCTTCATACCTGATAAAAATACCGGGAAGTAAGAAGGTTACTCCAGCCGGAATTGGACATGCAGACCAGTAGCAGCATATTTGAAACGACAGGCTTTGTATCGTCTGAAGATTTATAAGGAACAATGCATCCAGGAATATATCTAGTCTGGAAAAAACTCGTAATTATTTTATGTGCTTGATAAGAAACGAGCTTTCGGACACTGACTAAGCATATAAAAGCCGTCGACTTTTTTTGGGATAGCGGTGAATTAGTTGCAACTTTGTCTCTCTAAAATTTTTGCCTATGGATGCCATGACGAAAGATTTCAGGGATGCATTGATCGCCATGAGGCGACATCTTCACAAATATCCGGAAACTGCTCATAAAGAGAAGAAGACGGCCGCATACATCACTGATTTTCTTAAGCAGTTTGAACCTGATCAACTGATTGAAGGAGTAGGAGGAAACGGAGTTGTAGCGATTTTTAAAGGATCAGAAGCAGGTCCAAATATTCTCTTCCGAAGTGAACTTGATGGATTACCGATCAGGGAGATCAACCGGTTCGACTACAGATCGGTCAACGAAGGCAACGGTCACCTATGCGGTCACGACGGCCACATGACCATGGTGGCCGGACTTGCACCTCTATTGGCAACATCAAGACCTGCCAAAGGTTCCGTTACACTTTTATTTCAGCCAGCCGAAGAGACCGGGGAGGGGGCACGGTTGGTATTGGACGATGAAAAGTTTGGTGTTGTTCAGCCTGACTATCTCTTTGCGACACACAACCTGCCCGGTTACGAAGAGTCAGCTATTATTTCACGGAAAGGTGTATTCGCCTCCGCTTCCAAAGGCCTTATTATCCGGTTGGAAGGATCCTCTTCTCATGCGGGTCATCCCGAGGGTGGTAACAACCCGGCAGTGGCGGCTGCACAGATCCTTCAGACGGCAACAGCCATTCCCGCGAAAATTTTTCCGATGCATGAAGCCGCGCTCATTACTCCCATACACATGCGCATTGGACATCCTGCTTTCGGAACTTCGCCAGGTGAAGGCGTGGTTATGTTCACTATCAGGGCCCATACCAATGAGGCAATGGAAACCATGGAAAAGGAGATTTTACTGCAGGTTGAACATATTGCAAAGGCGCACCGGTTGTCCTGGCACTGCGATTGGACAGAACCTTTCGAAGCCGTCGTGAATGATGAAACCTGTGTCGACCTGATTGAAAAGTGTGCCAGGGAGCTCGATCTGGAGGTCATAAGAAAAGAGATACCCTTTCCCTGGTCGGAAGATTTCGGGGTTTTTACCAGTAAATACAAAGGAGCGCTCTTTGGCATAGGTTCGGGTGTAGATATGCCCCAGCTGCATCATGGGGAATATGATTTTCCGGATACGCTTCTGGAGAAGGGAACAATGATGTTTTATAGTATGATAAATGAATTGCTGAATAATTCATAATATACTGTTTAGTAATAATCTATATCAATGCTACATACATCCTATATTGAGATCAGTGAACGGGCGTTCAAAAACAATTTCAGCTATCTGCGTGACCAGATGTCCAATGGTTCGCGTTATTCCATGGTGATTAAAGGAAACGCTTACGGACATGGAATTGAAACTATAATACCTGTAGCCGAGAAGTATGGAATTGATCACTTTTCGGTATTTTCGGTAGCAGAAGCAATTCGTGCCCGGAAGGCGATACAACCCAACTGTGACATCATGATCATGGGCTGGATTGACAAACCGGAGATCGAGTGGGCGATCATCAATGATGTCTCATTTTATGTGTTTACATTCGACAGGCTCACAGCGGCCTGCAAGACAGCCCAGAAACTGCAGAAGCAGGCCAGGATCCATCTCGAACTCGAGACCGGAATGCACCGTACAGGGTTTTCAGAAAAGGAGATGGAAAAGATGTTACGGTATGTAAGACGGTATAGCAAACACCTATTCATTGAGGGAATTTGTACCCATTATGCCGGGGCAGAATCGATCAATAATTACACCAGGATCAGGAAACAGATCAAAACATTCAATGGAGCGGTTCGCAGGGCCAGGGAAGAGGGAATCACGCCCAGGTACAGGCATACAGCATGTTCTGCTGCTGTTTTAATGTATCCGGAAACCATTATGGACCTGGTTCGTGTTGGAATTGCCAATTACGGATTTTGGCCCAGTGATGAACTCCGAATGCACCATTTCATTGAAAACGAGAAAAAGGGTGTCGCCCCGGTTGATCCTCTTGATCGCGTGCTTTCCTGGAAAAGTACGGTGATGAGCGTGAATTATGTCGCTGCGGGTGAGTATATCAGTTATGGTACGACTTATCTTACCAACAGGGACACTACCATAGCAACGGTGCCTGTTGGCTATGGATATGGCTATACCCGCACACTGAGCAATATGGGACACGTATTGCTCCACGGCAAACGTGTAAGGGTAGTAGGTTCCGTGAATATGAATATGCTGGTTATCGATGTAACTGATGTAAAACGACCCAGGATTGGGGATGAAGTGGTATTGATCGGATCCCAGGGCGATCTGAATATCTCGGTAAGCTCTTTCGGGGACATGACCAACAGCATGAACTATGAACTGCTGACCAGGTTGCCGAATCATATACCCAGATATGTTGTCGAATAGCGATAATTACCTGGTTCTAGCGATAATTACCTGGTTCTAGCGATACTTACCTGGTTCTAGCGATACTTACCTGGTTCTAGAAATGCTTACCTGTATTTTTTTAAGTGGAGAATATTTTAAAAAAAAAAATCGCTAATCATTACAAAAAATATATACTTTTAGCGCACATTTTATATTTTTATATTTATACTGTAAGTTACAGTTAATTAGAATAATATACTATCTATCAATTCATGAGAAATTCCTATTTTGATCTGATCGAACAGAGTTTTTACTTTCCGCAGGAGGGTTTCGACCTGCGTGATGATTATCTGACATTCCACGGCGTGGCATTGAAGCATCTGATAAAGAAGTATGGCACACCCTTCCGGTTCATCTACCTGCCGAAGATCAGCGATCAGATTAAGAAAGCCAGGAACCTGTTCAACAGGGCGATCAAATCAAGTGGATATGGTGGCAAATACTTCTTTTGTTACTGTACCAAATGCAACCACTTTTACCACGTTATCAAGGAGGCACTGAAGCAGAATGTGAACCTGGAGACCTCCTCATCTTATGACATCGACCTGATCATGGAGCTACATGCAAAAGGGCTGATCGATCAACAAAGCACCATACTGCACAACGGTTTCAAAACCAGAGATTACCTGGATCGGATTATTGGCATGCAGGAGGCGGGTTTTACGAATTCGGTGATCATTCTTGACAGCAAGGATGAGCTCGAAAGGCTTAAGTCCCTGAAAACAAAACACAAGGTCAAAGTCGGCATCCGGATGGCCATCAACGAGGAGCCGCAGTCGGCCTATTATACATCGAGGCTCGGTATTCCGGAAGTAGATGTGATCGAATTCTTTAACAGCAGCATCAAGGGAGATGAGAAGCTTGAACTGAAGATGCTTCATTTTTTTATTGATTCGGGAATAAAAGATACACTCTATTACTGGGGGGAGTTTAAGCGGGCGCTGAAGCTCTATATTGATCTGAAGAAGGAGAGCGAGGACCTGAACTCTTTTAACCTGGGAGGTGGCTTCCCGATTCGTAACCACCTGGGCTTTGAGTATAACTATGAATACATGATTAATGAGATTATCAATACCATTAAGAATGACTGTTTGAAGGAGGGGGTGCCGGATCCGGATATATACACTGAGTTCGGGCGATATACCGTAGGGGAGGCCGGTGCCATTATCTTCGAGGTACTGGAGCAGAAGAAGCAGAATGACAATGAGACCTGGTATATCATTAACAACAGTCTGATGAATACCATCCCCGATGCATGGTCGATGCACGAGAAATTTATTCTGCTTCCGGTCAATAAATGGAACAATGAGTACGGGCGCGCCAATATCGGCGGAATAAGCTGCGATCATTCAGATTACTATAATTCTGAAGACCTGAACCAGGAGGTGCTGCTACCGAAATACAGCTCGAAGGACAGGGAACCCCTCTATCTGGGCTTTTTTCATACCGGCGCTTACCAGGATTCAATCAGCGGCTACGGGGGGATCAAACATTGTCTGATTCCGGCTCCCAAGCATGTTATCATCGACAGGGACGAAAAGGGGAATATCATTGATTATGTCTACCGGGAGGAGCAGTCAGCCAAGGATATGTTTAAAATACTGGGATACGATAGGACAGATTGAACCTCACAAAAAATCGTTACTCTTGCAAAAAACATTACTTGCGGATAGTACGACCAGGTTCTGGATTGATTAGAGCCATTACTGAAAGCAAATTAAGTTATTTTCAGTCTTTGATAAGAAAGCAGTAAATGATGAAGACATTCGGAGGAATAGAGAAAAGGTTGGCAACATACGAGCAAGCTGAGGTCTTATTGCAATCGATCCCTTATGACGGAACAAGTACATGGGGCAAGGGGGCAGACAAGGGATTTGAAGCTTTTCTGGACGCGGCTGACAATATGGAACTGTATGATATTGAGACCGATTCAGAGGTTTTTAGGCGGGGCATCCATATCCTGCCTCCCGTTATTGAAAAATCGACACCCGAGGCAGTTTACACGGCTGTAGTTAGATCACTAGGGGAGCTGCTTGAAAGCAATAAATTCCTCACCATCTTTGGTGGTGAGCACTCGGTAAGCATTGGCGCTATTGAAGCTTTTAGTAAAAAATATAATAACCTTACCGTTTTGCAGCTCGATGCACATGCCGATCTCAGAAGTAGTTATGATGACTCTCCTTACAACCATGCCTGTGCGGTACACTGGGCGAGCAAGAACACGAACCTCGTACAGGTGGGAATACGGAGCATGGATAGCTGCGAGAAAGAGTTCATGGACAGAGAGAAATGCTTTATGGCGCATGAGATGCAGCAGGACAAAGGGTGGATGGACCGGTCGCTTGGGTTAATGACAGATGATGTCTATATTACCATAGACCTGGATGTATTGGATCCGTCTATCATGCCTGCAACGGGAACCCCCGAGCCGGGTGGAATGCTGTGGTACGAAACATTGACCTACTTGAGGAGGGTTTTTACGGAAAAAAGGGTTGTCGGATTCGATATTGTGGAGTTTGCACCGTTACCTGACCTGAAAGCACCCGGTTTCATGGTGGCAAAACTGTATTATAAATTACTGTCCTATAAATTTAAAAATTCTTAACCATGCACGTCAACTGCCGAACGAAGTGGAGCCCATGCGTCCGACAAAGAAGAACGAATGATTCACTGGTAGTTTGAACTAGATATTAACTAATTATTTACCAGTCATTTATACAAGAATATAGAGATGGGGAACAAAGGAGAAGTAAGCCGTTTTATAGAAGAGCATTTCAAGCATTTCAATGCAGCCGCACTCGTTGATGCTGCACGTGGATATGAGGAGCAACTAAAGAAAGGCAACAAGATGATGGTTACCCTGGCCGGTGCGATGAGTACTGCGGAGCTGGGGAAATCATTGGCTGAGATGATCAGACAGGACAAGGTGGATATTATCTCCTGCACGGGTGCCAACCTGGAGGAGGACCTGATGAACCTTGTGGCTCATTCGCATTATAAGCGTGTTCCAGAGTACAGGGACCTCACTCCGGACCAGGAGTGGGAACTGCTTGAAAAGGGGCTGAACAGGGTCACCGACACCTGCATCCCTGAGGAGGAGGCTTTCCGGAGGTTGCAAAAGCATGTTTTTGAGATATGGAAAGCGGCTGAGAATGCCGGGGAGCGTTATCTGCCCCATGAATACATGTACAAACTTCTTTTGTCGGGAGTGCTTGAACAGTATTATGAGATCGATCCGAAGAACAGCTGGATGCTTGCTGCAGCTGAGAAAAATCTTCCAATCGTAGTACCCGGGTGGGAGGATTCAACCATGGGGAACATTTTTGCCTCTTACTGTATTAAGGGGGAATTATCGCCGCAAACAATGAAATCGGGCATTGAATACATGACCTGGCTGGCGGAGTGGTATACCGCAAACACGAAGGATAACGGTATTGGTTTCTTCCAGATTGGCGGGGGGATCGCGGGAGATTTCCCGATCTGCGTGGTGCCCATGCTCTACCAGGACCTGGAACGGACCGATACGCCCTTCTGGAGCTATTTCTGTCAGATCTCCGACTCCACCACCAGCTATGGTTCCTATTCAGGTGCTGTACCCAATGAGAAGATTACCTGGGGAAAACTGGGGATCGACACACCCAAGTTCATCATTGAGTCGGATGCCACCATCGTGGCCCCGCTTATCTTTGCTTGGCTGCTGGGCAACTAAGATTGAACCTCTATCGGTTTAATCTTGCTTTTATTCAAAAGTTATTGCGACGATCTTACCTTCGCAGTGCGGACATATTTATAAACAAAAACTCCGGCGGCTCCAATTGAAACAGCCGGAGTTTTTTTTATATAACACGGTTCTTGTTGGAACCAACTATTTATCAATTAGAACGAATGTATACGGACCATAATTATAATGGTCGCCTATTCCACCAACAGTCCAGGCTGTCTTGCCACTCCATTTCCCGCTGAAGCGAAGATAGTAAGTAACTTCAGTATTCATACCGTTTAAGTTAAGTGTATAGGTGGCTCCTGCGGTTTCAGCACCGGCTTGTCCTAATAATTCCAAGTTTGGTGCGTATAATGCAATCCCAACAATCAAATCGCTACCGACATTTGTCACCTGCAGTTGCATCGTATCCGAAGTCGGAGTAAAAGAGAAGTAGTCGGCCTCCAATTTGGAAACAAGCACCCCGTTGTATGTTTGATCTGTAATTATCGGATGAGCGTCGTTCAGACTATGGTTTCCGGTAAATTCATCGTTTGTATCAAGATTCATAACCCTGAATGAATAAGATCCTTCAGAATCATGGTCGCCTATTCCATCAACGGTCCAGCCATCACCCCATGTCCCACTAAATCGCACGAAGTAAGTTTCGTCAGATTGCAGGCTTCTCAGGGTATAGGTTAAATCGGCACCCGCAGTGTTTGCGCTATTTTGACCGACAAACTCACCATTTGAGTCATAAACGGCCACACCAATCTTGAGGTCCGGTCCAGTCTCGGTCACACTTATCTCCACCTCATCAAAGGTAGTTGAACCGTGTGTTGTTGAAAAACTAAAGAAATCTGCATCATCTTCTGCAATATGGGCAATGTAGATATCGCCTTGCTCAATCGCATATGCATCTGCTTGAGAATTATTAGGTTCAAAATCATCTGGCTGAACAATTCCTGTTAAATCGCCCAGTAAATCACACGAACCGCACAAGAAAACTGTTAGGGCCATCATTGAGAGTGCAACTGTACGCGTCCTGGTTAAGACGTTTTTTTTGAAAAGAATAACTGTTGAGTAATTCATAATTGGGGTCTCCTTTTATATTTAATTTGGGTTCTAAAAAACCGATTCACCATTGACTAATTTAAAAAATTGCAGAACCCTTCATCAATTTTTTAAATCCTATTCGAAAATACCACTATTATTAAAAAAAAGAAAATATTTACTATTCTATTAGTATATTCATACATTTATATATGACTATATATCATATACTTGAATTTTGTATGTGTTCTACAGAACATATTTGTACCAAAACGAATTTTCTCTCCAGATTCTATATGGTAACTAAATTGGCAAGTCATTCCTTTCATATGATTTTCATCCAGCCTTTAACAATTAATCATTTTTTTAAATCGTTCCGGCTGTTGCTGTATTTTAAGATCAGATCATCGTGAAGCGCATTGTACATTTCCAGCACCTCCTCTATGTTGGAACTGGATAGTCTGTGAGAAAATTATGGACCGCTCCGGGATCTTTCTTGTAAAGTTCCATGGCCATTTTGTCGATCGCATCGCGCTCATCGAAGAATCGCTGATCGAACGGATCCCTCACCGCCCACATATGGTTGACCATCTCTTGCCATTTGAGATAGAACAGGTTGTCGACAGAATTGATGGCCCATTTGGCTGATGTATTATGAATAAGGAAAAAATTGGTCAAGCTTTTTTTAAAAATTATTTAACCATAATTTTTATTTTTAACAAATAAAACGTAATTTGAATGTTGATGTCTGAATGAAATAGTCTTGATAATCACTATACAACTAATTGTAAAATAAATATTTAACTATTAAAAATACAAAACCATGAAACGTAAATTAATTCCACTGGTATCGTTTGTTTTTATTTTTTTAACAAATTCCTGTTATATGGCGAAAAAATCGCACGATTATTATGGAATTGATTTAGAGTCTAATAAATATGTATTTCTAATAGATATTTCGGGAAGTATGGAGAATAAAATTGAAAAGGATGCCAAGGGTGTAGTTTTGAATGTGGCAACAAATGTTGCAGCGAATACCGTAGGCAAAGTTATTGGCGGATCCGTGGGAAATATGGTGGGAAACAAAATTAAGAAGTCGTTAACCAAACTCGAAAAGGCCAAAAAGAACCTTATTCCTGTAATTAATGGTTTCACAGAGGAAAACTATTTTACCGTTATCACTTTTGAAAATGACATCAAGCTATGGAGAAAAGAATTAATCCCTGCAACTTCAGCAAATAAAAAACTTGCTGTAGCTTTTATTAAATCATTAAAATCGGGAGGAGGAACAAATATTTCGGATGCCCTTGAAGAAGCTTTCAAGCTGGCCGGCAAAGGTGTTAACGATGAAACAGAAGTATTGGATGTGGAGACCGTATTTTTGTTATCCGATGGCGAACCAAGCGCTGGACAGTATAGAAGCACACAGCAGATTTTACAAAAAGTGGAGGAATGGAATGAGCTTAACAGATTACAAATTCATACAGTAGGCCTGGGGGATAACCATGATGAAGATTTTATGAGAAAGATGGCAGTAGATAACAATGGGGTTTATATAAATAAATAGATAGATAGATAGATAGATAGATAGATACTCCTTTTCTGTACCTATACAGGTATCTTATATTGAACGTCATGAGAAGCTCCGTCTGACCCTTGAAAGTATATTTTAAACAGAAAAATTGACATAATATGGCTGAAAATGGTTTTAACAGAAGATTATTCCTGAAGACTTCCCTGCTGGGATCAACAGGTTTGGTAATTGCAAAAAACGCCACTGGTTCTGAATCTGAAAATTTGTTTTATCAAAATGAAAAAAAAGGCAAAATAGTAACTAGAAAACTTGGAAAAACCGGAATGGAATTGCCAGTTGTCAGTTTTGGGGTAATGCGTGCTGACAATCCAAATCTGATAAAAGCCGCGATGGGTGCAGGAATTAAACATTTTGATACGGCATATGTTTACCAAAACGGAAACAACGAAAAAATGCTAGGAGAGGTTTTAGAAGCTTATCCTCGTGATTCCTTTACTATCGCTACTAAAGTAAAGCCTGAAAAAAAGAAAGGTTTTCTTGAAAAATTGGATGCCAGTCTGGAGCGACTGAAGATGGATTATGTGGATATCCTATATGTGCATGCAGTGTCTTCGCGAGAAGATGTATTATCCGGGGATACCCTGGACGCACTAATAACTGCGAAGGACCAGGGAAAAGCTTTACATATTGGTTTATCAACGCATAGCAATGAACCGGAAGTCATAAAAGCCGCTATTGACAGTGGTGTTTATGAAGTAATACTTACAGCGTATAATTTCAAACAGGATCATAAAGATCTATTGGCCAAACGCATTAATGAAGCTTCTGAAGCAGGCATTGGAATTGTTGCCATGAAAACCATGGCTGGCGGAAAACTTGGGAAGGATGCCGAAAAAATGCACTTTCAGGCTGCACTTAAATGGTCCCTTAAGAATAGTAATGTTCATACCACCATTCCCGGAATAACTACTTTTAAGGAATTAGAGGAGAATCTGGATGTTATGAACAATCTTTCCCTTACAAAAAATGAAGAGGAATTCCTCGCTTTCGCAAATTCACAGGAAGGATTGTACTGCAACGGCTGTCAGCAGTGTATAAACACCTGTAACAAGCGTCTTCCTATCCCTGATATGATGCGCGCGTATATGTATGCTTATGGTTATGGAGAAATGAATAAAGCAAAACAGGAATTTGCAGGGACCGGTATTTCAGAAAATCCGTGCACTGATTGTTCTATCTGCACTGCCAGTTGTATAAAAGGTTTTAACATTCCCGAAAAATTGGCTGATATTTCCCGAATTACCACGATACCGGCTGATTTTCTTGCATAATTTTTTTTATGATGAACCCCTCATCATTAGGAATAGGTATTTCATCGGTGCAAAGACAAAAGGACATGTATAAATGGTTCGGCAGCGAACTGTTCGATGATGGGCTCGCCGAGCACCATAAAATATTATTTCTGCGAGGCAACAAGTTACCTGTAGTTAAAACGATAGTTATATTATTTTAAATGAGTGTCGGGAATGATTAATATAAACAGATTTATTTTAAAAATTGAATCTTCGTAAATGTTGGATTTATTGACTTTCATGATTAGTGAATGAAAAAAAGCAAAAATTAAACGAACTTAATTTCAACAGATAATCAGATACTTACAAATATTTGTTTATCATTCCCGATGGTCATATTATTTTATATCAAGAAGTTAAATAAAGAATTAATACATATGAATGCAATAACGAACTTGAAAAGAATAATTTCAACGGTTTTAATCGCTTTTCTGTTTTTTTCAGCAAATACCGCAAATGATGCTATAGATATGTTTCCAAAATTTGATGGTTGGGTTTTAAACGTGGGAGAAACAGTTTATACCCCTGACAACCTGTGGGACATAATCAATGGAGCGGCAGATTCTTACCTGAGTTATGATTTTAAGCGACTCTATACAGCTGAGTATTTTGATGAACAGGACAGGAGAATTAAAGTTTATATTTATAAACACAGCAACCCTACAAACACTTTTGGCATCTATTCACAGGAAAGAAGCAGTGATTATGAGTTTAATGAAACCGGGGCACAGGGGTTTAACAGTGGTGAGGTATATTACTTTATAACAGGCTCTTATTATGTGCAACTTTCTACTAGTGATAAGGGATTAAACGAATCCCTGAAAAATTTGGCTGAATTAATTGATGATAAGCTTGGTGGAAATGATACATTACCCAAGAAATTGTCCTTATTCCCGGAGAAGGGGAAAGTGCCCAATTCGGAAAAATATATTGCTAATGGTTTTATGGGGTACGGCTTTCTGCATTCTGCATTTACAGCCGATTATAAACAAGATGGAGAATCTTTTATGGTTTTTATCATCAGTCCGGAAGATGAGCATGAAGCCCAAAAGATTTTGTATAAATACCTGGATTATTTAGAATTTCCAAAAGATAAAAGAGATTCCAATAAGTATATTGTTGAAGATCCCTATAATGGCACGGTATTGCTTTATACAACCGGAAAATACCTTTGCGGTATTGTGGGCACAGAGGGTAAAACGATGGATACGTTTTTTACTTTGTTTGAAAGCAAGATGCAATAGAATAACGGGCACAAAATGGTTATTATAAAACGAAACCATGTGCTCTGCGAAAAAAATAATAATTAAAATAGAAAAAGGAAAGAATATGAAGAGGAGAGAGTTTTTAATTAAGGGTGCCGGTATTGGACTGGCGGGAGGATTGATTTCTTCTTTTGGCGGACTTCATGCTGTGGGCATGTCAGCAGCAGAAGGCGAATACGATTTGGTAGCTGTACGCGGAGGAGAAGCAGCAGCGATGTTTGAACGTGCTATTGCCAAACTTGGCGGTATGGGGCAATTTGTAAAACCAGGACAGAAGGTTTTGGTAAAACCCAATATTGGATGGGATGCACCCCCTGAGAGAGCAGCAAATACCAACCCTCAATTGATTTCACGGGTTACGAAGAGTTGTTTGGATGCCGGTGCTTCTGAAGTTGTGGTATTTGACCATACCTGCGATGAATGGGCCCGATGCTATAGGAATAGCAAGATTGAAGAATTTGCGGTTAATGCTGGCGCAAAAGTTCGGCCGGGAAATAATGAGTCATTTTATAAAGAGGTGTCGATTCCCCAGGGAAAAAGCCTTACAACTGCCAAAGTACATCAAATACTTCTTGATGCCGATGTTTTTATCAATGTACCTGTTTTAAAGCACCACAGTTCAACAAGAGTTACGCTGGCAATGAAAAATTTGATGGGAGTTGTATGGGACAGAAGGTACTACCACCGAAACGATTTGAGCCAGTGTATTGCGGACTTTCTAACCTATCGTAAACCTGACCTGAATATAATTGATGGGTACAGAATGCTAACGCGTAATGATCCGAAGGGTGTAGCTGAATCAGACGTGGCAGACTTGAAAGCGCTGATAGCCGGGCGCGATATTGTTGCCGTCGATGCAGCAGCTACCCTCATGTTTGGTGAAAAACCGGAAAATATTAACCATCTCAGAATCGCCCAGGAAATGGGGTTGGGTACCATGAACCTCGATAATTTGTCTATCAGCAAAATCAAAATGGGTTAAAATTAATTTGCAGTATGTTATATAAAGCTTTAAGATGGGGGCGAATCTTTGGTGCTCTTGTTGTACTGTTATTTACTTTTGTCCTTTTTATCGACCTGTACGAATGGTTTCCTACCAAAACTTTCGACTCTGTTTTATTTTTTCAGTTCGTTCCGTCCCTTCTCAGTTTTATCCAGTTGTTTTCTTTGATTACAGCCGGTGGGTTTTTGATTGTTTTGCTTTTGACTTTATTTACCGGGCGTATATATTGTTCAGTTATATGTCCACTCGGTATTTTACAGGATATTGTGAACCGGATAGCCCGCTGGAGATCGAAGAAAAAAAGGTTTTTTAAATACAAAAAGGCTCAAACCACCTTGCGTTACATATTTCTGTCCATCATGGTGTTAGCCACTATTTTTAGTGCCGGATGGATAATAACATGGCTCGACCCATATAGTATTGCAGGCCGGCTTTTTACTTATATTCTAAAACCACCGGTTATATTTATTAACAATTTGGCTGCTTCTGTTCTTACAAAAATTAATATTTATTCACTCCACCATCAAAATCTTCCTATTCCTTCCATATTACCGTTTTTTCTCACCTTAATTGTAACAGGAACTATCGGATATTTTGCTTGGAAACGCGGACGCATTGTTTGCAATACCGTTTGTCCGGTAGGCACTTTTCTTGGCGTGGTGTCAAAATATTCATTTCTAAAAGTACGGTTTAATAAAGATTTATGCACCCGATGTGGAAGATGCTCGGGTGTTTGTAAAAGCGAATGCATCGACGTAAAGGATTATGCGATTGACTATTCCCGCTGTGTCGCTTGTTTCAATTGCCTCGATAATTGTCCAGAAACAGCTTTATCACTAACCACCAGTGGAAAAGTAACGATAACTCAGCCGAAAACAAATACAATTGAGGAAGAACAGAACCGGAATAACCGGAGAAAACTTTTAGTTACTATCCTGGCATTGTTTATCGGCAACCGGATATATGCACTGAAAAAGAACAAGATGCCTTCGAGTCAGCAAGATTTGACCCGCATTGTAAAAGACCATCCGGTAGCGCCGCCAGGTTGTGTCAGCATTGACCGATTCAATAATATCTGCACAGGATGTTCGCTCTGTGTTGCTGCCTGTCCTACGAATGTGTTGCAGCCAGCCCTTACTGAGTATGGCTTTCGTGGATTTATGCAACCGCACATGGACTACATCACAAGCTTTTGTAATTTCGACTGCACAAGGTGCGGAGAAGTATGTCCGACCAGTGCCATTCTCCCATTAACTCTTGAAGATAAGCATGTAACTCAATTAGGGAAAGTTGTTTTTGTAAAAGAGAACTGCGTTGTTTATACCGACGAAACAGACTGTGGTGCGTGTTCAGAACATTGCCCCACAAAAGCAGTGGACATGGTGCCCTACAAAAACGGACTTTTAATACCTGAAGTTAATCCGGATATTTGTATCGGTTGTGGGGCTTGTGAGTATCCGTGCCCGGTTGCCGTGCCATTTAGGGCCATATACGTGAATGGAAATCCTGTTCAGCAAATTGCTGATAAACCCGAAGAAGAAGAAAAAAGAGTCAGTAGTGTCCGGTAAAAATATTTAAGAGGGTTGGCCGGATCGGCCAACCCAAT
>JBBDUV010000066.1:0-5640 GCA_040903745.1 Bacteroidales bacterium | reverse complement strand
CCTGATGCAAAAGCACCATACGTTTTAATAATAAAAACAGCATCTTCATTTCCTGTGGCATCCAATATTAATGTGTCAGTAAATGTAACCGCTGAATTCAACACATAAGTATTGGGTGTAAGAACCAAATTGTGTCCAAATTGAGCAGGAGCCAACAATTCAATATCAGCAGCAAGCGTACTTAATGAATTATAAACCAGCAGTAAATCAGCTGCACCAGCTTCTGTAGCAGGGTTCATCCCTTCAATATTTCCGGATACAAATAACGGATTAAAACCTGTAGGTAATGCAGAGTTGCTACCTACGTCACCGGTTACATGCGATGTACCATCATCGGAAACATCCCCTAAAGAAGAGAATACCGCATAATTTTTCGACTCAACAAATACAGGGGCAGCGGGTCCAGTAGGCAGTGGAGCTGATATATCGACAGGTAAATTTGCCGATAAACCTATATCTCCGTTGTTAACTGTAACCTCACCATTAATGGTAAGTGCTCTTCCTTCAAGTATACAACCAGCAGCCATTGAAATTGATCCGCCGCCAATAATAGTACCTTTCATTGAAGTTGAGGTGCCCATACTTACCGCTCCGGTTACAAACCAAAACACGTTGCTTGCCTGTGCACCATTTATTAATATTACTTGGGCATTGGCACTAGTACTAAAAGCATATACAGGTGGTCCTGCAGGCATTTTAAAAATAAATACTGCATCCGGATTGCCCTGTGCATCTAAGGTAATACTTAAGTCGAGCGAAGTTGCTCCAGGCAATTGATATGTACCCGCCTTAAAAGTAGAGTCGTTCCCCAACACAGGATTCTCTATTGTTGAATCGGGAATTGCTGCCGCAAGAAAGTCATAAGCAGCCTGTACATCAATTGCACATTGACCGCTTACGCCATCGCCCGCATGCATAACACCATTAACGTTACCAAAATTGGTGTTTGAGCCGCTATTTGTGCCCACATCACCTGTTATTAAGGTCAAATACTGGTAAGTTCCTACATTTTGCATTGCGCCAACCGAGGTAAACAGGGCAAAATCAGCAGCAGCGCCCAGAGGGGGTGCTTGTGCTTTTATTACAGATGGTAATAAAAGCAGTAAAACTGCCATCATTACATTTTGTAGTTGTTTTTTCATTTGTTTATGTTTTTAGTTAATTTAAATGAATCGCTTCCGAACGAATCGGTATACTCTTCAGATTTTTTATCGGGATCTGTATCCCGATTTTTCTTTTCCTTCCTTTTTGTGTGTCATTGAAGTATTGATAGAATTTAAACAAGGCCACCAGCGTGGTAACCTAAAAATCCTATTGCTCACAAAACAATTAGAACCAGAGCAATTACATATAATATATTCCCCATGATTTAATGGTAGTTAAGAGATTATAATTGTTAGCAAAGTTGACCCGATTCGAAATGATAAGTGTTATATAAATTTGGAAAAGAGTTACATATTTTGCAGTTTAGGAGGTGAACTCTTAGAATCGAATATTCGATTTTGAAGATATTCTTATGCGTATCAGGCAGAGTTGCCTTATAAGTTGAATATTGAAATGATCTTTTATCCGCAGTAGTAACCAGTATGAATTTTCATATCCTTTAAAAATGCGGGAGGGAAGGGGAGGGTATAATTACATAACGTCAGGGGACCAGGGAAGATGGCAGAGAGATGCCTGGAAGAAAGGCAGTAAATTAAATCCTTGCCATATACCAATTCAACTCTTTTTCTATTTTTTGATAATGCAGAACTAATGGAATGATACGCTTTAATCGTATGAAGGCGGTTTCGCTTTTTACTACATAATCAGTCGCTTTATGGTGCATGCAATTCACTGCGACGTCAATTTTATCCTGAGAGGATAACATTATCACAAGAATATCAGGGTCGAATTCTTTTATCTTATCAAGAGTTTGTATCCCGTTCATTGCATTTTTATCTATACTATCCAGGTGATAATCCAGAATAATAAGATTCGGTTTATCCTGCAGGTTTTGCAGGCAAAGCTCTCCTGTTGCAAAGGTTTTAATGGTAAAACCTCCAAGTTGATTAAACTCGATTTCCATTGATTTTAAATATAGTGCATCATCATCTACCAGAAAAAGCTTTATGTTATTTGTGTTTTGCATGGGCTATTTGTTTTTTATGTTATTATACTCCTCCTCTAATTCTTCACACGCCTGCAAGCAAACCTTTTCAAGCTGCAGTACCAGATCGGGTATTTTATCCAGTTGTTGCGGTTTGTCCGCATATTCTTGTATTTTTTTCGCGCTATTTTCAAAATCTGAACTCATTCCCATTATAGAAAATGAGGGAACTATTTTATGGGCTGTCTTGCCAAGAGAATCCCAATCTTTGTTTTGAAGGCATTTTTTCATTTCACTAATCAACTGAGGCATTTGTTTCAGGTAGATAGAGATCATCTCCATCATCAAATCGGGATTGGACTTTGTACGTTTAAGTAAATAGCTTAAGTCAGTGCACTTTAAATTTTTACCATCAGCAGCTACACCTGGGTTGTTTTCATTTTCAGATTTGTATGCTTTCACTAACCCTGCAATTTTACTATACAATAACCTTTCGTCAATTGGCTTGGCAATGTAGTCATTCATTCCCACTGCTTTACATTTTTCCAGTTCAACTGTGGTTACATCGGCAGTTAAAGCCATAATAGGAATATTCAAATTCATTTTATTCCGGATATACTCTGTGGCTTCAAACCCATTCATTTTCGGCATCTGCAGGTCCATTAAAATAATATCGTAAGATTTAGCCTGAAGTTTTTCGATCGCTATTTTTCCGTTGGAAGCGATATCCCTTTCAAAACCGAAATCATCCAGTAATGTTTTCATGAGCAATTGATTAAGAGTTATGTCTTCCACCACCAGTACTTTTATGTCTTTAATTTCATGGTCCGTTTCGGCTATTTCCAGTATCAATTCAGCTTTTGCCTCTGTTTTTTGAAAGTCCAGCGTAAAACTAAAAACAGAGCCTTCATCAATTTTGCTTTTTACGCTGATGGTTCCACCTTGTGACTCAACCAATTGCTTAACAATTGCTAAACCTAAGCCGGTTCCTCCATATAATCTTGAAGTACTACTGGTTGCCTGCTGAAAACTCTCAAATATTCCGGCTAAATTATTTTCGGCTATTCCAATCCCGGTATCGGAAATTCTAAATTCAATTGTTGCATTATCATCATCCTCTTTCAGTAAATGAACATGGATTGAAATTCGTCCCTCAGAAGTAAACTTTACTGCGTTGCTCAGTAGGTTTAAAATAATCTGGCGCAAGCGGACAGAATCACCAACCAGCACTTCCGGAATTTTATCATCGAATTCTTCAATCAACTCTAAATTCTTCTCCCGGACGTTTGCTTCAAATAGATGAAGCATAGCGGAGATAGATTCAGCCAAATTAAAAGGCGCCTGTTCAAACTTCATTTTCCCTGCATCTACCTTTGCCAGATCAAGGATGTCATTGATAAGCACAATCAACGCATTGCCACTCGTTATTATGGCTTGCAGATACTCTTTTTGGTTTGCAGATAGTTCTGTTTTTAACAACACTTTTGTAAAACCAATAATAGCATTCATAGGAGTGCGAATCTCATGACTCATATTCGATAAAAACTGTTGTTTGGCTTTCACTGCATCTTCTGCTAGTTGGGTAGCTCTTTCGGCTTTACTTTTTGCTTCTTCAGCAATTTCTGTGGCCTGCTCAGCAAATTTTTTAGCCTCTGTAAGTTCTAATGCTATTCTGTTTTGTTCCGTAACATCTCTTGCAACAATCACTACGCCCAATACATTTCCTTTATCGTCCTTATAAACCGATCCGTTGAATAATACTTCAGTTAGCTTCCCCTCTTTATGGCGCAGTGTAAGTGGAGAATCGGCAACACTTCCTTTGGCGAATACCTCCTGATAAACTTCGCGTGCTTTTTGAGGCTGAGTGAAATAATCGAAAAAATCTGTTCCGCTAATCTCTTCGCGTGTAATCCCGATAATATCCACAGTTGCCTGGTTCATATCCGTAATTTTACCTTCTGTACTGATGGTAACCAAAGGATCCAGACTAGCTTCAATCAAACTTCTGGCATAACGGGACCCTTGCTTTGTCGTCGTTGGCATTTTATTTGTTTGATGAGTTTTTATCACCAATTTCCTCGATGGGAGTACGTCTTTTTACTTTCAATTGCTGAAAATGAGATGGTGAAAGCCCGGTAACTTTTTTAAATTGATAGGATAAATGTGCCACGCTGCTGTAATTCATTTTATACGAAACCTCAGTAAGGTTAAGCTCATTATATAACAGTAATTCTTTTACCCTTTCAATTTTATGATTAATAATGAATTGCTGGATGGTTATGCCCTTCACCTCAGAAAAGATGTTAGACAGGTAGGTATAATCATGATTTAGCTTTTCACTGATGTAGTTGGAATATTTTATTTTAGGCAATTCTTCTGAATGATGAACCATCTCAATGATTATATTTTTAATTCTCTCAATCAATATAGCCTTCCTGTCTTCCATCAATTCAAGTCCTGAGGCAAGCAAGCCTATTTTCAGTTGTTCAAGCTGCTCAGCAGTAAGGTCTTCCATGATGTCGATTTCCCCCAGGTCGACAGTGATAAAATGTAGTCCGAGCTTATTCAACTCCTCCTTAACCGCCATTTTACAGCGATTACTAACCATATATTTTATATATAATTTCAATTGGGTTTTTTATTTCTATTACTTTAGTGTATTAGATTCAGCAATGCAAAATACAATTATATTTCAAATATATGAATAATTTTGCACGGCGAATTTTTTTGGGATTGCAGGAATTACTGGTAAAGAAGCAATACCTGACAACCAGCGGATAATGCACATACAAGCCCTTATAAACCATGTACAGTTAGCAACTGAATCTTTTCACTTTCGGGTACCTGGTTTATCCTTCTGATTGAAACTAATCCCCAGCTTGCTTATCCTTATATCATGTGAGGAGATTGATTGTTGCATGCCTTCAGATGATTTATACTGCTGGGTAAAATCAGGGTCCAATGTAGAAATTGCAACTATTGAAAGCTTTGGATATCACATGCCAATCAGGCTTGCAGTGGGAGATAGCATTGATGACAGATATACCTGGATGAAATATATAAACAAACATTTTCTCTCACTGATTGCATTGTCAGATGGATGGTGGGTTGATAATAATAATAGTTTCATGTGATTAAGAATTATTTACAGTGCCGATACTATTTATGGCTGGGTAAGAATTAATCCTCACTTTCTGAATACTATTGAAATCTACGATTATGCCATTGAGAAGTAATTGCTGCTATCAGTCCTGAAGTGGCCCGCATGAAGATCAGGGATGTGTAGAGTTGGTTTGTGCCCTTATTATCCTTTAACAAATGCAGACGCATTATGATAAAATTGAAAAATAGTGCTTATAATAATACGTTGGCAAAAATGCCGAAAACCACTTACACCTAAAAAAACAAATAGAAGTTACCAAATTGGTAATTATTTTATTATCTTTGCAAATAAGGAATAAAGAAATTGATGGGAGTTATTGCTAAAAAGATACTGCGAGAATTTTGGGAAAAACATGCTGATTCTGAAAATCAGTTAAAAACCTGGTTCA
>JBBDUV010000065.1:0-5789 GCA_040903745.1 Bacteroidales bacterium | reverse complement strand
ATTAAGGGAATGGATATATTGAAACTGATGTATAACCGACACAGGCGACGACAACAGGCGATAAATAGCTGTTATTTAAAAGAATACCTTAATATGTCAAAGTAGAATTAACTAAAACAAAGAAATTATTGCTAATTTTAGTAACTATTTGACTAAACGATGAATAAAATACTAATACGTTGTGCGGCATACTGAAAAGCCAACCTCACAAACAGGCTGCGTTGTGGCATTGCGGGCAAGCGGTATCGTTCTACCGTTTATCAGGCAATCTGTTTAACGGGAAGATGAGGTTGTTGCAGGTGAAGAGTATCTGAATAGAAAACAGGAACAATATGAAAGCAATACTCAAATACACTGTCTTACTTATTGCAGCGGGTGGTTTTACAGCCTGCAAGAACAGCAATCATAACGACAAGCTGGCAATGTTTACCGAATATTACAAAGCCGTCCAAAACCACCCGGAAAAGAAGTGGAACTACACCACCGACACTGTAAAAGTGTGGTTTGACGACAAAAAAGGAAATCCCATACTCAACATAAAGGGCACCGGCTCCACCGGAATGTGGGCCGAATGGGACGAGGAAATGGACGCCACCGCAAGTTACGACAGCTTGTGGTATAACGAAACAGAACACACTATAAAAGGCTATTTTTATGAAAACAACGACTTTTACCGCTTGTTGGGCAAAGGGCCAACCAAAACGCTGCAAACCTACTGGCTTAACGAAGACGACAAAATAAAAGAAGTATTGATTTATTGGATACCGGAAGAAAACACCACCACCTCGGAACATATAAAACCCGTGGCGGAATGGGCAAAAGAGAATGATTCCACTGAAATAAGGGAACTCTATTCCAATGAAAAACTCATTCCCTCGCGGCATAATGCAAAACGGTGGAAAGCATTATTGAAGAAGTATAACGAACAGAAATAATAAAAATGATGGACAGAAAACAATTTATCCAATCGGGAATTATCGGTTTGTCCGGAATGTTTGCATTGCCGGTATTTGCGCTGAAAAATTCAATGATTACCGATCCCATTCCATTGGCAACCGTAGAAGAGTTTGTAAAAGCCGGGCACAACGATTTGGAAAAGGTAAAAGCGATGTTGGAAGAAATCCCAAACCTTATTTATGCCCGGCACGACTGGGGCAATGGCGATTTTGAAGAAGCCATTGAAGGCGCTGGGCACGTGGGCAACAAGGAAATTGCAAACTATCTCATTGAAAAAGGTGCCCGGGTCAATCTGTTTGTCCTGACGATGCTCGGGCAATTTAATTTGGTCAAACCCACATTGAAAGCCTATCCCAAATTAATCCACGCCAAAGGGCCGCACGGCTTTACGATGCTACATCACGCAAAAATAGGTGGCGAGGCATCAAAAGGACTTTATGAATGGTTGATTGAAAATGGGTTAAAAGAGACCAAGGTAAAAATGTAAACAAGCACTAAATGAAACAATGTCTTTGCCAACGTTGACAAACGGACGAAAAAGAAGTACGACCGCACAACAGCACCTAAGAAAACATGGGGCGGTCAGTGGTTTCCGCAAGGTTGGTTCTTCGTGGCTACCTTTGTCACGGGCGGACAGGAAAGCACTTCGAAAAGCCCCACGTTTCTTAGCTGCGACACGTTAGCACTCACCCTAAAAGACGACACAACCGACAATAAACGAACAGAAAAATGAAAGACCAGATGCCAACGCTTCGCAAAATTAAAAGAGGTGTTTTGCCACCACACGAGCCGACCCAAAAACACCACATTTAATTTTGCCCAACCGCACTCAATCCCACCCACCACCCTAACCAGTAAGCAGTGCCATTTTGGAGCCAATGTTAAAAACTACACCTCCGAAACCAAAAGCCTTTTATAAACGGATGAACTTAATGTTTGAAAAGAAAAATTTTCATAGGACACTATAAGACTTTTATCAAATGGTTCTACTTGATTAATGACTATTTTTGTTCCCAAACGAATTTCTTTTTTATTCAAATACTGAATAAACTCAGTTGAACTATCTCTTAATGCTTTTACGACTACGGTCGAGCCTTCATTAAAATCCGCAAATGACTTATAGTTGACTTTAACGACTTCTCCATTCTTATTCGGTATGGATGAGCCGTGAGGGTCAACATTGGGAAAACCCAATAACTCATCCATTCTGTCAAAGAACATTTCGGAATTAATATGCTCTAAATCCTCTGCAATATCGTGTACTTCCTCCCAGCCAAAGCCCATTATTTGGGTTAAAAACATTTCAGAAAGTCTATGCTTTCTAATAACCAAAGCGGCTTTAAAAATGCCTTTTTGGGTTAAGTATATGGGTCTATATCTTTCATATTTTACCCAACCTTCCTTGTGTAATTTTTTTATCATATCATTCGCAGTAGGTTTACTCACGCCCAAGTTAGCCCCCAATTCTGATAAGGATATTTCTGCATTTTGTGTATGCAGATGATACAGTGCTTTTAGATAATTTTCCTTTGCTTGTGAAGGCATACTTAATTTTTTTTTACGAAGATATAAAAAATAACTTTTAGATTTACCTAACTTTATTATCTTTGCACTTCTAACAGTAAAAAATTCAAAGTATGATGTCAAAAAATAAGATTTCAATTATCGGATTTGCAGTAGTCACCCTATTGGTTGCCTGCGAAAAGTTTGAGCCGATAGCACCGCTTGAAGAAGAAATTCTTGACGGCCCTGTAGAAGGTTTGACAACTGCACAGAATGCTCAATTTTTGAGAGGAGATATTGCCTTTAATGATGAAATATTTACTTCTTCAACGGGATTGGGACCAATTTTCGTAACCAATAATTGTGCAAGTTGCCACGCAGGAGATGGAAAAGGAACGCCTTTTTCTACACTAACACGTTTTGGGCAAACTGACGCAACAGGCAATCAATTTCTGCATTTGGGAGGTCCTCAATTGCAAAACAGAGCCTTACCAGGATATACGCCCGAAACTATCCCAAATGGTGCTACCTTTTCAAAATTTACTCCACCTGCCATCACAGGACTTGGGTTTTTACAATACCTAACCGATGCAGACATTTTAGCAATGGCAGACCCTATGGATGCCGACAATGACGGTATTTCAGGTGTGCCGAATTGGATAGAGCTTGCCGACTACCTTATTCCTGCGAATGATGCCATTACACAAAATGGAAAATACATTCATCGCTTTGGGAAAAAAGCTGCTGCTTATGATTTATTGCACCAAACGGTTACCGCTTATAATCAAGATATGGGTATTACCTCTACTTTTGAACCTGTTGATGTGTATAGTGGTCTTACTATCGACCCCGAAGTATCTGACAAAACTGTAAGAGATGTTGTGGCTTACCTTGAGACTCTAAAAGCACCTATTCAAAGAGATAAAGACAATGCACGAATAAATCATGGTAAAGCACTTTTTTCGCAAATAAATTGTGCATCTTGTCATAAACCCGAGCTTACAACAGGTTATTCGCCAATTGAAGCGCTTTCGTATAAAACATTCAATCCCTACACCGACCTTTTGCTACACGATATGGGTGCAGGTTTGGATGACGGCTATACAGAAGGTAGTGCCTTAACCTCCGAATGGCGTACACCTCCACTTTGGGGGCTTGGACTTTCGCCAGCATCACAAGGTGGTCAGTATTTTCTACTGCACGATGGACGAGCAAAAAGCATTGAAGAAGCTATTTTGATGCACGGTGGTGAAGCTACAAACAGTAAAAATCAATATCAAAGTCTTAGTCAATCTGAAAAAGAGGATTTAATTAAATTCTTAGAATCGTTATAAAATGGACAGAAAAAAATTCATCAAAACTTGTGGATATGCCTGTTTGGGTGCTACTGCTTTTGGAACATTGCTTCAAAGTTGTGTTTCCACAAAAAGTATTTCAGCCACTTTATCAGGAGAAAATTTAATCTTTCCAAAAACTGATTTTATAAAGAATGAGAAATACTTGAACTATGTGATTGTAAGGAACCCTAATCTGCAATTTCCTGTGTATGTATTTCGCTTTTCAGAAACAGAATATACTGCTTTATATATTCAATGTACCCACCAAGGGAACGAACTCAATGCCTATGGTGATAAGTTAGTTTGTTCAGCTCACGGAAGCGAATTTAACAACAAAGGCATTGCAACCAATGGACCTGCAACCGAGCCATTGCGGTCTTTTCCAGTTGTAATAGAAAATCAAAATTTATTAATCTCATTAAAAAAAGTATGAAGCAGTTAATTACTATTTCCCTACTGTTGCTATCCATTACCGCACAATCGCAAGTGGACTCAACGCTATTTAAAAGAACGCCAATTGACACCTTAAAACAACAACTCAATATGGATGCGGTATATAACCGTCCGTTTCTGACCTATGGCAAAGCGCCTGTTTCTGTGGGAGGCTATGCCGAAGTAAATTGGCAACATTTAGGAACAGATGGCGTATCGGAAGGACACCAATTTCAGATGAGAAGAATGACTTTGTTTGTTTCATCTTCAATCGGCAAAAAACTCAAATTTTTGAGTGAAATAGAATTTGAGGAAGGTGGTAAAGAAATAGCCATAGAATTTGCATCATTAGATGTAGAGTTTCATCCGTTATTAAATTTGAGAGGTGGAATCATAATGAATCCCATTGGAGCCTTCAACCAGAATCACGATGGCCCAAAGTGGGAATTTACCGACCGACCAATTCCAGCCACACAAATGCTTCCTGCTACCTGGAGCAATGCAGGTTTTGGAATATTTGGTAAGACTTATAAAGGCGATTGGATGTTTGGTTATGAAGCCTACCTTTCGGGTGGTTTTGACAATTCTATTATTGATAATCCAGAAAATAAAACCTTTCTACCAGCATCCAAAGACAATGCCGAACGATTTGAGGAAAGTGCCAGCGGAACACCACTTACAACCGCAAAGATAGCTGTTAGACATTCTAAAATTGGCGAATTTGGCTTATCGTATATGGGGGGCATTTACAATACATTTGATGATGACGGAATTGTGTTGGATGAAAAAAGACGATTAAATGTTTTTGCTATTGATTACAATACTACATTACCTAAAATAAACACATTTATAACAGGCGAATGGGCTTGGTTAAATGTAGATGTACCTGCAAACTACTCACAACAATATGGCAACAGACAACAAGGCGGATTTTTAGATATTGTGCAACCTGTTTTAAAGCGAAAAATGTTCGGTTGGGAAAATGCAAGTTTAAACATAGCGTGCAGATTGGAATACGTAGATTGGAACGTTGGGACTTTTCAAGAGACAGGAGATAACATTGGAGACGAACTGTGGAGCATAATGCCAGCCATTAGTTTTAGACCTTTACCACAAACCGTTTTTAGATTAAATTACCGCATCCAAAGACAAAAAGATTTTATCGGAAATGACCCTGCAAAAACAGCGGGTTTTAGTTTCGGAATTTCATCGTACTTTTAGAGGATAGCCAACGCTTTTGGTGGCACATTTGTATTTTTTTTCAACGCACAGTCCAACGCTAAAAAAATCCAAAAGAGCCACCAAGCCAACGCACCACGTCAGACACGAAATAATAACAAACAAACACGACAGAAAAGAAGGGCGAAGTGCTAACAATTAAGCATCGTTTTTGGCGATAGCCAAATATGAGCTTTTGTTGAACGAAACCGGGAACCCTATTCCCATAGAATAGAATTATAAAAAATTATTAAGAACAATGACTTTTAATCCTGATTAGCTTCTATTTACATGTATTCCATAATTCTGCCGGAGATCTGGAGCAGGGATATTTCGGCAATT
>JBBDUV010000064.1:0-33274 GCA_040903745.1 Bacteroidales bacterium | reverse complement strand
TTCAGTGAACGGCCTGGAAAAAGGCATAAGATTTGATTACTATAAACATGAAGAGATTGTGACTCTGGCAAGATAACATGAAGAGATTATTCCCCATACTCTGTCTTATACTTTTCATTGGAGGACCGGTTTCTGCAACACATAACCGGGCAGGAGAGATCACCCTAACCCAGCTTGATGATTATACATATGAAATTCTGATCACTACTTTCACTTATACTTTAAGTCAGGCCGACAGATCATCCCTCGAAGTTAAATGGGGCGACAATACGTTGTCTTTTGCTCCGCGAATAAGCATTACCCAACTGCCCAACTTTTATCAAAAAAATGTTTATATCACACAACACACTTTTCCTGGTCCGGGGACGTATGAAATTGTAGTACAGGATCCCAATCGCAATTTGGGGGTATTGAATATTCCAAATTCGGTAAATGTAGTATTCTCCATAAAAACGACCATTTCAATCAATCCGGCCATTGGAAAGAATTCCACACCTGTTCTGCTCAATCCTCCAATCGACAGAGCGGCACGCAACCAGCTCTTTATCCATAATCCTGCAGCCTATGATCCTGATGGAGACAGTATATCCTATAAACTTACTGTATGTACGGAGGAAGATGGAAGACCGATTGAAAATTATGAGTTTCCGGAAGCGACGGATACGCTGTTTGTTGATCCCGTATCAGGCGACCTTAACTGGAAGAATCCCAAAATTGTAGGTATTTATAACATTGCAATTGATATCGAAGAGTGGAGAGAAGGTGTTAAGATCGGTAATATAGTGCGGGATATGCAAATTGAGGTGTATGAAACGGATAATCATGCCCCGGTAATAGACTCTGTTCAGAGCTATTGTGTAGAAGCAGGTACCGATATTGCATTCCGTGTAATAGCCAATGACATAGATAACGATTCCGTAGAATTATCAGCTGCCGGGGGCCCTTTTATTGTTGCTCAGCAACGAGCTACCTTCATTCAAGATATGAGTGCCTCCGGACCAGGTCGAAGTGAAGCTGATTTCCTCTGGCAGACAAATTGCAGTCATGTAAGACAACAACCCTATAATGTTGTTATTAAAGCTGAAGACAACGATCAGGAAACCAGGCTTGTCGATATTATGAATGTCAATATGACGATAATCGGATCTGCTCCGGAAGCCCCTCAACTTACGCCTGCTTCAAATAGTATTTCCGTCAGATGGAAACCCGATCCCTGTCCGTCTGTAACAGGATACAGGCTCTACAGAAAGAGAGGACCATCCGCTTACACGCCTGATTATTGTGTAACCGGAGTACCCACATTTACCGGATATAAAACGGTAGCAGTTATAAATGGCAGAAATGACACGATCTATACTGACGATAACAATGCCGCAGGGCTCGAGCAGGGGATTGAGTATTGTTATATTGTAGTTTCTGAATATCCTGACGGAGCACTGAGTCTGCCAAGTAATGAATCATGCTCACCCCTTGTTGCTGGCGTTCCGGCACTTATGCAGGCCAGCGTAACAAAAAGTAGCCAATCGGGTGATATCGAACTTAGATGGGTCCAACCCCGCGATCTGGATACGATTCCGGCAACCGGCCCTTATGAGTATGTAATAACCAGAAGTGCAGACCTTTTCGGACAGGTTGAGCAACAGGTTTTTTCAAAACTTACCGCAGATATCTCCGACACTGTTTTTACCGATACCATGGTAGACACAGAATTATTTCCTTACTCATATGAGGTGTTGCTTTATAATGATGCGTCCAGCAACAGGTTTCCAATTAGTGATACCAATAAAACTGAACTCGCCTCCTCTTTCTATCCACAACTTACTGGGGGTGATAACCAGATTGAGATAAAGATGATAAAAAATGTACCCTGGATCAATTACGATTATACCATTTTCAGGTACAATGAAGCATCTGGTCTTTTTGATTCAATAGGGTTTACAACTGATCCGGTATACATTGACAAGGGACTGAAAAATGAACAGGAATACTGCTACAAGGTTAAAAGCACCGGCTGGCGAATTATTGAAGGACAGTTATACGAAAATGAGAACGACAGCCATATAAATTGTACCATGCCGGTGGATTCAATTCCTCCCTGTACCCCTATTCTGAGCGGAAAGTCTTTCTGTGATGAATTCTATAATTTACTGACCTGGCGTTTCGCATCCGATTCCTGCCTGGAGGATGTTGTAGGTTACAAACTATATTACTCACCGACGATATCCGGAACCGGCGAAATCATTGAAGACTACGACAGTCAAAGAACCGATACCTCGTATATTGATCTGCGGACTGAGGAGACACTTACCGGTTGTTATTACATCAGTGCAGTTGACTCCTTTGCCAACGAATCTCCATTATCAGTGCAGCTTTGTCTGGATGAATGTTCCAACTATATACTGCCAAATGTTTTCTCCCCGAACAATGATAAGAAAAACGATCTTTTTATACCCCTGCGTACTGCATATGTTGAGAAGGTGGATTTCCAGGTATTCAACAGATGGGGGTTGCTTGTATTTAGAACAGAGGATCCTGATTTGAACTGGGATGGAAAAATTCTAGGTACAAATAAAGTGGTTTCACCAGGGGTCTATTATTATATATGTGAGGTGTTTGAGCCCCGCCTGATAGGGATAGAATCGTATACCCTTACAGGATTCATACATGTCTTCTCAGGTGATGAAAACGAAGTTTTAATTGAATAATGAAAGTTATAATTATAATCATATCGCTGTTTTTTTTCCAGCAGGTATCCGGGCAATCTGATATTAATGCTTTCCTGAAAGCCAGATCACTGATGGAAGTCGAAAAATATGATTCAGCACTTAATTACCTTGAACTGGCGATTAATAATAATCAGGACAACGTTGAATTCATATACAACCGTGGCCTGTGTAATTTTTATCTGAAACGTTATGACAATGCTATAGCAGATTTCCTTTTTGTTAACAAAAGAAGACGCGGAATGGGGAGTCTAATGCTCGCGAAGATCGAAGCACGACTGAATCATGATGAATTAGCGATAAAATACCTGCGCGAGCATTTAAGTTCGCATTATAAAATTCCAGAAAAGGATATACTTTTAGACGAGGATTTTACCAGATTGGAATCTGGCAATGAGTGGAGGTCATTATGGATGGAAAATGAGTGGTACACACCTTTAGACAAGGAACTGCAGGAGATTTTGTACCTGAAGTCAAAGGGTGAATTCCTGGAAGTGATCAATCGGCTCAATGACCTTGAGGAAAGAAGGTATAAAAGAACACTGGTCAACCAACACATCGCAGAGACATATCTTGCATTGAACAATCAGAAGGCAGCGGCAGAAGCGCTCGACAAATCTATCAGTGCTGATATGAGAAATATGGAATCACTTAAACTCAGGATAGATCTAAATCTAATGAAAGGCGATTACGATAAAGCAGAAAAAGATTGTAACAGGCTACTGCGGCAATCACCTGATGAATTCGAATACTACCTTGTTTCAGGAAGGATATACAGCCAACTCGAAAAATACGAAAAAGCAGTAGAATCCGTTAATTTATATCTTCAATTTTATCCCGACAGCAGTAAAGCTTACAATGAACTTGGATTGATCCATTATAACAACAGAAAATACCTGGATGCAATGAAGTCCTTCAACCAGGCTCTATCAATCGATAATGGAAATGCCTCTTATTTCTATAACCGGGGAAAAACCTATGCTGCAACTAAAACCCACAGATATGCTATAAGGGATTATTCAATGGCATTAGATCTTGATCCTGCTGATCCCGAAATATGGTTTTCCAAAGGATTAACAGATCTGGAACTTAATAATAAAAGAGCTGCCTGCTTCAGTTTTAAAAAAGCATTTCAATATGGAAAATATGAGGCAAGGGATTATGTGCAAAAAATATGTGGAAACTAATGGAGACAAATCAATCAAAATCCCAACAGGAAAGAGTAGAAACAGAAAAAAGACAGATTGGCATACTCAGGTCCGGTAATTCATCGGCAATTATTGATACCATTCAAGAAATTCGAACCCATGGTAGTGTTACAATTCTCCCCGAGCTGTTTGATCTGCTATTGATTTCAGAAAACATAGAGATTGTTAAAGCCTGTTCTGCATTATTGAATGACCTGAAAAACAAAGAGTCTGTCAGATACCTAGTTTCAGCATTAGAAAATAAAAGATACAAACCTATCAGACATATACTCGTTTCGGCCTGCTGGCAGAACGGTCTGGATTTTCACGAGGATATACAGCTGTTTGCTAATATTTTTCTAAAAGATGAATATATTACTTCGGTTGAAGCCTTTACAGTTATTGAAAATAATATCGGAAAGTTAGAAGACCAGGGTATAGTTCAACTCATCGAAAAACTGAATCGGGAAATTAATAAAGCAGATGATAAGAAAAAGCCGCTTATCATAGAGCTACTGTCAACTATACGCAACTATTAAATCTGAATCAGTGCATTTTGGAGAAGTACTTAATAAACTGCGCCCGCTCATAGGCTGCAGGATCCTTAAGTTTTGAATAACTCATTGTTCCCTGGAATTCGCCAATTGAGTGATACTTCTTTTTTTCCATCCAGGCCTTGATCTCT
Source organism: Bacteroidales bacterium (assembly GCA_040903745.1). Lineage (GTDB taxonomy): Bacteria > Bacteroidota > Bacteroidia > Bacteroidales > M55B112. The sequence goes on along the minus strand of JBBDUV010000064.1, from coordinate 28,679 downwards.
GCAACAATATCCTTTACATAGCCGACCCCATTCCTATAAAGCACGGAGCAGACCTGAACAGCCTCAGCCCCCGCAAGCAACTGTTTCACTGCACCTATTCCACTATGAACACCAGTAGAGGCAGAGATATCAAGCCGATCCACTTCTGAAGAAATAATCCCCACCCACCGCAAAGAATGCCTGATATCGGTCGGTGTACTTAAAACTTCTGATGATCCCATGGTGAGATCATCTGTATTTATATCAGGTGCGTAGAAACGGTTGAAAAGAACGATAGCTGATGCACCGTTCAATGATAGTTGTTCTGCCATCCAGGTCAGGTTAGAAAAATGCATACCCACTTTTACGATGACTGGAACAGAGACTTTTTCCTTAACGGCTTTCAGTATCTCCACATAGGTGTTTTCATAGCTTCGAGGATCCTTATTCTTATCATTCGCCAAATAATAGATATTAAGCTCAATGGCATCTGCTCCTGCCTCCTCCATCTGAGATGTAAAATCAACCCATTCATTATTGGAATAACAGTTCACACTGCCAATTACGGGAATATCAACAGCATCCTTGGCAGACCTGATTAGTTCCAGGTAATTGCCAACTGAATTCTCCCGTGCGTAATTCTTCAGATAGTCTGCAGCTTCGGGATAATCCCCTGCTGTTTCCATATTGCCTATTTCAAACTGAATCTGCTCTTCGAAAAGTGATTTTAAAACCACTGCTCCGGCTCCGGCATCTGCAATCTTTTTGATCCGCGTAACAGAGCTTGTCAGTCCACTGCTGGAGACAATGATCGGGCTTTTAAATTTCAAACCTGCATACCTGACTGATAGATCGACCATTTTATGAATATTTTTTATGTATAATCCCTTGGGCCAAATAGTAAACTTCCAACGCGGATCATATTGCTACCCTCTTCGATCGCTATAAGATAATCATTAGACATTCCCATAGATAAAATTGAAAAGTCCGATTTACCTGTGTAATAATCCGCTTTTACCTCTTCAAATATACGTCTTAGATTTCTAAACTCCCTCCTGACAGCATCAAAATCGTCTGTAAAAGTGGCCATCCCCATCATTCCCATAATGTTTATATGCTCCATTTCCCTGTATTCCACAGACTCGAGAATCTCCTCCAGTTCTCCCTGATCAAGTCCAAATTTTGAATCCTCAGTGGCAATATGCATTTGAAACAAACAGTTGATGACCCTGCTGTTCTTTTTTCCCTCCTTGTTAAGAACCCTTAGCAATTTAAGGCTGTCGACGCCATGAACCAAATAGACAAAAGGAGCGATATATTTAACCTTGTTCGTCTGCAAATGTCCGATCATATGCCACCTGATCGCGCCGGGAAGCTGTTGTTGTTTATCAACCAGTTCCTGCACCTTATTTTCACCAAAGTCAAGATGACCGGCACTGAGCAGTTCCTTTACCATTTCCGGTGGTTTGGTTTTCGATACAGCGACCAGAACAACCTCCTCCGGTAGTGATTCTGTGATATTATATAAATTCTGTCGGAGATCCATCTTCAATTATTCCAGGGAATGAACAACCAGTCCACTTCGCAACTTTGGCTCAAACCAGGTTGTCTTTGGAGGCATAATCAAATCATTGTCAGCAATATCCATCAACTGTTTCATTGAAACCGGGTACAATGCAAAAGCTGCCTCCATGGTTCCCTGATCAACTAACTTTTTTAATTCTTCCAATCCCCTGATCCCTCCAACAAAGTCAATTCGGTTAGATTTCCTTAAATCGGTTATATTAAGTACCGGTCCCAGCACCTGTTCAGATAAAATTGTAACATCCAGGCATCCTATGGGATCGTCGTCATTATAGGTTGAGGGCCTTGCCTTTAGGGAAAACCAGTTTCCTTCAAGATACATACTGAATGTATGTTGCTCCTGGGGTTTATAGATCTCTTTACCGATCTGTTTCACTTCGAAACCTTTATCCAACTCTCCAAGAAACTGTTTTGGAGTCAGGTCATTCAAATCAGTAACCACCCGGTTATAGTCGATGATAGTGAGTTGGGATGCCGGAAAGTTCACCGATAAAAAGTAATTATACTGCTCCTTTCCGGTGTGCGCTGGGTTTTTTTTCTTTCTCTCATTTCCTACCAGGGCTGCAGCAGCTGTACGATGGTGCCCGTCTGCAACATATACAAAAGGAACATCCCGCTCGAAGAATTGGGTAATAGCATAAATATCCTTTTCATCATCGATCATCCAGAAGTGGTGACCCACCCCATCATCCGTTTCAAAATCATAAACCGGATCGCCCTTGATTACCTCGTTAATAATAGCATCAATTCCCTTATGATCGGGATAGGCAAAGAAGACTGGCTCTGCATTGAAGTTGGTAACCCTGATATGGTTCATTCTGTCCTCTTCCTTATCGGGTCGGGTGAGTTCATGCTTCTTGATCACTTCATTCATATAATCATCGACCGAAGCACAACCCACCAAGCCATATTGTGTTTTTCCAAGCATGGTTTGTGCGTAAACATAAAACAGATCCTTCTCATCTTGCACAAAGAAGCCGTCGGCTAATAATTGGTCAAGATTCTCCTTTGCCTTAAGATAAACCTGGTCAGAATGAATATCGATTGTTTCATCCAGATCAACTTCGGGTTTTACCACATGGAGGAAAGAGTGTGGGTTTCCTTGCACCTCCTGTCGTGCCTCCGCTGAATTCAATACATCATAAGGCCTGGAAGCCACATCCTTCACATATTCAACCGGGGGACGAAACCCCTTAAAAGGTTTTATAACTGCCATAATGGAAAAATATTAGGAAAAGATACTAATTCACTTTAAAAGTCACATCATTCTTCTCAATAAAGGCCACGATCTGCTTTGCTGCTGCAACACCTGCATTCAGATTTGCCTCTGCAGTCTGAGCACCCATCTTCTTGGGAGTAAAGAAACACCTACCGGGATATTTCTGTTCAAGTTCATCCTTGCAGTCAGGTGCAATATCTGATAAATAGCGAAAATCTTCTCTTTTCTCCATTAATGCCATCAGCGAAGATTCATCGATTACCTCCTTTCTGGCCGTGTTGACCAATGTTGCGCCTTCGGGCATTAGTACCAATAGTTTTTCGTTAATTGATAAACGGGTTTGCTCATTGGCTGGAATATGCAATGAGACGTACTGGCATTCTGAATACAGCTCTTCCACGGTACTGAGACATGTCACTCCATCGTTTTCAATAACCACCTTCTCAACATAAGGATCATACGCAAATACCTTCATACCTAATCCTCTGGCAATATGTGCAACGATCCGTCCCACATATCCATAGGCATGAATACCAAGTTTTTTTCCGCGTAACTCGGTCCCCGATGTTCCATTGAAACGGTTACGAATCAAATAGATTAACATGCCAAATACCAGCTCGGCAACGGCATTGGAATTTTGTCCGGGTGTATTCATCACCGTTACATTATTCTCCGCTGCTGCCGTCAGATCAACATTATCGTATCCTGCCCCGGCCCGAACCACAATTTTCAGGTCAGGGGCAGACTTGATTACTTCACTGTCGATGATATCACTGCGTATGATTATTCCATGTACATCCGAAACTGCATCAAGAAGTTCCTGCTTCTTCGTGTATTTCTCCAGGATTTTTATTTCATATCCTGCTGCACTGAAAACCTGTTTTACTTCGTCTACAGCCTGCTTTGAAAAAGGCTTCTCCGTTGCTATCAATATTTTTGTCATGTTTTAAATTATTAGTTGTTTTGTTCAAATTTTTTCATGGCATTCACCAGTGCCTGAACACTTGCCAATGGCATTGCATTGTATATAGATGCGCGGAAACCTCCAACGGAGCGATGACCTTTCAATCCCACCATTCCCTGTTCTGTCGCAAAGTTAAGAAAACCGGCTTCCAGTTCCTTAAAATTTTCATTCATTACAAAAGTCACATTCATAATGGAACGGTCAGCTTCATCCTTTACATTGGGCTGGAATAATTTATTTCTGTCGATCTCATCATAAAGCAGGCCGGCTTTTTCCATATTCTTCTCATATATCGCAGCCAGGCCACCTTGTTGCTTATACCACTCAAGTGTTTTCAATGCTGCATAGACCGCTACTACAGGTGGGGTGTTAAACATCGACTCATTTTCAATATGCGTTTTATAATTTAGCATTGTTGGAATAGGACGATCGACTCTGCCAAGTATGTCGTTCTTCACTATCACAAAAGCTACACCCGATGGGGCCAGATTTTTTTGTGCTCCGCCATAAATGAGGGCATATTTTGAAACGTCCATCGGGCGACTGAAAATATCGGACGACATATCCGCTACCAGGGGAACATCTGAATCAATATCCTTCCTGATCTCAGTTCCATAAATGGTGTTGTTGGTTGTGATGTGAAAATAATCTGCATCCGTGGAGACTTTATAGTCTTTTGGAATATAGGAGTATACAGACTCTTTAGATGAAGCAACAACATCAACTTCTCCAAACACTTTTGCCTCCTTAATTGCTTTAGAAGCCCAGGAACCAGTGTCCAGATATGCTGCCTTTTTTGAGAAGAGGTTGTAAGGAACCATACAAAACTGCATGCTTGCTCCCCCCTGTAGGAATAAAACAGAATATCCTTCAGGTATATCAAGTAACTCCTTAAACATTTGTTGCGCCTTTTCCATTACAGAAATAAACTCTTTGCTCCTATGGGAAATTTCCATAATCGACAATCCCGTTCCTTCAAATTCAAGAACAGCATCAGAGGTATTTCTGATCGTGTAATCCGATAAAATGGAAGGTCCTGCGTAAAAATTGTGCTTCTTCATCGTAAATGTCGTTTTTAAAAGATTTGATTTGGAATAAAATATCGTTATTAAAATAACAGTAAAGATAGTTATTCATAAAACTATCACAAAAACATAAATTTTTAGTTATAAACTAAAAGTTAACAATCGGTTTTAGTCCGATTTATTAATAACTGTCACGCTGTTATTCTTGAAAACCGGTATTAAACTGGTTTTATCTTTTTCATGACAATATCCAATGACATCATCCAGGCCATTCTTTCTTAGTCGGTGGCGTTGCGCAACTTTCTCGATATAATCCATCAGATTTTTTTTAGCGAGATCGTACAAATCCATTGCTCCATTTGTTGAATCACATACGGTTGCAAACCCTTTGGATTGCAATACCTGTTGTGCCAGTGCTCCTGCGAACAAGCTATCTTCCAGGCTAAATTTGTTTTTCCACCCGGCACATAGAATCAACAGGTCACGATCGCTGGCTACAATATAATCAGCAACTGCAGAAATGTTTAAATATGCCCCGATCAGAACTTCATGTCCGCTGCTGGCCATCTGGATGGCCTGTGTCCCGTTGGTAGTGGAATAGACAATTTCCTTTCCCTGAACATTTTTCGGGTTAAAATTAAATGGAGAATTACCAAAATCCGCAAAATCTCTTACAATTCCGTCACGTTCGGCAGCTACCATATATCCATTTTTCTTATAGTTCCTGGCTTCCTCAAGGGTTCCAACCGGAATAATACTTTTGGCGCCATTCATAAATGCCGTTATTATTGCTGAGCTTGCTCTTAGAATATCAGTAACTACTACTACAGCATCCCTGTTCTCATGCTCGCTATAAAGGGCCGGACTAAAACACACTTCTACGTACCTCATTAATCGCTACTTATTCCTGTTTAATAAATGGTGGTTTTACAACGGTTGCACGAATCAGATTATTTCTGATGCCAATATAGATGGTTGTACCGGGTATTGAAAAATCCGTAGGTACATACCCCAAGCCAATGGCCTTAGAAGTGAAGGGTGACATGGTACCGGAAGTAACCCTGCCAATCTGTTGTCCGCTTTCATTCATGATCGGATAATCTTTTCTTGGTATACCTCTATCTTTCAACTCGAAACCAACCAGTTTTTTCTTGAGCCCCTTATTCTTTTGAATCTCAAGATTTTTTCTGTCGATAAAAACATTTCCATCAACAAATTTAATAATCCAGTCCAATCCAGCTTCCAGGGGGGAAGTTGAATCATCAATATCATTGCCATAAAGACAAAATCCCATTTCCAACCGAAGCGTATCCCGGGATGCCAATCCTGCAGGTTGTATATCATATTCCCTGCCTGCATCCATCAGCGCATTGAGGATCGGCGGACCATCAGGATTATCAAAATATATTTCAAATCCTCCGGCTCCGGTATAACCTGTATGGCTGATAATAACATTTTTCTTTCCAGCCAGATCACCAATTACAAAATTAAAATAAGGGATTTTATCCAGTTGAACCGTTGATATTTTCTGAAGCACCTTTATAGCATCTGGTCCCTGAACCGCCAGTTGACTCATCCTATCTGATGCATTGGTTAGCTCAACTCCCATATTATTGTTTTTCAGAAGCCAGTCCCAATCCTTTTGTATATTAGAAGCATTGACTACAAGAAGATACCTGTTTTTTTCAAGCATATAGACCAGCAAATCATCAACGATTCCTCCTCTACCGTTGGGAAAGCAAGAGTACTGTATTTTTCCGGGCATCAATTTTTTTATGTTATTGCTAGTCATATATTGAACAAATGCCTCAGCATTCTCACCTTCGATCCATATCTCACCCATATGAGAAACATCAAAAACCGCAACCTTTGTTCTTACATGAATATGCTCCTTTCGAACACCTGAAAATTCTAGTGGCATCTCAAACCCGGCAAAAGGGACCATTCGTCCTCCCATCTTGATATGTTCATTGTAAAAAACTGTCTTTTTCATAAAAACAATTCATTTTGAATGTGTAATGAAATCTCCATGTAGCTGAATTATTTATCACATATTCCGCGATAGGCAGCAAGGAAAAGTATGTGCTAAACAGATGCTGAAAACATCCGTATTTAACCACAACAAAAGTAGCATTTTCTGTAATGAAAACAGTTGTTTAAAAACAGGATATTTCGGGTAGAGACCCTATTACTTACTGAGCACTTTAAACTCAACCCTTCTGTTCATCTCTCTTCCTTCCGGTGTGTCATTACCAGCAACTGGTTGTGTGTCTGCATAGCCTTTGTATTCCAGTCGGTTAGATGGAATACCTCTGTCTATCAAATAATCGACAACTGCTTTAGCTCGTGCTTCCGAAAGATTTGTATTGATCCTGAGCGATCCAGTATTGTCTGTATGTCCGGATATTTCAAGCCTTACTGATTCATTATTCTCAAGGAACCTGACAACCTGGTCGAGTGCTTCGTAAGAATCAACCGTCAGCAATGACTTCCCGGTTTCGAAATAGATGTTATCCAGTACTACTTTAGTGCCAACCTCGATCCGTTGCAGATAGAAGTTTCTTTCAACGGGTTCATCCGGATTCAAAGATGAGAGATCCAATATATCCAGATAGTACAGATAACCTGTCGCATTGATTTCAACCCCATAAACCTTTGGTGATGGTATTCTTGCCCTGTAAAAGCCATCAGGCCCCGTCATCGTCTTTGCAATGACCTCTCCTGTAGCAGGATCCATAAAACTTAATCCGGCTAAAACAACGGTATTTGCTCCGCCGATGGTATCTCTCACGTGCCCTGAAAGCATGAGGGTTGTGTCTATGCTCAATAAGTCAGGCATCGTAAGGAACGGATTTCGTTCTGTAAAATCCACTCCCGCAATCAATTGATCCCGCTGAAGGGTTAAAACCTCTTTTTCTGACCCCAGAAAAATGACTTTGTATATGTCTTTTCCACCAAGACCACCGTCACGTATAGCTGAGTAATAACCGTATACATGGCTGGTATCTGTTACATAAAAAATCTCATCGTCCGGGGTATTGATGGGGTATCCTATATTTTCAGGTTTGCTCCAGGTACCATCTTCATCAAGCTCAGTTTTAAAAATATCAAATCCGCCCATTGAAGTATGTCCTTTTGATCCAAAATACATTTTCTTTCCGTCATTGGTAAGATAAACTCCTTCTTCGTCAAATTTTGAATTGATCATGCTGCCAAGGTTTACGGGATCCCCCCATTTCCCCTTAGCGTTCATCCGGGAAACGAAAATATCTTTGCCTCCATACGTCAATTCTGGATTAGATGAAACAAAATACAGATCCCTGCCACCAGGTGCTAAGGCAGCCGTGGTCTCCATAGCATCAGAACCAATGCTTTTAGAAAGTGATTTAGGTCTTGTCCATTTATCCTTTTCAGGATCAAAGAACAATTGCTGAATATCTCCTCCATTTTCACTTCCAACATAAATAAAGGCGGAAAGGCCATCGGGAGCAATGCCCACAAGAGAATTGTTACCCTTTAGATCGAATGGTTTCCCCAGAGAATATGCAGCACTAAATTCACCATCAACTATCGGACTTACAAAAACATTTTCATAATATTTATAATCAAGTTCACTTCGTTTGGTTTTTTTATTCGCCGGACGCCGACTTGTAAAAAAGAGTGCCGTATCATTATAGGCGAACCTTGCATTATAGTCATCGTACTGAGAGTTTACATCTTTACCAAGGTTTTGAATTATTACCCTTTTAGGATTGCTGACAAGGCTTTTTCCATGATTACACTGAATGATCAGGTGATCGACCTGGTTGCTCACAGACACGATGTCCTCGTCCGCAGGCAGATTATTTTTATATTCCCTGTAAAATCGGATCGCTTTATCAAACTCTTCGGTCAGGTGATATGCTCTTCCAACCAGCAGACGTACCTCGTGACTAACATCAGGCTTGAGTTCATAAGCTTTCAGAAAATAATCAATAGCTTTCCACTTTTCATCACCCAGAAGATAACAAATACCAATCTTGTAATTCAACTCAGCATTATACCCATTATATTCATTCGCGAAAAGGTAATGATCACGAGCCAGATTAAAGGATCCCAGGCCCTGATCATAATACTTATTTCCTTCCTTAATACTCTTCCATGCCTCTTTAAATCCTGTGGTTTGGTCAGTATTCCTGAATTCTTTCCTTTTAATAATGACTTCCTCCTGAGCGCAGATATTGAAAGTTAAAAATAGAATAAGTATAAACAGACCTGCTTTTCTGATATTCATGATCACTTTTGTTTTTATTTGCATTCTTTTAAATATTCGGAAGCCTGACTATCTCCCAGGTCCAGTGCCTTAGTCCAATCCCTACATGCACCAATAACGTCCCCGGTCATCTCCTTTACCAACCCTCGGTTGAGATAAAGTACCGATTTCTCAGGATTTTTCTGAATTATTGCATCCAATAGATTCATCGCGGACTGATGCTCATTCTGTAATACTAAAACACTGGCACGGTTCAACTGTGCCTCCATAAAATCGGGCTGAATCTGAATGGCCCTTGAAAAATCTATCATAGCCGTATCCAGTTCATTCATCTGGTAAAAGGCATAGCCTCTGTTATTATAAGCAAGATAGAGTTCAGGATCCTGCTCAATTGCTGTAGAGTAATCTGAAATTGCACCATCAAAATCACCCATGACCAACTTAACCGATCCCATATTATTGTAGGCGAGAGGAAATTGTTCCATATAATTCACAGCCGACTTATAATCGTAAAGTGCACCATTGTAGTCACCCAATTGTCTCTTTATTCCTGCACGGTCATGATATGCCAGAGCATAATCAGTTTTAATTCTTATCGCCTTGTCAAAATTGATCAAAGCTTTGTCATTCTCATCATTCAGCAAATAATGCAATCCAATGTAATAATAGGTCTCTGCCAATTCAAAACCATTATCCAATGATTTTTGAAGTAACTCCCTACTTATTCCTGTTGTATCTTCTTCGAACATAAGATAACCCTTATAAAAATAGGCCTCACCATTATCGGGATCAAATTGAATGGCTTTGTCAATGTCTGCCAATGCCTTACTATACATATCCATAGCAGCATTTACCCTTCCCCTTTGCAAATAAGCCAGGGCATTTGTTTCATCCAATGCCAGGCATTCATTAAACAGTAAAAGTGCCTCTTCATAATTCTGATTTGTGAGCTGCTCAATTCCTGCATTATAGAACCGCTTAAAATCCCTCTTTTCCTTTACCGATAATTGGGCCTGAACCGAAAAAGAAAAAAGCAATAGAAGGGATGTAATTGTAATGTATTTTTTCATTTTAACCTTGATTTCTGCAACATTAATAATAAGAATGAAATCTCAACTATCGAAAAATAATAGATGCACACACTTAAAAAATAAACACTTTTACATTATACTAAAATTAATTCAAAAGGGTTTCATTTCTAAAAATAAAAAAATAAATTTAGAGTCTAAAAGAAATTTATCAACCATTCCTAAAAACAAAGATCTTTATTCATGATTACTGATCTCTCTTACCTTGAATCAATGTCCGGGAATAATACGGATTTTATTGCTGAAATAGTATCTATTTTTCGGGAACAGATAGACGAGTACATTATTCAATTACCCGAGTTACTGGATAAGTCTGATTTTGAAAACCTGTCAAAGGTCGCCCACAAGGCCAAATCATCTGTAGCAGTGATGGGGATGACTAATGAAGCTGAATTGATGAAGAACCTGGAAATCTATGCCAAGAACGAAATAGAAGTCAACACATACAAAGGATTGATCGGCACATTTATAAAAAATTCTGGTTTAGCATTGGAAGAATTGGATGAGTATTTAAAAAACAAGCAATCATGATCACAGTTGATGAAAAAGGTGGTATTCTTATCGCCAGACTTACCAGTGAAGACCGCTTCAACGCATTAATAGCCGATCGGGTAAAAGACATGCTTTTAAGTTATTATGCGACTCCGGGTACAAAACTTGTTTTCGATCTTGAAGGTATCAAATTCATTGACAGTTCGGGATTCGGTGTTTTTTTGTCGCTAATGAAAGCTGCAAACAATAGCAATGGGAAATTTAAGATTTGTAATCTAAAGCCTGATGTAATGGAGCTTTTCCAGGTTCTTCAATTGCACAATGTATTCGATATTTATAATAGTTTTGATGAGTGCGTCTCCAGTTTTAAAGAGGAGCAATGAATATTTTTTTATAGTTTTGTTAAAAAATAATATGCAAACAATGAAGCTTACTATTTCTACTATAGTCTTTTTAGCCTCTCTAATTTCTTGTAATACAGAATCCGGAAAGATCGGAAAAATTAACGAAGATATCAGGGTTATTACTATCGAGAATCTCGAGGATTCAGCAAAGGAATTGGGAGATAACCTAATACAAACTACTGGCATGGTTACCCACATTTGCAGGCACGGAGGACAGAAAATGTTTCTCACGGATGATGCAAAAGAGAAACACATCCTTGTAAAGGTATCCTCCTCCATTCCTGAATTTGACACAAATTGTTAAAATCAGTAACAGAAAATTTTTCAGGGAGATCAATTTTCTCCATTACAATAAACCAAAAAAACTATGGACCTACTTCTCTGATCTTTTTGCATTCTCAATAGTGGTGTTGGCCATTACCGGACTCTTCATGGTTAAGGGTAAAAAAGGGATAGGTGGTCGGAGTATAATACTAATTTCAATTGGCATTATGGTTCCTCTTCTTTTCCTGATGTTTTATCTCTGGACATAAATGCACAAAATCTTCTTTTTGATGAAGACAATTGGGAAAACACACTTTTATCTATATTTTTATTATCTTGGACTGTTCAGGGTTTTTCCATCTATTACGTACATAATAAAACCGATATGAGCGAAAAGATACTGAAGGCATTAATGCAGCTTTTTGCTATCATTGCAAGGCCGGAAAGCTCTTTAGATGATCGAAGAGCGATCGTAGAATCCTTTCTCATCAGACAACTCAATAAAGAGTTGGCAGATGAGTTCCTGCAAGTTTATGATGAGTTTGTAAAAAAATTTGCAGATGAGGACAAAGCGAAATCCCAAAAGGCAAGTCGGATTCTTTCAAGAAGATCCGTCAGGGTACTGAAGATATGTACCAGTATTAATGAAGAGCTTACCCAACAGCAAAAAGTTGTATTTCTCATTCAGCTTCTTGAGTTTATTAAATCTGATGCTGAAATTGCGTCTGGCCAGGAGATGGAATTCGTAACAACTGTTTCTGATACTTTTAATATAAAAAGTGAAGAGTATAATAGTATAAGAGAATTTGTATTAAATGATAAAAAGGTATTTGCTTCTTCTCATTTTCTATTCGTCGACGATTCGGAAAATGGACGTGATCTTCCTGAAGGATCGAAACATATTCAGCGAAAAAACCTTTCCGGTCAAATAAGGGTCATTCATATTCTGTCTACTAATCTCTATTTTGTTAAGTATATAGGGCAGGCTGAAATGTACATAAATGGACAGCTACTTGAACAATATAAAACTTACCCCCTGAATACCGGGGCATCGATCAGAAACCAGCAAATCGTTCCCATTTATTATAGCGACATTGTGAGTTCTTTCGTTGAGGACAGGGTTAAATCAAAAATAGTTTTTCAGGCTGATCATATCGGGTTTAAGTTTCCTAACGGGACCATAGGACTTCACGATATCAACTTTACTGAAACTTCAGGACGTCTGGTAGGTATTATGGGAGCCAGCGGAGCTGGAAAATCAACCCTTCTAAATGTACTCAACGGATCGAATAAACCCACCAGCGGACAGGTACAGATAAATGGTATAGATATACACAGTGATGATCCCGCTGTGAATGGTATCATCGGATTTGTATCACAGGACGATCTGCTGATAGAGGAGTTAACAGTATATCAGAACCTGTATTATAATGCAAAACTATGTTTCGATAACTACTCTGAAGAACAGCTTGACACAACCGTTAATATCGTACTTAAAAACCTTGGATTGTTTGAGATCCGCAACATCCAGGTCGGCTCCCCACTGAATAAAAAGATCAGTGGCGGACAACGAAAAAGACTCAATATAGCTCTGGAACTGATTCGTGAACCGGCTGTACTTTTCCTGGATGAACCAACCTCCGGCCTCTCAAGTAGAGACAGTGAAAATATTCTGGACCTATTGAAGGAACTCTCACTCAAAGGTAAATTGGTTTTTGTGGTCATACACCAGCCATCATCTGATATATTCAAGATGTTCGACCGGCTTTTGATCCTTGATACCGGCGGATACCTGATTTACAATGGAAACCCCATTGATTCCATACAGTACTTCAAAACCAAGGTACAGCATGCAGACTGGAACGAAAGTGAATGCCATGAATGTGGTAATGTGAATCCAGAACAAGTCTTTAACATTGTTGAAACCAGTTTACTGGATGAATATGGAAAGTTAACCCATACACGAAGGATTTCACCTCAGCAGTGGAGTAAATTTTTTAAAGAAGATTATAAAGAGGTTGAACAGCCAACAGCGAAAATAGAGGATCTTCCTGAAATATCATTTAAAACACCTTCACGGTTTCGCCAGTTTAAAGTTTTTCTTAAACGCGATATCCTTAAAAAAATAAGTGACACACAATATCTGGTGATTAATTTCCTTGAAGCACCTCTCCTCGCCTTTCTCTTGGCATTTATTGTAAAATACTATAGTGTAAGTGTTACCAATATATTTAACTATACATTGGCTGAGAACAGCAATCTCCCTGTGTATATCTTCATGTCTGTAATTGTAGCCATTTTCATGGGTTTATCTGTAAGTGCTGAAGAGATTATAAAAGATAGAAAAATACTAAAAAGGGAAGCTTTCCTGAATTTAAGCTGGTCTGGATACCTTCTGTCAAAGGTAGCAGTACAGCTCATGCTTTCAGCAATTCAGGCAGCCACATTTGTCATTATCGGCAATACTATAATGGAGATTAAAGGTATGTATTTTGAGTATTGGTTGGTGCTTTTCTCTTCATGGGCGGCAGCTAATGTAATGGGACTACTTATCTCCGATAGTTTCAAAACCGTGGTGACCATTTACATACTCATCCCATTTTTAGTAATCCCTCAAATCATACTCAGTGGCATCATTGTTAAATTCGAAAATCTGAATCCAAAAATCTCCTCTCCAGAGAGAATCCCTTTTTATGGCGAGGTAATTACTGCGCGTTGGGCATATGAGGCTTTGGCAACTTATCAATTTAAGGAAAATGATTACAATTCGAACTTCTATCTTGCTGAGAAGAAAAAAAGTGTAGCTGGCTTCAAATCAAATTATCTCCTCAAGAATCTGCAGAATAAAATCAATGTCGTAATTCAGAACTACAAAAAATCCGAAGATCCGGAACTTATTAAAAATCACCTTGCATTAATTAGAAACGAACTTGAAAAGGAATACAATGACAGAATGGTATTCAAAACATATTGCGACGATATTCCGTCATATAATATAAAAAACCTCTCAAACCTGGTCCCGGAGAAACTCAACGACTCTGTTCTCAGGTATACGGAGGAGTATATCAAAGCCCTCTCCCTGGCATATACAGAGATTTATAGAATTGCTTTCAGAGAAAGTAACAATCTTAAAAATAACTTTGATCTTGAAAAGCTTCAGGAATTAAAAAGAAAACATCATAATTCCAGTCTGGAAGAATTTGTTACGAATAAGAATGAATTTGAAAAAATAGTCGAGTACGAGGGTAAACTGATACAAAAAGCAGACCCCATCTATCTGGATCCCAGATCAAAATTTATTAAAGCGCACTTCTATGCGCCGCGAAAGATGGTACTCGGGCATTTCATCCCAACCTTCTGGGTAAATGTTCTTGTAATCTGGATCATGACATTTGTCTTATACATTTTACTTTATTACAGGGTGTTGAGGAGAACACTTGAGTTTTTCGAGAATTTTACCTGGAAGAGATAAACCTTACACTATTTAAATAAACAGAAATACCATCTCACTATCATGAGATGGTATTTTTCTAGCATCGGTAACTCTGATTTGAAACCGATCTATTCTACGATTTCAATCATTTTAAAAGGAACTCTGATAATCGATTCATAATCCTCGCCTGCTTCCAACATATCCTCATCATCTTCTTCATAATGCCAGTTAATAATCACCTCATTCTTTCCTTTATGAATTGCTTCAAGTTTCTTGAATACGTCAAGGATACATTTTGATGAACTTGTATTAAAATACTCCAACTGCACATTCACCTGGGTTAGTTCGAGTGGTGTCGCACTGTATTCTTCAAGCCACTCGACAAGCGGTTTATAGAATTCTATCGAATTCTCCGGGATCGAACGTCCTTTAATCTCTATTACACCTTCACCGGCATCAAATTTTACTGTGGGTGTTTTGGCTGTTCCTTCAAGCAACAATGGTTCCATAGTTCGTTTTTTATAAGTTTATTTTCTATTGTTAGAAATCAATATACACATCAAGACTGAAAAAGGAAAATTGATCATCAAATTTGTGAAATGAATAATCCAATGGATTACCTGTTTTTCTGGCAATATCAACCAGACCAAGTCCTCCGCCTCCTTTTTGAGACAGGCGTTGATGGTTAAGGATAAATTTATACATATCCTTCAGTTCGTCAGAATTCATTGAATTGATCTTATCCAACCTGCTCTTCAATTGATCAACATTTTTTGTTTCAATAAAATTTCCCGTTGATATCTTATATTTTGAATCAATCCGTGATACTACAAGTATTCCAAACTTCTCATCAAAATCCTTTTGAAGCTCAGGAGGTAATACATCAATATGATGATAAAGGTTTTGTAAACTCTCCACTAAAACATTATATACTTTTTTTCTTGTCTTGGATGCTTCACTGTAATCATCCATCCGTGCTTCAACTACTTCCAAAACATTGCTGATCAACTCACTGGAAACACTCCCCTTGTAAGCAATCAAAACGTCATCGTCGTTCAGTTTAGAGTAATACTCTTTTACATCAAAGCTCATTGAAGCTTTTTTTGTTTTCAGGTGATGAAATGTCTATTTTCTCGCACAGCAAATATATAAAAAAATATTGCGACACAAAACAGATTATGAAAGCCTGTTTGAGGCTGCAATGATCTTTTTTCCAAGATTAAATGTAATTAAAAAAAGGGAGATGCATAAATAAAAGATCTATTTTTGCTATTTTTTCAGTAAACAGCGTTTTTTTAGTGACTATTTGCCTTCTTAGTTACACTGATCCATGTAGATGTTTTTTTCTTTCACCGCGAAACAACGAATAATTAAGGTACCTGCATTCGAGTCCTGCATTAAAAAGTGAATATTTAGATTCTGATTTTAGTCCAATGTGTTTGGCAGCTTCCATATTGGCTGTAAATAACCATGCGGATGAACCGTGATATTTGTGCTTAAGAATTGTACCGATATTCTGATATAGCTTTTCAATATTATCAACTTCAAGCCTCTCTCCGTAAGGAGGATTCATAATAATCATCACAGGCTCCACCATTTCCCGTGATTCCAAAAAATCTGACCTTTCTATGATTAACTGCTTTTCTAGTCCCAATGACCTGGCATTATTCCTTGTGATTCGTACTGCCTGTGGATCGACATCGGTAGCGATAACTGGATGACTTAGATGATGGGATTCAGGCATTCCTTCAAGAACTCTTTGGAAAAGTGCCTGATCAAAATCTTGCCAATGCTGAAAAGCATAACTGCGACCAGTAATACCAGGGAAAATATTTGCAGCAATCATTGCCGCTTCAAGTGCAATTGTGCCCGACCCACACATAGGATTCAGCAGGGGCTTCTCAGCATTCCATCCGGATAAAAAGACAAGACCCGCAGCAAGAACCTCGCTTAGGGAAGCCGGATGCATTGCCTTTCGGTATCCTCTTTTATGCAATGATTCCCCTGAGCTGTCGAGCGAAATAGTAAATTGCGTTTCCTGAATATGCACATTAACTCTAATTTCAGCATTCTTTATATCAATTGATGGCCTTAAAGAAGTATTTTTTCTGAACTGATCAACGATGGCATCCTTGATCCTAAGCTCCACATAATGATTGTTCCTAAATATTTTTGAAAAGGTTACCGCATCGACAGCAAATGAATTTTTATAAGTCATGAAGCGTGTCCAATCAACTGCCTGAATGTTTTTATACAGCATATCCTCATTCGTAGCCCTGAATCTGGAAACAGGCATAAGGATCCGGAGGGCAGTTCGTAAGTATAAGTTAGCCTTATACATCATGGCAACTGATCCTTTAAAGTTAACACCCCTGTTCACCGGGACCACCTCATCGGCCCCAATATTTCTTAGTTCATTAGCCAGTATACCCTCAAGGCCTTTTAGAGTTTTCGCATGAAAATCGTGAGTCACAGTGTCCTGTTATTAAGTTTATTTTCAATGGCAAAGATAGCGTTCCTGCTCCTATCCTCTCCTTTGCCTTCAATAATTGTGTATGGAAGATCATACGATTTAAGGTTTTTTTTATACAATTCAAACAATACTTCTCTCATCGTGCCTCCGTTTTCCCTCAAAGGATCCGGTATCCATGGAATATCGGGGGCACATAACAGATACAGGTCAATTTCTGCAGATTTTATGGCCTGATCGATCCATTGAGGTTTTATATTGAACACCATCTCCAACCATACCTTAGTAATAATAAGTCCTGTATCGAAAAATACAAGATTCGCCTCTCTTCGATTCTCACTTATCTGTTCGATTTGTTTTCGGCAAATGGCAAGAACATCACATTCATTATATGGCCTGTTCAGTGCAGAAATAAAATCTCTTGCATACTCAGGGACTGCAATACCTCCAAAATGGATAGCAAGCTTTTCTGTAAGTTCACTTTTCCCGGTCGATTCCGGTCCTGTAATAACAATTCGATTCAATAGCAATCCTTTAATGAACGATTCCATTGTATGTATCCTATAACAGCCATTGCTGTGTAGATCGCAAAGAGCACTGCAGTTGGGTATAATCCCCTATAAACATATAAACCCAGCGAAATAAGATCAACAATTACCCAAACAATCCAGTGTTCAATTATCTTTCTCGTCAGCATCCAGGTGGCAACGATGCTGCCCGATGTGGTAAGAGCATCCCAGTAAGGAATGGGAGAATCAGTATAGTTCTCAAGCAGATAACCAATTAACAGGAATAAAAAAAACGTTATTGTCAGCAACAGAATGCATCTGGTAATTCCTGCATGTGCAACAGCCATTCCATGTTTATCTCTAACACGTGCCCTGGACCAGGTAATCCAGCCATATATACTGATAAGAAAGTAGTAGCCGTTCAGTCCCATATCGGCATAGAATTTAGACTGAAAAAAGACAACCATATAAATCATTGCACCAACAATCCCAACCGGCCAAAGCAGGATATTTTGTCTGATACTCAGTAGTAGATAAAGTATGCTCAGGGTCACACCCAACAATTCAAGATAATTCTCAAATAACCAATCAGTCATTCATTACCAGGAGTTTTAGAGCTTTTCAACATAGTATTCTGGATTTACAAGAATCTCCCTGGCTCTCTGAAATATGGGATCAGATTCGTTATATATTTCATAAAATTTACCTGTTTCCCATAGATCACGTGCCACATAGGCTTTAAACAGAAGCTTGATCCTGCTAACCGATCGTTGCCATTCTTCTTCTACATAAGTTATTCCTTCCTGTTCAGCAAAAGAAATCAGATGATCCATTTCAATGGCAGGATCAAACTTACGCTTAAATGTTTCAAAATCCTTATATTTTTTTTCTAATGAAGACCTGTTTCTGTCAACAAAATTCAACACAAACCGGTTAAAAACTCCATGACTAATAATTTTCCTGTAGTATTCTGAATAATCAGTTGTATCCAGGGGAACAAAATAATCTGGCATAATTCCTCCACCTCCAAATACTGTTCTCTCCTTTAAAAGTGTCTTGAATCTAAGGGAATCCGGAAACTGGATACTGTCGGAGCTGATTAACTCACCATTACTGTAACGATGACTGATATCCAATGCATAATCATCATATCCATCATCATAGGGCTTTTGAATTAACCTTCCGGAAGGTGTATAGTATCTGGCAATAGTAAGCCGCATCTCAGATCCGTCACTTAACCTGAAAGGCTGCTGAACCAGCCCCTTGCCGAAGGATCTCCTGCCCACAAGCACGCCTCTATCCCACTCTTGAACAGCACCACTAACAATTTCACTGGCCGATGCGGAATGTTCATTGAGCATAATTACCAACTTACCATCTTCAAAAAGACCCTTTGATGTGGCTGTGTAATCTCTCCGGGGCACCTTATCACCTTCGGTATATACAATCTGTCTTCCCTTGGAAAGAAACTGGTCTGCAAGTTCTATTGCAATCCTTAGATAACCTCCCCCATTGCCATTTAAATCAAGTATCAGACTTTTCATTCCTTGTTTTTGAAGTTCCTTTAGGGCTGTCTCAAATTCTGTTGCTGTAGTCTGCGAAAACCTTGAAAGCTTGATATATCCTATATCGTTACTTGCCATATAGGAAGCATCAAGACTAAACATAGGAATCTTATCGCGTTTGATGGTGAAATCGATCACACGTCCGGTCGACTTTCTGAAAACTTTAACATCCACTTCTGTTCCCTTATCTCCCTTCAATCGTTTTTGTACGCCCGCATTTGTGATGCCAACGCCTGCAACATCTTCGGAATCGACACGAATGATCCTGTCGCCAGCCATAATTCCAACCCGCTCCGAGGGCCCTCCCTGTATGGTTCCAACAACTAAAATAGTATCGTTAAGAATATTAAAAGAGATACCGATCCCTTCAAACTCACCTTTTAACTGTTCATTCATCGCTTTCAACTCATCGGCATTGATGTAAGAAGAATGAGGATCCAAATCATGCAGCATTTGAATAATTGTCCTTTCTACAAAATCGGATTCATCAATCGAGTCTACATAATAGTTACTGACCTTATTCATCACCTCCATCAACTTTAGCCCGTTCAGATCAAACTGTGCGTTCAACAACTGTAACGGAATTAACAGTAGGAGTATGAATGATAATTTGTATATATTTTTCATGGGTCTATTTTATTTATCAATCAATTAGTCTGACTCGCAGAATTATAGGAGAGCTTGCCATGATTAATAATCGAAGATACGTGGCACAAATGGGGAATAATCATGTTCCACAAAAAATCGGGACAAGTTGCTTGAGTTAATACTGGTGTCATGGCGCGGCTCATAACTGCAGATTGATCTAATCTCTATAATTATAACCTTAAAAGCAGAGAATTGTTGTAACTACTCCCATTCAATGGTTGCAGGTGGTTTTGAGCTGATATCATATACTACCCTGTTTATACCGTTGACCTTATTGATGATATCATTTGAGACCTTACTTAGAAAACTATTGGGCAAATGGGCCCAATCAGCTGTCATCCCATCAGTAGCTGTCACTGCTCTAAGCGCCACTACATATTCATATGTTCTTTCGTCGCCCATTACGCCGACTGACTGGACCGGAAGAAGCATGACTCCTGCCTGCCAAACCCTCTGATACAAACCAAATTCATGCAGACAGCTAATAAATATATGATCTGCTTCCTGGGCAAGTCTAACTTTCTCGCGGGTTACCTCCCCGAGAACCCTTATGCCGAGTCCCGGTCCTGGAAACGGATGACGATTCAAAATTTGAGATCCGATTCCCAGGGTAAAGCCAACCTTTCTAACCTCATCCTTAAAAAGAAGTCTGAGAGGTTCTACCACATTCAGATTCATCTTTTCAGGGAGTCCGCCTACATTGTGATGTGATTTTATTGTCACAGAGGGTCCGTTCACCGAAACCGATTCGATTACATCAGGATAAATCGTTCCCTGACCAAGCCACTTGATATCTTTCAATTTTTTGGCCTCATATTCAAAAACTTCAATAAAATTTCTTCCTATACTCTTTCTTTTCGCCTCCGGATCATCTATACCCCGGAGGCCATCCAAAAATTTATCCTTTGCATCCACACCAATCACATTAAGGCCAAGATCTTTGTAAGAGTCAAGTACATCTTCAAACTCATTTTTCCTTAAAAGACCATTGTCTACAAAAATGCAATTGAGCTGATCACCGATAGCGCGATGAAGTAACATTGCCGCAACCGAAGAGTCAACACCTCCGGATATTCCTAGTACAACACTATCCCCACCCAGTTTTCTTTCCAATTCAATGACTGTAGCCTCAATAAAAGACTCAGGCGTCCAGTCCTGCTGACAGTTGCATATCTTTCTGAGGAAATTTCCCAGAATCTTAACACCTTCCGTAGTATGGTATACTTCCGGGTGAAATTGTAATCCATATGTTTCCTCATCCTCTGCAACGTACGCTCCGACTTCAATATTGGCAGTGCTCGCTATAATCCTACATTTTTCCGGTAAGGATTTTATAGTGTCACCATGCGACATCCAGACCTGGGTATTAACAGATACATCCAACAATAAATGGTTGCTATTATCAATGCTTGTTAAACGGGCCCGGCCATATTCCCTCGAACCTGAGGCGGCCACTTCTCCTCCAAAAAAATGTGAAAGATACTGCGCACCGTAGCATATCCCAAGAATAGGATACTTACCCTTAATTAAAGATAGATCAGGAATAGGTGCATGAACATCCCTTACTGAAAAAGGGCTTCCCGACAATATATAACCCTTGACTTCAGCATCCGGCACGGGATAGTCATTGTATGGATGTATCTCACAATAGACACTATTTTCACGTACCTTTCTAGCGATCAATTGTGTATACTGGGAACCAAAATCGAGAATTATAATTTTTTCTGCCACGTCTTTCTTATATTAAACTTGCAAAATTAGTACATTTTATACGTTCACGAAAAATAAGCACAACTAATTACTTCAGGTGTAACAAACAGATCTCTATGGTTCATACCTCTGTTACAAATTTTCCAGCTAAACTAATTCTATTGTTTATATTTTAAATCGCGACTCTTCAACCTTGAACCTGTCGCCATCATTCACTGCAAAAGCATTTCTAAAAACGGTGCGTGCTTCCTGTTCGAATAGCGTATCGTCCTTGTACCTGGTAGAAAAGTGTCCGAGAAGTAATTTGCCTGCATTTGACTCCTTTGCAACCAAAGCTGCCTGTTTTGCAGTTGAATGGAGTGTCTGCCTTGCCAGATTCGAATCTTTCTCCAGAAATGTTGCTTCGTGAAACAAAAGATCTACCCCATGTAATCTCTTAGAAATTTTCTTCATGTAAGCAGTGTCTGAAATATATGCATATGATCTTTGCTTAAAAGGTGGCAGGGTTAGCTCACTGTTAGTAATTACATTCCCCTCTATTGATACGTAGTTCATACCTCGTTTGATATCTTTAATATCCTCAACACCCAATCCATACTGCTGAATTTTAGATTTTTTAATGTTTAGAAGCCGTGCCTTCTCTTTGAAAAGATAGCCAAATGTCTCTGTTCGGTGCATCAGTTTTAATGCGACAACCTCTATTTTAGAATCCTCATATACAACTTTTTCGTTATCACACTTATGGTACACTACTAAAAATGGTAATGGACCGAAATAGTTTCGATGCGCTTCTACCATCTCTTCAAGCGCTGATGGACCGTACATATTAAGTGGGACCATTCTGCCCATTAATCCCAGGCTCGATAAAAGACCGAATAATCCAAACACATGATCACCATGAAGATGTGAAATAAAAATATGATTTATACGTGCTGGACTCAACCTATATCTGCGCAATTGAATTTGTGTACCCTCACCGCAATCGATCAAAAAAAACCGCTCATTCATATTCAATAAATGAGCGGCTGTTGATCGTTTTGAAGTTGGCAGTGCAGAACTGCTACCCAAAATTATCAGTTCAAAAGACACGAATAAAGTTTCTGGTTATTCTGCTTCCTTGATCATCTTTTCCGCCTCTTCCACAGAATCGGCAATATTCAACACAGTATCGAGCTGAGAAATCGTGATCAGCCTCTCAACAGCATCATTTAAGCCTGCCAGCACGAATGTTCCGTTGGAATTCTTACACAAACGGTTGGCCACCAAGATTGCACTTAGTCCGGAAGAGTCACAGTACCTGCAATTTTCAAGATCAAGTACAATATTCTTTTCACCATTGCCGGAAACGAGCACCAACTCTGATTTCAATGTTGGAGCAATATGCGTGTCCAATTTTTCTTCCAATACTTTGATCAAAGTATGGTCTTCAAATTTGTCAATTTTGAACTCCATAAGCTGAATTTTTTTTTAAATATACACTATTTTTTATTTCCAGCCTTATTCTTTTCATTCTCCTCCAATTCATTCTTTAAAGCAGCCAGGTCAGAAATATCTCCCAGTGTCGTCTTCTCAAGATTACTCTTGATCTTCTTGGCTGTTTTTCTCCTCTCTGTAGCAGCTGACTGTTCTTTATCCGACTTTCTTGAAGACTGCCTGTTCTCGTCCTCGTGAATACGACTGTGAGACAAGATAATCTTTTTTGCGGACTTATTAAACTCTATCACCTTAAAAGATAACTTTT
Organism: Bacteroidales bacterium; assembly: GCA_040903745.1. Lineage (GTDB taxonomy): Bacteria > Bacteroidota > Bacteroidia > Bacteroidales > M55B112. Next base: position 5,332 of record JBBDUV010000064.1, on the reverse strand, counting down.
CATCCTGTTTTGCAGCAGATCCATCCTCTTTTACCAAGTGTTTCGGAGTTACAAAGCCCTCAACTCCATAAGGTAACGCAACAACTGCGCCCTTATCCATTAGTTCAATGATCGTTCCTTCATGAATTGAATCAACTTCAAAGACTGTTTCAAACACATCCCATGGATTCTCTTCAAGCTGCTTGTGACCAAGACTTAATCGACGGTTTTCAGCATCAATTTCAAGCACAACAACCTCAATATCAGCTCCAATTGAAGTAAATTCAGCAGGATGCTTTACCTTTTTCGTCCATGACAGGTCTGATATATGAATCAAGCCGTCAACCCCTTCTTCAATTTCAACAAACACTCCAAAGTTAGTAAAATTACGAACTTTTGCAGTATGTTTAGTGCCTACAGCGAATTTTTCTTGTATTTTATCCCATGGATCTTCCTTCAACTGCTTAATGCCCAATGACATCTTTCTCTCTTCCCTATCAAGAGTGAGGATGACTGCCTCAACCTGATCTCCAACATTCATAAATTCCTGCGCACTTTTCAGGTGTTGTGACCAACTCATTTCAGACACATGAATCAAACCTTCCACTCCCGGAGCAATCTCAATGAATGCACCATAGTCAGCCATTACAACAACTTTGCCTGTAACCTTGTCCCCGATCTTGAGGTTCTCATCAAGTGAATCCCATGGATGCGGTGTGAGCTGCTTTAATCCGAGAGCGATGCGCTTCTTGTCATCATCGAAATCAAGAATAACTACGTTCAGCTTTTCATCCAAAGAGAGGACCTCTTCTGGATGGTTTACCCGACCCCATGAAAGGTCAGTGATATGAACAAGTCCGTCCACACCACCCAAGTCGATAAATACGCCATATGAAGTAATATTTTTGACAGTGCCTTCAAGAACCTGTCCTTTTTCAAGCTTCGCAATGATCTCTTTCTTCTGCTGTTCAAGTTCTTCTTCAATCAACGCCTTGTGCGATACAACAACGTTCTTAAATTCCTGATTGATCTTAACCACCTTGAATTCCATTGTTTTGTCAACAAAAGCATCATAATCCCTTATCGGCTTAACATCAATCTGTGATCCGGGAAGGAAAGCCTCGATACCAAATACGTCAACGATCATGCCACCCTTTGTGCGACATTTGATATACCCTTTTATAACTTCATCCTGCTCCAGCGCCTGGTTCACACGGTCCCAGGAACGCATTGCACGAGCCTTTTTGTGGGATAGCACAAGCTGTCCCTTTTTGTCTTCCTGGCTCTCTACATATATCTCTACAGTATCACCTACTTTTAGGTCAGGATTGTAACGAAACTCATTCAGAGATACAACGCCCTCAGATTTATATCCTATGTTAATAACTACCTCCCGCTTATTCATCGAAATAACTGTCCCATCGATCACTTCATTTTCTGCTATGGTGGAAAGCGTATCGCTGTACATTTCTTCCAGCTTTTGATGGTTCTCAGCAGTCTCTTCAAGTACATCAGCACCATACACATCCCAGTCAAAATCAACATTTCCTGTGGTAGCATCTGATTTTGAAACAGACTTTATATCTTTCTCCGGTGGGTCAGGTGGGTCAGTTGCTTCCGCTGATTTTTCAGATACTATACCTTCCTCCTCTGAGGTAAGATCGACCATGGTTACCTCCTTTTCCTTCATCAAAGCCTCTTCAGCAGCTTTTTCTTCGGCAATGGGAGCCGTTTCTTCAGCCTCGCTTGAAGGTTCAGCTTGAGAAATTTCAGTTTCCGAACTGATTTCTTCCTCGGTATTATCAGCATCTTTAGCTACCTCATCCTGTTTTTCATTAACAGTTTCGTCTTCTTTTTCATCCGCCTTGGATTCTGCAGATGATTCATTTGCTATTCCCTTGTGTTCTTCAGCGCTTTGTTCTGTTTTCTGTTCTTCGTTCAAAGCATCTTTTTCTTTTTCTGTCATTGAGTAAAATGTTTAAAGCTAATAAGTTAGACATTATAATTATTTAATTCGAGCCGCAAAGTTACATTTTTTAGTCTAAATTCCCTAATTATCAGAAAAATATAAGTGGGTAAAATCCTCCATTCGCATGCTTTACAACAATTCATTTAATACTTTTAGCGCTTTGAATGAAAAATTCTAACTTTGTTTCCTTACAAAAAACAGATAAACAAACGAAAACATAACCCAAAATCCTATTTATCAACAATATATTACATACAATTGGATTCAATATTTTATATAAGAAAAATGTTTAATCCTTTTATTTTAGGTCAAATCCTCATCATTGGGAATAGTTATTTGAGCAGGCCAGAGACAGAAAAGCATAAACAAATAATTTACATAAATGAATTCCTCATCATTGGGAATAGATATTTGGCTTCGCCGAGCTAAAGGTTCAGCGGCGCAAAGACAAAAGGACATGTATAAATATTTCTTTAACATGCTGTTAGTTGATGAGGGCTCGCTGAACACCGCTAAAAAATATTACTGTGTGAAGCAACTAGTCACTTGATGTTAGAACGATATTTAAATTATTTTATATCAAGAAGTTAAATAAAGAATTAATACATATGAAAATTGCAATTATTGGAACAGGTTATGTCGGATTGGTTTCCGGAACTTGTTTTGCAGAAACGGGCATCCAGGTTACCTGTGTCGATATAGACAAAAAAAAGATAGATGGCCTTAAAAATGGTGAAGTACCCATTTATGAGCCCGGCTTAACAAGGCTTGTTAAAAACAACCTTGAGAAAAAAAGGCTAGACTTCTCCACCAGCTTAAAAGACAGTATAATTGAATGCGAGGCAGTTTTTATTGCCGTTGGAACGCCTCCAGATGAGGATGGTAGTGCTGATCTTAAATATGTGCTGGAAGTTGCAAGGGATATTGGGCGTCACATGATGGAATACCTGGTGGTGATTACCAAGAGTACCGTTCCGATCAACACTGCCGAAAAAGTAAGATCTGCAATCGCGGAAGAACTTAAAAAACGGCAAGCTGTGATAGAATTTGATGTTGCATCAAATCCGGAATTTTTGAAAGAGGGGGCAGCAGTCAATGACTTTCTGAAGCCTGATCGCATTGTTATTGGAACCGATTCAAAGCGCGCAGAGAAGATAATCAATCGGCTCTACAAGCCTTTCCTGCTCAATGGCCACCCGATTATCACGATGGATATACGTTCAGCAGAGATGACAAAATATGCAGCCAATGCCATGCTGGCCACCAAAATTAGTTTCATGAATGAGATCGCCAATCTCTGTGAGGAGGTAGGTGCAGATGTGAATTTAGTTAGAAAAGGGATTGGATCGGATCCACGGATCGGTAATAAGTTTATCTATCCCGGCGTCGGCTATGGTGGTTCATGTTTTCCCAAAGATGTGAAAGCACTGGTCAGAACGGGGAAACAATTTAACACGCCTTTACGTATATTGCAGTCGGTAGAAGATGCCAATGACCACCAGAAAACAATTCTTGGAAAAAAGGTTCTCGCACATTTTGGCGGAGACCTTCAAGGAAGACAGATCGCTGTTTGGGGATTGTCGTTCAAACCTGAAACCGACGACATGCGCGAAGCACCCTCAGTCATCATTATCAATTCGCTGCTGAAGGCAGGGGCTCAAGTAACTGCTTACGATCCAATAGCGATGGAAGAAGCACGAAGAATTCTGGGTGATAAAATTAAATATGCCAAGGACAGGCATGAAGCTTTGTTAGATGCAAGTGCCCTGCTAATCGTAACTGAATGGTCAGAATTCAGGGTTCCAAACTACAGGATGATGGAGAAGCTTATGAAAGAAAAGACAATATTTGATGGAAGAAATATCTATGAGCCTGCGGAAATTATGGAATACGGATTTTCATATTACAGCATCGGCAGAAAACCAACACTTGTAAATAAATGAACCCCTCATCATTAAGATTGGATATTTCAACGGTGCAGAGACATAAGGATAGTTAAATAAAGAATTAATTCGGATGAAACGAATACTAGTAACCGGAGGAGCCGGATTCATAGGATCACATCTATGTGAGCGACTGCTTAATGATGGAAACGATGTTATCTGTCTCGATAATTTCTTCACAGGCAGCAAAAAAAATGTTGTTCATCTACTCGGCCACCCGTATTTTGAGTTGGTAAGACATGATGTAACACAGACCTATTATGCCGAAGTTGATGAGATATATAACATGGCCTGTCCCGCCTCCCCCGTTCATTACCAGTTCAACCCAATCAAAACGGTGAAGACTTCGGTCATGGGAGCAATCAATATGCTGGGACTGGCGAAACGGATTAAAGCCAAAATACTGCAAGCCTCTACCAGTGAGATATACGGCGATCCTTCCGTTCACCCACAACCCGAATCCTACTGGGGAAACGTGAATCCCATAGGCAAGAGATCATGCTATGACGAAGGAAAACGATGCGCTGAAACATTGTTTATGGACTACCACATTCAAAATGGTGTGAAAATCAAAATCGTTAGAATATTCAATACATATGGTCCAAATATGCATCCCAACGATGGACGAGTGGTCTCCAACTTTATTGTCCAGGCTTTGAAAAACAATGATATAACAATCTACGGAGACGGATCTCAGACCAGGAGTTTTCAGTATGTGGATGACCTGATCGAAGCGCTGATCAGGATGATGAATACACCCGAAAGTGTTACCGGTCCAATAAATATCGGTAACCCGGATGAGTTCACCATTCTGGAACTGGCACAAAAGATTATTAGCATGATCAGTTCAAAATCAAAAATCATCTATGAGCAACTGCCGGAGGACGATCCCGTGCAACGAAAACCAGACATTACCCTGGCCGGTACGTTACTCAACAACTGGCATCCGGCTATAAAACTGGAAGAGGGGCTGCAACATACGATTGATTATTTTAAAAATACAGTTGCATAGTTTGATCCATCCCGAGGGTCATTATCATCTGAGTGTTGGTGTTATATGAGAATAAAAGATTTAATAAACAGATATTTATGAAAGGAATTATTCTGGCCGGGGGATCCGGCACCCGTCTCTACCCGATCACTAAAAGCATTTCAAAACAGATCATCCCCGTTTACGATAAACCGATGATCTACTACCCGCTGTCTGTACTGATGCTCGGGGGGATCAGGGAGATACTGATCATCTCCACACCGGACGACCTCCATCTCTACCAGGAACTATTGGGCGACGGACATCACCTCGGCATAGATATAACCTATGCCATGCAACCCTCTCCCGACGGACTCGCACAGGCATTTATTATCGGGGAAAGCTTTGTTGCAAATGACGATGTCTGCCTGATCCTGGGTGTTTATTTCTATTACGGTCATGGGTTTGTAA
>JBBDUV010000063.1:0-123719 GCA_040903745.1 Bacteroidales bacterium | reverse complement strand
TTTTTGGTACATCCTTATTTGCCATTTTTTGTACATTGTAACTTCCCGCTTACAAGATATTAAATATTGTAGATCGAACTAATCCAAACTATACAAAAAGGCGGAAGAGGGGATCTTAAAATTCATGCCGAGGGTAAATGATGTATATGAAGAACCGGAAAACCAATGGTTAATGATCAAACTTGAGAAGCTTTAAGAAGGAGTTGAAGATTTTTCCTTTGGGATATTGAGTAAAATTTGCGGTCTTTATACGGATTATAATTGGTCAAGGTTTAAATGCTATTATTTTGTGCTATATATCCGGTTGCAACCTGAACTATATAGTATGAATCAATTTAATTTTTGATTCTTGCTCTTTTATATATTACTATACCATATTATTCATTGCAGGATCAATGTCTTTTATTAGCTTTGTTTGATTTTTTTACAATGTATTATATCGACTAATTGTCTATAATACTGCGATTTGTTTCACTGCAATATGGGGGTGACAAGGCGGAGCTATATCATTCTGCTTTAATAACTTCTTAGCGTATCAAAATGTATCAGATGTTTCTTTTAAATAATTATTATAAAATTTAGAGGTTTGTTTTTAATAAGGATTATTATGTAGGTATATTTGAATTATACATCATTATTATGGAAGAGAAAGAAATTAGTAACAATAAGAAATCAGGCAATGAAATTGATTTAATTGAACTTTCATTGAAATATTGGGCTGAAAGAAGGTTTATTCTCAAAGTAATTGTTGGTTTCCTTGTTCTCGGAATATTGTTATTGGTAACAAGTAGAAAAGAATATCGGACTGAACTATCATTAATAAGTGAATCGACTAGCTCATCAACTAGCGGTATGTTTCAACAATTATCTAATCTTGCAGGAGTGAACCTATCTAATACAGAAAAGGATCCACTTTTTAACCCTGCACTTTATCCTGCTATAATTGAGAGTACTCCCTTTCTAATGGATTTAATACATGAAACAGTATATGACAGTCAAGAAGATAAAGACATAACTATATATGAGTATATTCTGCAATATGAAAAGAAGTCATTTATAAAAATTCTCAAGGAGTACACTATTGGATTGCCAAAAAAAATATTCAAATCCATGCCTAAGGATAAACAATCCAGGAATAATCAAATAAATGAAATAAAATCAGAGAAGCTTCAACCAACGGAAAAAGAAAGATTTGTCATTAATGTTTTGAAGAACAGAACACATTTAAAACTTGAACAAACAGGAATAATCAGTTTATCAGTGGAGATGATGGGTCCAGTTGCTGCATATGATATGATAAATATTGTAAAAAGCAATTTAACGGATTATCTTACTGAATATAAAATAAGTAAAGTTAAAGAAGATCTTGAATTCACTAAAGAGCGATTTGAGGAAGCGGAGAGGAATTTCCAAATAGCCCAATCAGCACTTGCAAAGTTTAGAGATAAGAATAAAAATTTAATCTCTTCGTTTGTAAAAAATGAAGAAGAAAGACTTAGGTCAGATTATAATATCAAGTTTAACATATATAATCAGCTGGCAACATCTCTGGAGCAAGGTAAAATAAGAATCCAGGAAGAAAAGCCTATGTTTAAGGTTATTGAGACACCTGCTATACCAAGTAATAATTTCAAGCCAAAAGTATTGGTTTATATTTTTGGATTCATTTTTTTAGGGTTTTTCTTTTCAATGATTTTTATTACGTTCAAAATGATTGTCAAACATCTAAAAATATTAATTGAATTGAAGCAGAATAAGACATGAGTAATAATATGGTTGTGGAATGGAAATTTTTTTGAAAAGGCTTAATAAAATTACAAATACTCTGATTATATCTGCGAAAATATAGGCTTATCAATTACGGAAATATAATATTGCTTCATAATGACTAGTGCAAATAAGCAAAACAATTACAATTCTTTTTTAGAAAGTGCTATTTCATCCGAGGGGCAAATAATACCAACCAAAGGTGTTTTAGATTGGATTAAAGAACAGAATAAAAAAGTTGCAGTTAATATTCAAAGAACTAGTTTCAGCAAGCTTAAGGGTTGGTATGCAGACGACAGACGAATTTTTCATGAAACAGGAAAGTTCTTTTCAATTGATGGCATAAGGGTTATAACCAACTGGAGCAAAATAAAGCAATGGGATCAACCAATAATTAACCAGCCTGAAGTTGGATATCTTGGGTTTATTGTTAAAGAGATTAATGGCGTTTTACATTTCTTATTGCAAGCAAAGATTGAACCAGGTAATGTAAACTATGTTCAACTATCCCCAACTTTGCAGGCTACCCGAAGTAATTATTCACAAGTTCATAGGGGAAAAGTTCCTTTATATCTTGATTATTTTAAGAATGCGAGTGAAGCGCAGATTTTGCTTGATCAATTACAATCAGAACAAGGAGCTCGGTTTTTAAAAAAAAGGAATAGGAATATAATTATCAAGGTAGAGGATGAAATCCCACTCTTTGATAATTTCATATGGGTAACTTTAGGCCAAATTAAGAATCTAATGCAAAATGATAATATTGTTAATATGGATACCCGTACTGTAATCTCGGGCATTCAGTTTGGAAACAATCATTTAGAATTAAGTAGTTATTGTAAAAGCTTAAGTAAGCATAAAGCAGCATTACTAAAATCAGCAATAACTTGCGATGAAGCCTACAATAGTATTGATCGCATAATAACTTTTTTAACTAAATTAAAAAGCGAGAATGATTTAGAAGTAGAGAAAATTCCTTTGAATAATCTTAATGAATGGACCTACATTGACAAGGAAATTGCACACAACGAAGGGAAATACTTTAAGGTGATTGCAGTTGATGTGGAAATTGGTAATAGGGAGATTGTTAAATGGAGTCAGCCAATGATTGAACCAGCACAAGAGGGATTATGCGTTTTTGTTTGCAAAGAAATAGATGGTATACTTCATTTTGCAGTACAAGCAAAACTTGAGTGTGGAAACCTCGACATTGTTGAATTGGCACCCACAGTGCAGTGTCTAACAGGGAACTATAGACAAACAAAGGAAGGTGCTTTGCCATTCTTAGATTATGTTTTAAATGTTGAGAAAGACCAAATAGTTTATGATACTTTACAATCAGAAGAAGGGGGCCGTTTTTACCGTGAGCAGAATAGAAATATGATCGTTATTTCAGGGAATGAAATACCTGATGAACTTCCCGAAAAGTACATTTGGATGACCCTGAATCAACTATATACTTTTCTAAAATTTAATAATTACCTGAACATACAAGCAAGAAGTCTAATTGCTTCAATTTCATTCGTTTAATGGATAAAATAATTTCAATCGGGATATTAGGTACGGCAAGCATTGCAAAGCGATTCGTTATTCCAGCTATACAAGCTATGCCAGAGTATTACTATCTTACGGGAGTTTCCAGCAGAGGCTTATTAAAAGCAAAAAAATATGCAGAGGAGTTTAATATTAAGCCCATTGAGGGATATGATAAGCTCATTAATTCAGATGATATTGATGCAGTTTACATCCCTCTTCCCAACAATTTGCATGCCGATTACATTGAAAAGGCACTCAACAAAGGGTTGCATGTAATAGTAGAGAAATCTTTGGCTTGTCACTATGCTGATGCTCTAAGATTGAATAATTTAGCAAAAAAAAGAGGATTGGTCCTTTACGAAAACTTTCAGTTTCGTTTCCACAACCAGACTACCCAAATTCTCGAGATGGTAAGAAATGGACTAATTGGAGAATTACGTGCCATGCGAAGTTCTTTCGGCTTCCCTCCTTTCTCAGACGAGGATAACATACGCTACCAGAAAGAACTTGGAGGAGGAGCATTACTTGATGCAGGAGCATATACTATCATGGCTTCTCAGTTGTTTCTTGGGAAAGAACTTACTGTTAAGGCAGCAAATCTTTTTACTGATAGTTCACTTGGAGTTGATATTTGGGGTGGTGGATACCTAACCCAGCAAAACGGAAAACTCTTTTCAGAAGTAGCTTTTGGTTTTGATAATCACTACCAATGTGGAATAGAGCTTTGGGGAAGCGAAGGAAAGCTTACAACAAACAGATTATTTACAGCACCTCCAGGGTTTAAGCCCACTGTAGAAATTGAAACTTATAAGGGTAAGGAGAATATACAAATGAAAGAAGACAATCATTTTGAAAAAATGCTTATCCATTTCTATAATCTAGTTACATCAGGTAAGAATGTATAGCAAGAATATTTATTAAATAATAACCAAGCACGACTGGTTGAAGAAGTTCAAATAAAAGCCAATGGATAGTAAACCAATATTTGTAACACAGCCTTCACTTGCTCCACTTGAGGAATATATGGAAATCCTCAAAGGAGTTTGGGATAGAGGTATTTTAACACACAATGGACCGCTGGTACAGCAATTTGAAAAAGATATTTGCCATAAACTTGAAATCGAAAACTTTGTTGCGGTGTCCAACGGAACCATAGCCCTTCAAATGGCAATTAAAGCTCTTGGGCTTAAAGGCGAAATTATTACATCACCTTTCACGTGGATTGCCACAGTTAGTGCAATTATGTGGGAAGGTTGCACCCCTGTTTTTTGCAACATTGACACTAATACATTAAACATAGATCCCCAAAGAATTGAGGAGCAGATTACAGAGAATACTGTAGCAATTATGCCCGTTCATGTATTTGGTAATCCGTGCGATATGGAGGCAATCGATGGAATCGCAAAAAAATATGGATTAAAGGTAATTTACGATGCAGCCCATGCCATTGGTTCAACTTTCAATGGGCGCAGTGTATTAGAGTATGGTGATATATCAGCCACCAGCCTTCATGCAACAAAACTTCTAAATACTGCCGAAGGAGGAGGTTGTGTTACAAAAAGTAAGGAGTTACACGAGAAGTTAAAAAGAATAAGATTTTTTGGTCATAACGAAGAGAAGGATGTTGTCGAGAATGGATTTAATGGGAAGATGACTGAGGTTCACGCTGCATTGGGAATTGCAAACCTTAAGTATTATCAAGAGGTACTAGAAGATAGGAAACGAAAGTATGCTATTTACCTCGATGAGTTAAACAAACAAAAGCAGCTAAAATTTCAACAATACATGCATGGAGAATCGAATTATTCCTATTTTCCAGTAATTTTTGAAACGGAGGAACAATTGCTTAAGGTTGAAAATAAGCTAAATGCGAAGAACTATTTTCCCCGCCGGTATTTCTACCCAGCGGTTAATACCTATAGGAAGATACTTAATTATCAAGAATTGCCAATATCGGAGAATATTTCAAATAGAATTTTATGTCTGCCCTTATATTGGAATTTGTCAGAAAATGCCATACAAGAAATAACAAGAAATATCAAAATGTATCTATGAAGCCATATTTAACAAATGCTCGCATATGATCAATACTGAATTATCAATTTTAGAATTCGATCATAATACCGAGGTATATGTTTTAGCTATGGTACAAAAACTGGCTGATTCAGTACTGTGTTTGCTAACTTACCCTGATTTGGATATAGAATATCAATTTAGAATTATCCATTCTTCATCAGATTCCTCTTTAAATTAAAAGATGTCAGATTCTGTGCAAATTAGAGCCGTTAAAGGAGTAGTCTGGAATATAGTTGATAAAATTGGAGCACAATTTATTCAACTGGTTTTTGGCATAATCCTCGCCCGACTATTAATGCCTGAAGATTTTGGTTTAATAGGTATTGTGACCGTAGTGTATTTAATATCGCGAACATTTGTTGAGAGTGGACTGAGTACTGCATATATTCAAAAAAAGGAGGTTAACGATGCGGATGCGAATACTGTATTTTATACTAATTTATTGATTAGTATAGTTTTTTATGGTATAATATTTTTTGCATCACCCTTAATTGCAAAATTTTATGAAAAGCCAATATTAGTTAATCTCACAAGAGTAATGGCATTGGTATTACTAATTAATGCTTTTAATATTATTCAAATCGCACAATTAACCAGAAATATTGATTTCAAAAGAAATACGATAATTCATCTCTCAGCTATTTTTTCATCAGGCATAATTGGAATTACCACAGCATATTATGGAATGGGTGTTTGGGCTTTAGTTATTCAAAATATTTCAAACAGGGCGATTACTTCAATTGGATTATGGATGACTTCAAAATGGAAGCCTGCTTTCCAATTTTCTATAGAGTCTTTTAAAGAAATGTTTTCTTTTGGGTCTTGGATTCTATTTTCATCAATTATACGAGTTGTATTCGACAATATTTACATATTGGTTATTGGTAAAGTATTTTCAATTGGGCAACTTGGCTTTTATACAAAAGCAAAAAATTATCAGAAGATTTCCTCACAGGAGCTTACCAGGGCTGTAAGCTTGGTTGCTTTCCCTATATTTTCATCAATCCAGGATAATAAAGAAAAATTAAGGAATACAATGAAAAACTTTTTGCAACAAACATATTTAATACTGACAATAATGCTCGTTTTAATTATTGTGGTTGCAAAACCGTTTGTAATAGTTCTTCTTACAGAAAAATGGGCTCCGATGATTCCCTACCTACAATTACTTTGCATTTCCGGTTTATTATTCCCGTTGCATCAGGTGAATGTACAGGTCTTGCTCGCACAGGGTAAAAGTAAACTTAATTTTAACTTAAGTCTAATTAAGAACTTATTAAGAATTCTTAATATAATTATTATGTACAGATTTGGCATTATCCATATCATTTTTGGAGAAATCATTTTATCTTTTATCGCATTATATATTAATACCTGGTTTACGAAAAAATATATTAACTACGGGCTATATCAGCAGGTAAAGGACATATCAATGATTATTATAATCGGTGTGTTAGCGGGTCTTTTAAGTTGTTCTTTACATTTATTAACGAGTAATTTACTTGTGCTTTTATTCACAATATCTGCACTTGCAATTTCTTCTTATACTGCTTTAATGTATTTTTTGAACAGAAATTTGTTATTGAAAAGTATAAATTCCCTTAAATTGAGAAAATGAATCTCTTTCTGATGTATAGAGAACCCTATAATACAATTGCGCATAAGTTGCGGGGAAAATTGTTTTTCGGATCATTAAACAGAGTAGATTTAATTATTATAGGAGCTCAAAAATGCGGTACAACAGCACTGTTTGAATTTCTCACTACTCATCCAAAGTTAATTGGCAGCAAACAGAAAGAAATTAATTTTTTTAATAATGATAAAAAATATATAAAGGGCATAGATTTTTATCATGGATTTTTTCCCAAAAGAAAAAATGGATTAATTTACTTCGAAGCCTCTCCATCATATTTACAAGACAATAATTGTATTAGCTGTGAAAGGATTTATGAGTATAATTCAAAGATAAAAATGATAATAATGCTCAGAAATCCTATAGAAAGAGCATTTTCAGCATATAATATGTACTGTAAAAAATGGAGGCTAAATGAATATTGGTTCGATAGTTGGAAGATCCCGAACAGGCAATATATTCAAAGAGATTATAAAGATTATAGTAGTTTTAACTATTTTATTAAACACGAGCTTGACGCGATAAATGATCATAATTCTATAGAAGCCCCTATAATTTCTTCTGGAAAATATATAGATAGTATTGAGAAGTATTATAATAAATTCGGGTCTGAACAGTTTCATTTTATTGAAAATTCCAGATTACTAAGTCAGACACATTATGAACTTAATAAAGTAATAGATTTTCTTGACATCGAAGAAAAAATCAATTGGAATTTTCCGAGTGGAATGAAAATTTTTGAAGGAAACTATGAAAATGGTATTGACAAAGAAACCTATCAAATTTTATCATCATTTTATAAGCCTTACAATACAAAATTGTTTAATCTTTTAAATATGGAATATGAATGGTGATAAATTAATTTACTATACATTTAGATAATGGAGAATTCTAAATTAGGATCCTTTTTTGAGGATTTTTCGGAAAATGAAATAATACATCATGAACTTTCAAAGACTATCTTTGAAAGTGATAATAATCTATTTTCACTCTTAACCATGAACCATCATCCGATTCATATAAACATTGAATATGCGAAAAACAGTCAGCATGGTAAAATTCTTGTTGTTGGTACGTTGGTATTTTCTGTTGCAGTTGGAATAACTGTACCTGATATAAGCGGCAAAGCAATAGCGAATCTTGGTTACGAAAAAATTAACCATTTAGCACCAGTATTCATAAATGATACAATTAATTGTGTAACGAAAGTACTAAAAAAGACTCCCTCAAAAACAAAAGACGATAGAGGGATAATCGAAGTAGAAACCACTGTATACAATCAAAATGAAGAAAAAGTGCTTTCATTTAAAAGAAAAGTATTAATAAAAAGAAAGATAAGATGAGTAAATATCTATTAAGAAGCTTGATGTTTGTGCCAGGGCATAATGAAAAATTATTAAATAAAGCAGCAAAGAGTGATGCAGATGCTCTTTTATTAGATGTTGAAGATTCTGTGCAACCGTTTGAAAATAAGATATTAGCAAGAAAGAAAATAAAGGAATATGTTGAAAAGAATATGTTTAATGATTTACTCGTTTTCCCAAGGATAAATGATCGAGAAAGTGGACAATTGCTCAAAGATTTGGAAGCTTTAACAATAGAAAAGATTGATGGTTTTATGTATCCAAAAGCCAAGAAAGGTGAAGATATCTATTTTATTGATAAACTCCTCGAAACGCTGGAATATGAAAAAGGATATCCAGTTGGAAAATTTAAACTAATACCTTTAATTGAAACTGCCGCTGCAGTATTAAATGCACAGGATATTATTCAAGCTAGTGAACGCGTTATTGCAATTGCATTTGGTTGTGAGGATTTTATTACTGACTTAGAAGGAATTCATGATAAAGAAGGAAGAAGTATATTTAGCCCAAGAGCATTAATTGCCTTAGCTGCAAGAGCTAACAACATTTGCCCGATTGATACGGTACATATTAATGTTCATGATCTTGAGGATCTTGAAAGTAATTTAAAATTGGCAAGAGAGTTAGGATTTGAAGGAATGCTTGTATTAAACCCGAAGGAATTACCATTAGTGCACAAATATTTTTCTCCTACGAATCAAGAATATACAGATGCAAAAGAGATGTTAAGCTTAGCTGAAGAATCAAACAAAGAAGGGAAGGGGGTCGCAATTGTGAACAATAGGTTTATCGGGCCTCCAATGGTAGCTAATGCAAAAAAGCTTATTAAAAGGTTTGAACAGATTAATGCTAAGTTAAATGAATAAACTAATTATTTTAGGAGGTAGTGGGATAGGCATGATTGCTGCCTCAGTTGCAAATGACCTTGGTAACTATAAAGTACTAGGTTTTCTAAATGACGTTTATCCCAGAGGTTCTAAAATTGGTAAGTACAAAAAAATTGAAGTACTTGGAAAGACTTGTGATATAAATAAATATCTTGATCAGGAAGATGTTTCTTTTTTTATTGCATATGTAGGCATGAAGAAAGAAAGAGAAGTCTATGAAAATATTGTAAAATTAGGTATTCCAAAAACAAGATTTGCAACTCTTTTACATCCAACAGCCATAATTCCAAAAGGTTTTTGTTCAATAGGATGTGGTGTCTTAATGTCACCATTGTCTCAATTATCTCCTGACACAACAGTGTCGGATAATTGTATATTGTTACCAAATTCTTTTCTAGGACATGATAGTTATATGGATAGATTTGCTCATCTTGCTACGAATTCAGTCGTTGGTGCTAATGTCCATGTTGGGAAGGCAGTCCATGTAGGCAGCAATGCAACTGTAATTGAAAAAATTACTATTGGTGATTATTCTTTAATTGGTGCTGGGGCAGTTGTATTAAAAGATATTGCCGAAAACACTATAGTTGTAGGAAATCCAGCAAAGCTTTTAAGTAGCAAGTAATATTATGAATCCTATTTTAACCATTTCATGCATTACATACAATCATAAAAATTATATTCGGCAAGCTATAATTGGCTTTCTTTCTCAGAAAACGAATTTCCCATTTGAAATAATCATACATGATGATTCATCTAATGATGGGACAATAGCAATAATAAAAGAATTTCAAACAAAGTATCCTGACAAAATTTTCCCAATTCTTCAGGAAGAAAACCAGTTTTCAAAAGGAGAGGGAGGTATCTCAACGCGGTTTGTCTGGCCAAAGGCAAGGGGGAAATATATTGCTCTATGTGAGGGCGATGATTACTGGATAGATCCATTTAAAATACAGAAGCAAGTAGATTTTCTGGAAAAGAACAAGGATTTTTCAATTTGTTTTCATTCCGTGAAAATTGAAAAAGACGGGAAACTTAGAGAGGATGATATCACCAGGGACGTTCCAGATTCTACTGATATTTACGAATTAGCGAAGGGAAATTTTATTCATACACCATCTATTGTTTTCAGAAAAGAATTGCTAAAAGCTTATCCTGAAAATTTTATTAAATCACAGGTTGGTGATTATCCACTACTAATGTATCTAGCCCAATTTGGAAAGATAAAAAAACTGGAAATAAATGCTGCAGTTTACAGGTTGCACTCAAACAGTATGTGGAATTCGATTGAAAAAAGAACCCGGCGGGGAAGAATTATAAAATATCTTGAATTATTAGTACCCTACTTTGCTTATGATAAAATGGTATTCCTGGAACTTCATAAAAGATGGAAGAAATTGTCAAGGAGCAGGATATTCGAACTGCTTAAAGCCTATAGAATTATTGAAGCATTTTTAGAGATAATGCGATTAATTGTATTAGAATGCAAGTTTCAGGTATTACGGCTTCTGAAATGAAATTATATTCGATTGTAGTTACATTTAATGGTGAGATCTGGATCAGTAAATGTATTCATAGTTTAATTCATTCAAATATACAGGATCATGAGATCATTATAATTGATAATAATTCAACTGACAAGACGGTTTCAATAATTGAGGATAATTTTTTAAGTAGTGTAAAAGTAATTAAATCAAAAGTGAACCTTGGTTTTGGTAAAGCAAATAACATTGGGATCGAGCTTGCACTACAAGAATCTGCAGATTACGTATTTTTACTTAATCAAGATGCATGGGTTGAAGAGGATACTATAGCGAAATTAATCCAAGAGCAGAAAAAAAACATACAATATGGATTGGTCAGTCCTTTACATTTAAATAACCAAGGTTCACTAGATAAACTTTTCTATACCTATATTCGTGGAAATCATGATTTGATATCCTGTTTGGCAGTAAAAATGGATCATAATTTTATTGCTGAAAATTCATTTATTAATGCCGCGACCTGGCTGTTAAGCCGGAATTGTCTATTGACTGTTGGGTTATTTAATCCGTTGTTCCCACATTATGGTGAAGATAAGGATTATGTGAACCGACTATATTTTCACGGTTTTAAACTAGGTGTACATTTAGGTGCATTTGCTGTTCACGATAGAGATCAGCAGATTACAAGCAAATATAGGCAGTCAAACAAAAAACTGTTTAAAAGAATCCTAATATCCTATTTTGGTGTATTACTGAACATAAATGAGAATAGTAATCAAATAATACGATCTTTATTCAGACAGGTGTATAGCAATGTAAAGAATTGTTTAATAAGATCCAGATTTCTAGCTGCTTTATATTCTATGTTGATATTATTTATAATGCCATTCTATTTTAATAAAATAAAAGAATCAAGATTGAAGTCCAGGAAAAAATACGTGCAATAATACTTAAATTCTACTAAAAAAAATCATGATAAAAGTAACTATAATTGTTCCAGTATTCAATGCTCAATCTACTTTAGCCAAGTTACTAAATTCAATTGTTGAACTGAACTATCCAAAAGAACAGCTGCAGGTTCTTTTTGTTGATAATATGTCTTCTGACAAAAGCCCTGACATTGTCAGAAATTTTGGTGATGTTGAATTGTTATTTGAAACCAAACTACAAGGCTCATATGCTGCTCGAAATAAGGCAATAGAAGCGGCACAGGGCGAAATAATAGCATTTACTGATTCTGATTGTATTGTATCTCCTGGATGGCTTAATGAAGGTTTAGAAGAGATGATGGCTAATAATATTGACATAGTTGCTGGGAATGTGGAATTCTTTTATGAAAAGAAATCTGCAGCTGAAATCTATGATTCTTTGGTTAATATGCAGAATGAAATTAATGTAAGAGAGAGGAAGATTGGAAAAACAGCAAACCTGTTTGTAAGAAAACATTTATTTAATGAAATAGGATTATTTGATGCTAATCTGAGATCGGGAGGTGATGTTGAGTGGACAAAAAAAGCAACTGATGCAGGTTTTACCATTTCCTACGCTTCAAAAGCCATTGTTTATCACCCGGCACGTAATTATAAAGAATTAATTATTAAGCAAGTAAGAGTAGGTAGAGGGCAAATGAAATTGTGGTTCAAGGATGGTAAAAGGAAAAAATGGATCGCAAATAGAATCTTTTCTGGATTTATGCCAGTTCATTTTAAGGCTTTAAAAGTATCAATGTTAAATAAGGATATACAACCAACTAGATTTAAAATCATCTCTATTTGGTTGATTGCTTGGATTGCAAAACTATCAACTAATTACGGAAGATTAACTTACTGTATTGGAAAATAGAGACAGAACTTGGCTAAACCTTAAGAATTTTATAGATAATATGATAATTTAGTTGTAGTTCAAAAATTTTCTTTAAGAACTCTGATTATTATGAAATATTCGCTTTGTATCTATATTGTTGAAATTAATACATCTTCAGCAAATTAGAAGTATAAAAAGCTTTTCCCATTTCTAAAAATGGATTAAATATAGAGAAAGAGACATCCAAATTGTCTGTCAATAGAGGGTAACGCAGATATCAGACATTATAAACAGGCACAAAATAGATTTCAAGTGATTTTTCTTAAGCAATTAATAGGCTTTTTCTTATTATTAATGCCTGGTATAGCATTATTATCGCAAGATCAGCTATTGCATCCCAATGAATTGGATAAGATGCTATTAGAACCTGGTAGTACTGTTTATATCAAAAATGGCCATTATAAAAATTCTATCGTTACTATAAAAGGAAACGGCTATGAAGGGGCTCCTATTTTGATTAAAGCTGAAACGCCTGGAAGAGTTATATTCTCTGAAAATTCAAGGATAGTGATCGAAGGGGATTATTTATTAGTAAGTGACCTATATTTTAAAGGAATTCAAGGTATGTATACGGAGGAGCATAACCATCCTGTCGTTAGATTCTTGGGTAATAATTGTCGTTTTTCAAATTCTATTATTGATAGCTACAACTACAATCTGGGCTATTGGATAGAGTTCAAACAAGGGAAGTACAATAGACTTGATCATTGTCATTTTATTAATAAAACAACTGAAGCGCCTATTGTTCAGGTTAGGACAGAAAGCACTCCAAATTACCACCGAATTGATCACAACTATTTCGGATATCGGGAAGAACTTGGAAGAAATGGAGCAGAGATTATCCGAATTGGGTTTAGTCATGAAATGGATAATATTTCCAGAACTATTGTTGAAAAGAATCTGTTTGAAGATTTTCAGGGTGAAATTGAAATAATTTCAAATAAATCATGTGAAAACATTTATCGCAATAATACCTTTCGACGCTGTACCGGACAACTAACTCTTCGACACGGAGATAGGTGTATAATAGAAAGTAATTTTTTTATTGGAGAGCTGAACGCTTCTACTCGCGGAATTCGAATTATTGGATCTGATAATATTGTTGTTAATAATTATTTTGAATCATTAATGGAGGCATCGGTTGTCTTTCAGTATGGAAGAGAATATCGCGAGTCACAGATCAGGTATAATCCACAAACGAAAAATAGCATTGTTGCGTATAATCATTTTATAAATTTGCCCAGCGCCGTTTTTAGTTCAGTTTCGCAAAATGTAGAGTTAGGCTTTGTTTTGGAACCCACTGATATCAGTATTGTAAATAATACTTTCATTAATAAAGAGGATAGTATTTTAATCTTTAGCCCCAGTTCGGCAATGAATAATTTGATTTTTAAAGGTAATTATATCACTTATCCATATGCAAATAATTCGGAAATAGTAATCGATAATAATGTTAATTTCATAGCAAGTCAAAATATCAGTACTGCAATACTACCTCTTAATATATTGCGAGAACAGGTCTTAAGCGATAGTCTAATATTTGTAAGGAGAGCCTTATTGTTTTATTTATTCCCTGAAAAGGACGCCCAATTGAGTGCTGAGGCTGAGAAGGTAATTGGATATATAAAGGGTAGCATTAATTACGCTAAGCCTCTGGAAATTAATGATATTGGCCCCACAATAGGTCCAGTTTGGATTAGGGGCTCAACTTTTGATGGACACGCAATAATAAAAAGCATATACCCTAATCCCATTACTGATAATAGTTTTGTCGATATACACATGATTAATGAAGCAGAAGTTAAGATCCTTGTTTTTGATATTGCAGGTCGACTTTGTGACACAATATTAGATCAGAAATTGTCAGCTGGCAACCATTTACTAACATGGCAGCCTAAATATTTAAAAAGCCAATTGTATGTTATTGTAGTTTCTGTAAACGATATTGTAGTTAGCCGAGAGAAGATTCAAATCTTAAAATAGTATATTAGGCTTATTAAATGAAAAATCCTTACAGAGATATTTTTTTATTAGTAGTTAAGAATGCTCTTGACAAACAAAGTCAAGATGGTTCAATGGCGGCAGGCCATAATGGACCTTATTATGATCCTGAAACACCTGTCAGAAATACTTCTCATTGGGTTATCACTTTTGCAAAGGCCTACAAATTAACTAATGACTCAGTATTTCAAATTGCTTGCCGGAGAGCACTGGATTATTTGTATTATAATAAGGAATTTAGAAACGGATTCACCTTCAAACATCGTGAAAAAAAAGGGAAGGATGAAGTGAATGGAGTGATTGGGCCTGCATGGAATATTGAGGCTTTAATTGAAGGTTACCAAATATTTAATGATGTAAAGTACTTGAATTTAGCAAAAGAATTATTCAATATGATTCCATTTGATTATAATTCTGGCCTGTGGAAGAGAAGGTTATATGATGGAAGCATTGGTCACATTGACTTTACTTTCAATCATCAATTGTGGTTTTGTGCTTCAGGCTGCATGTTGTTTTCTATTACGAAGAATATGGATCTTAAAAAAAAAATATTGAGATTCTCTCAAATGCTTAATTCAAATCTTCGAATTCATCCTTCAGGGTTAATAAAGCATGGAATACGTAATAAATTAACTTATGGGCAAAAAACTAAAAACCTGATCAGACCTCTACATGAATTATATATTAAGGTTTGGAAGGGGAAAAGTTATTTATATAAAGAGGAAGGGTATCATCTATTTAATTTATATGCTTTTGGTTTAATAAAGGAATATGGTTTTGAATTGCCTTTTTATAAATCAAGGAGGTTTGAAAGAATGCTTAACCTAGCCTTTGATGAAAGATTTCAAAAAGCAATTGAATTAAATAAGGATAGCAGTGATATTAGTAAAATAATTAAAGATGATTCAATAAAAGTTAATCGTTATTGCTACAGCTATAACGCTGCTGGATTTGAAATGCCCTTTATCCAAAAAATATTTATGGCGGATAAGGAAAAAAATGCACTTGCAATATTTAATAAACAATTGCACTTTACCTATAATTTTGCAGAATTCACTTTTGATCAGAATAGTGATGACCCTGTAACACTCACTTCCAGAATATATGAACTATCAAGGATCTTTAAGTAAAATAATATATTTCTGAATTGCTTCTCTCTGATACACATAAAATTAATATTGAGTTATTATTAAAGAACCTTGGGTTTCTTCTTGTTTTTCTTCATCCTATTGATAGTTATCAGTTGAATATTCCTTTTATTATTGGGCTATCCTTTTATCGCATTACATTTATATTGTTTGCAGGTTTTTTTATAGTCTATATAATTATTAACAATTTCAAAATTATTGGGCACTTTGGGTTATACACAATCATTTTGTTTTACTTGATTTTCCTTATCATAGCAATTTTTCAATGTTCTAACCGGAGTGAATTTTCAGCCTATTTTTTGAATGAATTAATGGGATTGATATTGATTATTATGTTTGTTAATCTTTATAAGCCCTCTGATATTTCTAAACTCGTAAGAAGCATAATCTTGTCTGCAGTTTTTCCTTTGCTTATTTCAATTTACATTTATTATGAATTCTTTTTTAATCTGAGGCTAATTGATACATTACCTTTGACTGATGTGTTACCTATTTTTGAAACATATACATTTGATACGAAAAAATTCCGTGCAGGTTTTTTTCCAAGGATCGGACTTCCCTATGGTATATCACCTGCACTGGCTGTATCAATGTCGATTCTTATTATATTACAATATTTCCGTCTTAAAGAATTAAAGGAGAAGCGGGGCTTAAATATTGTAATTCTTTTCAGTTTAATTTTCTTGATGCTCGGCACACTCACTCGTACTACTATTATATCATTGCTTATTACAATATTTATTTATTGGATTACCCAATTAAAAGTCATTAAGTTGAAAACCAGATTAAAGATTATTCACCTGTTTTTTGCTTTTATAATATGTGCTATAATTCTTTATATTCCAAGCACAATTTTTTTCGATCAATTATTACTTCGATTGACATCAGGGAAGCTTTCTGAGGACCGCCATTTATTATTGATTTTAGAAGGTGTTCACATCTTATTTTCAGAATTCAAGATTTTTTTATTTGGGATTGGTGATGGGAACCTTTTTAAGTATGATGGAACGTATACTTTTTTGCCCCCGCATAGTTTATTGAACTCATATCTAACCATGATGGTGCATCGGGGTATTTTAGGTTTCATTGTTACAATAAGCCTGTATATCAATCTATTTATTGTTTTATATAACAAGAAAGATGGTCCTAAAACCAAATCAACTCCTTTTTTATTTGCCCTTATTAATATTTTTATCGCATTTAATTTTTATGAGCTTAGGTTCGTAACTACAGTATGGATATTTATGGCCATATCTTTTATTTTTTTAAATAAGGAAGACAATGTCAATATCAGTAATAATTCCAGTTTATAATTCTTCTGTTTTTCTCCCATTACTTTTTGAGAGCATTAAAAATCAGAAGCTCGGAAATGAAAATTTCGAGGTTAATTTTGTGGATAATAATTCAACAGATGGGAGTGATGAGGATATCAAAGCGTTTATAGATTCAAATGATGCACTAAATCTGAATTATCTGAAATATAATGAAACTCAGAGCTCCTATGCTGCCAGAAATTTTGGGTGTCTAAATTCAAATGGGAACGTTTTAGCATTTACTGATGCAGATTGCATTTTACATGAAGAATGGTTAATTAACATATTTAATTTTTATACAATTAGTCAGAATATCGAAACAATTATTGCAGGGGATATAAAACTTATTTTGGAAAGCAATTCGGCTATATGGGAAAACTTTGATTACGTGGGGTTTTTAGATAATGAAAAAACATTTTATTCCGGTGCAGGGGGAGCTACTGCCAATTTAATTGTACCAAAAAAAGTTTTTAAAGATATCGGAGAGTTTTTACCCGTTAAATCAGGTGGCGATTTTGAATGGTCACTTAGGGCTTTTGAACGTAAATTCATGTTTGTTTTCAAAAGAGATATTTTAGTATACCATCCAACCCGAAAAACTTTCAAAGAAATAAGGAAAAAATTTCTTCGTATAGCAGAAGGAAGAGCAGAAAGGTATAAATTAAGAGGTAAGGATACGTTAGTTGTCTTAGCGTACGAGTTTGTAAGAATTTTTAATGTTATTACCATTGTAAGATTTGTAAAAAAACTATTACCAAGGATAGGATTATTAAGGACAATTGTATTTGTCCCCGGTTTTTTCTTGCTTAGAATACAGCAGTTTTTTAAGATTATGCGTACGTTATTTTTATCAATATGAATATATTACATATCTGTTGTAATTACTCAACAACTGAGTTATATAAAAATGTAATAACTAAATTATGGGAAAAAGGTAACTATCAATATGTGTATGTCCCCTTAAGAGACAGTTCATTGATAAATAAAAATCTGATAAATTGCGATAACCTTGATTTCAATTTTTTAAATATCTTACGACCATATCATCGTATACTTTATAAACTTAAAATTGCGAAAACTACAAAGCATTTAATTCATACTCATCATGATTTACAAAAATTCAATGTTATACACGCCCATACTTTATTTAGCGATGGTGGAGTAGCTTATAACCTGTTTAAACGATTTTCTATTCCATATATTATCTCAGTAAGGAATACAGATATAAATATTTTTTACAGATATATGGTTCATTTAAGAGAATTTTCATTTCAAATTTTGAAAAATGCAAAAAAAATAATTTTTATTAATCCAAGCTATAAAGATGAACTAATAAACAACATTCTACCTAAGAAATATCGAAATATAGTTGAGGAAAAGTCAGAAGTTATTCCAAACGGTATCAGTGACTTTTGGTTTAAAAATTCTGGTATAAAAGACAGGAATGATTTTGAGATAAATAAATTGTTGTTTGTTGGACAATTTACTAGAAATAAGAACATTATAGGGTTGATAAATACGGTAACAGAAGCAAATAAAAAACTGATGGAACCTACCTATTTAACCTTGATTGGAAAAGATCGTAATGATAGATATAGTGGTCGGGTAGAACGATTAGCAAGTACTTCTAATAAGGTGAAAATCCAATGCAGGCTTAGTAATAAAGAAGAGTTGAGGAGATTTTATCAAATTTCTGACATATATATAATGATTTCTTTAAAGGAAACATTTGGGTTGACCTATATAGAGGCTATGTCTCAGGGACTTCCCGTTATTTATACAAAAGGGCAGGGTATAGATGGATTTTTTAAAGATGGTTACGTTGGATTTGCTGTAAATCCTAAAGATAAGGAAGAAATAATAGCAAAAATTAGAGAGATTAACATCAATTATGAAATGATATCAGATAGATGTAAAAAGGCTGCAAATGATTTTAACTGGAATGATATTGCCAATCAATATCTGGCTATTTATTTGGAATAGAAACGACATTGAAAATTTTATATATACATCAGTATTTTAAAACTCCTGCAGAGGGAGGTGGAACCAGATCTTATTGGATTTCTCAACAGCTTGCGAATAGAAATCATGAAGTGATTGTTTTAACAAGTAGAAATTATCAGGAATCATCAGTGGAGACGGAAATTATTAATGGTATCAAGGTTGTTTACATCCGAAATTTTTATGATAATACACTTTCTAACTTTTATCGCATTATTTCATTTATAAGTTTTGTTTTAAAAACTATTCGCTATGCATTAAGGATAAAAAATATTAATGTAGTTTATGCTACTTCAACTCCGCTAACAGTTGGTATACCTGCTATTTTTCTTAAAATATTAAAAAAGACACCCTATATTTTTGAAGTGAGGGATTTGTGGCCTGATATCCCTGTTACCATTGGGATCATTAAAAATCCATTATTCGTAAAATTACTATATTCTTTTGAAAAAAGTATCTATCGAAAATCATATCATATTATTGCTTTATCGCCCGGGATGAAGAATTCAATAATTAGTAAAGGGATTGATTCAAAAAAGTTATCTGTGATACCAAATATGTGCGATTTAGAGACATTTTTTCCAACCGATAAAAAGTATATTCTACATCGGAAACTGAATATTCCCAAAAATAGTTTAGTTGCTATCCATACAGGAGCTATGGGGATGGTCAATGGTTTGCTGAAGTTTACCCGTAAAGTTGCATTAGAATTGCCTGAAATATTTTTTGTTTTTATTGGAGAAGGAAAGGAGAAAGAAGAATTAATTCAATTGAGCTTGCAACATAGAAATATTAGAGTTCATGATGGTGTACCCAAAACAGATTTAAATCAATTTTTAAATGACGCAGATGTTTTTTTAATGTTAGTTGATCCCGATTACAAATTATTTGAAACGAATTCAGCAAACAAGTTTTTTGATTATCTTTCAGTTGGAAATAAACCTGTAATTATGAATTATAAAGGATGGAAATATGACATTATTGAGAAGGAAAAATTGGGTTTTTATATTAATCAGGATAACATTGAACAAGTTAAAAATATATTTTCGGATGATTCGGTTAAGAACTATTTGAATGATTTAAAAAGCAATCAGAAAGCACGTCAAGTGGCTATAAATAGTTTTGATAAATCTCATCTCACAATAGAAGTTGCAAAAATTGTAGAGCGTGTACAAGTTAATAATAAAAAGAGTAATTGATATTTTTTCGGCCTTTTTTCTGATCGTATTATTTATTCCGGTTTTTCTGTTTATTATAATAGCTCAGCTTTTTTTTAATAATGGGGTTGTGTTTTTCGTTCAGCAAAGAACCGGGAGAGACGGATTGATCTTTGAATTACTAAAGTTTAAAACTATGGCTGACCTTACTGATGAGAATGGTAATTTGTTGCCCGATGATAAAAGAATGACCATATTGGGAGGTATATTAAGAAAGAATTCATTGGACGAGTTGCCCCAGTTATTTAATGTCTTAAAAGGAGATATGTCAATGATTGGCCCTAGACCTTTACTTCCGGAATATCTTTCTCTATATAATGAATTTCAAAAAAGAAGGTTGCTCTTACGTCCAGGAATAACTGGATGGGCACAGGTGAATGGAAGAAATGAATTAAATTGGAAAAAGAGGTTTTCACTCGATGTTTGGTATATTGACAATGTAAGTTTTGCTCTGGATTTTAAAATATTTATATTGACAATATTACATGTTTTTAAACGAGAAGGCATAAATCAGAAAGGTTATTCAACAATGGAACGCTTTAAAGGAAATAATTAGGAATGAATTTATATGGAGCAAGTGGTCATGCAAAAGTTATCATTGATATTGCATCTCAACTTAGTATTGAAATAGAAGGTATTATTGATGATAATGGTGAGATTAATGAATTATCAGGTTATCCAGTGTATTTGCCATCAAAGTATATTCCTTCAGAATTAGCTGATGATAAGTGGATTATTTCAATAGGTGATAATTACACAAGGAAAAAGGTTTATGAAAAAAAAATGCTAAATTATCATGAAGCATTGATACATCCAACAGCAGTTATAACTCCCCATTCAGAATTGCTTGAAGGAACTGTAGTTATGGCAAATGTTACAATTAATGTCGATGTTGAGATAGGTCGTCATTGTATTATTAATACTGCATGTGTAATCGATCACGATAGTAAAATATTTGATTTTGTTCATGTTTCACCAAATGCATCAATAACAGGAGGTGTTCATATCGGTGAGGGTACTCATGTAGGCACAGGAGCTACGATATTGCCTGGAGTTAAAATTGGAAAATGGGCTATCATTGGTGCTGGTTCGGTTATTCTTAGAGATGTTAAAGATTATGATGTAGTAGTTGGTAATCCTGGAAAAATACTTCGCCAAAATCCAATTAAATATGACTGATCGGATCTATCTTTCATCACCGCATATGAGTGGTAAGGAACAGAAATATATTGAGGATGCATTCTCCACAAACTGGATCGCGCCGCTCGGACCAAATGTAGATGGTTTTGAGAAAGAATTGGCAGATTATACAAATACTAAATTTGCTGCAACACTGAGCTCTGGGACCGCAGCATTGCATTTAGCCCTTATAATTACAGGTGTTGGCAGAAGTGATGAAGTACTGGTCTCAACTTTTACTTTTTCCGCATCGGTAAATCCTATAGTTTATCAGGGCGCAATCCCTGTATTTATTGACAGTGAGCCGGACACGTGGAATATGGATCCTGAATTACTGGAAAAGAGCATATTAGATAGAATTGTAAAGACAGGTAAAACACCCAAGGCTCTTATACTGGTGCATTTATATGGAATGCCTGCAAAGTTGGACGAAATTATAGATATTTGTGGGAAATATAATATTCCAATTATTGAAGATGCAGCTGAAGCATTAGGGAGTAGTTTTAAAAACAGGAAATTAGGTTCTTTTGGTAGTTTTGGAATCCTCTCTTTTAACGGAAATAAAATAATTACAACATCAGGAGGAGGGGCTTTATTATCCAATAATAAAAATCATATTGAAAAAGCTCGTTTTTTGGCAACCCAGGCCCGTGATAAAGCACCTTATTATCAACATTCTGAAATAGGCTATAATTATAGAATGAGCAACGTTTTGGCTGGAATTGGTCGCGGTCAATTAGAGGTTATTGAGGAAAGAGTAAAAACAAGAAGAGAAATTAATACTTTTTATCGAAAGTTATTAGGTAGTGTTGAGGGTATAGATTTTTTAACTGAACCTGATTCAAATTTTTTCTCAAATTATTGGTTAACAACAATTGTCATTGACAAAGGAAAGACAGGTTTCTCAAATTATGATTTGATGAATGAATTTGAAAAAAACATCATTGAGAGCAGACCCCTATGGAAACCAATGCATCTACAGCCAGTCTTCAGTGATTATCCCGCATATATTTCCAGTGTATCTGAATTTTTATTCAATAACTGTTTATGTTTGCCATCAGGGTCAAATATGACTGATGCTGATCTTTCTCGCATTGAGAATGTGACCAAAGGATTTATAGAAAAGAAGTAACTATTTAACTGGTTAAAAATAAGAAAATCCTGGGGTTATTAACCACCACCTCCTCCCCCAATTGTATTGATTATTGTAACAATAATTAACGCCATGGATGTCAGTGCGGAGCTTATTCCAATGGCCTCTTGGGTTGACATTCGTTCCTTGTCCGGTTTTCTTGGGACCATAATCTCTGCTCCGGGCTCTATCTTCGGATATGCATTGAAAAACAGCAGATTGGTTGTTTTGGCAACAGAGCCGTTGGCATAGATCACATAGGCTTTGCTTTTCTTGGCATCCTGGGCAAAGCCACCCGACATTGATATATATCTATTGAAACTATACCTTTTGTCGTACCTTACAGTGATGGGATACAACAAAGCACCTGTTAATCTTACCGTTTGCATCTCTTTTGGAATTTCTATCCTGTCTCCCTTCCGGGCAAATAGATCGTATTTGCTGCCGGGAGATTCCAGTATCTTCTCCAGGTCAATTCCTATGGCCTGCTCATCCTCATCGTCAATGTCGAAAACCAATGGGTCCTCCGATTCTCTCACCAGGGATTCAAGTGCTCTTCTTCGCACTCTCCGGTTGCCTTCTACCTTTCGTATCAGTCTTGCCCCTGCCGGATAGGCTTCATAGGTGAGTCCGCCGGCCCTTGCTATAAGGTCAGATATTCTTTCCTTTTTCGAAGAGAGGCTATAGTTGCCGGGAAACTCTACTTCGCCTGTCAATGTGATCACCTGCTCAGTTTCGTAGCCGGGTGATTTCCTGATATAGACCTGATCAAAGGGTTCAAGGATAAATTTCTCGCCCTCTTCAGTAAGCTCCAGGGATTTGTTTATATCGAAATAGAAAATTTCAGCGATCATGCCACGGGATTCTTCAGCATCCGCCTCTTTTTGTCTTCTCGCCACTTCAACCCTCGACAAAGAGGCCGATTCCTTGAGCCCCCCTGCCATAACAATAAGATCTTCCAGTGTACTGTTTTCCATAAAGGGATATGTTCCGCGTTGGTTTACCTCTCCGGTTATTGCAACATAAAACTCCTCTTTCAGATCAAAAATGGATGATATGGATACCATATCGTCTTTTTGTAATTGAATGGATGGTTCTTGTCCACCCATCACGGCCCTTAAGTCAACCGGGATTATCTCAAGGGTAAGGTCATCTCCTGTACGGTAGATTAGGGCCCGTTGTAAAAAGGCGTCCTCTCTTAATCCTTCAGCTTTCGCTATGAGTTCACTCAGTGTCAATCCGCCGTTCAACGCAAATTCTCCGGGGCGGAAAACCGCACCGTCGATGGTGACCCTGTTTTCAAACCTCTGAAGGATTTGTGATACCGGAATTGAATCTCCATCAATCAGGTTAAATGCATTGATCTCATCTTTGTTCAGGTCGACTATTTTTCTCTCTGTATCTGTTTTTCGATAGACTGTCAACCTTTTTTGAAAGGCTTTATCTGTAAAGCCACCGGAAAACTCAATTAGTTTACCCAGCAGCGCTTCATGATCCTTTAACTCATACAGTCCCGGCCGCTTAATCTCTCCCGTGATATCAACCCGGGTATGGTAATGGTTCACCTTAATAATATCCTGGTCCTGCAGCCTTATATTGTTCTCAAGCGTTCCCTTCAGAAGAAAATCATACATGTCCAGCGTGGCGATCAGCTCGTTGTTCCTGATCAGTTCAATGTTTCTGAATGAACCGGTGACGGATGGTCCGCCGGAAGCATAAAGTGCATTGAATACCGAGGCAAAGGCGCTGATGGTGAAGGTGCCTGGCAGGTTTACCTCGCCGATCATGTGAACCGTGATGGTCCTGGCATCACCCAGGGTCACTTCAGCATAGGTGTTCCTGTCCGGACCTGCCAGGCCGGAATAGATGCTCCTGAGACGATGAAGTATTCTGTCAGATGCTTTCTCTATGGTTAAACCGTTGACGTTGATTGGCCCCAGGTTTTCTATGTAAACGGTACCCTCGGGAGATACCGGTAATTGATAATTTTGCTGAGATGCCCCCCATATATCAACAACAAGCTCATCACCCGGACCAATCTGGTAATCGGGCGGAGTAGGAATATTCAGAGATGGCTCAAAGGTCAGGTTTTCATTTCTGAAGATTTCATAACCAAATATCCGGCGAGCGGGGCCCGTAGGTCTTGCGGGACTACTGGCTTCGCTGATCGAAGAGAAAATATCCTCCTGTCCTGCAGATGAGCTTACTTCCCGGTTTCGATCTGCAACCTCTATGCTTGTCTGCCCGGCTCTCATTGAATTCAGCCTTTTTTCCAGCTTTTGCAGCTCAGCCGGTGACATCCCACGCGTTAACAAAGCTGCATTCATCTGAGATTCTGTCATGCCACTTTGCTCCGCCCGTTGCATAATCTGTCGTATCTGGCTGTTGCTTAACTCTTCGACCTTCACCTTTGAGAGATCACTGCTGCCTATATCAGACTGTCCAAAAAGGGAAGTGCCACAGATCAAAAACGCCAAGCAGAAAATAAAAATTCTGGATACCATGCTGTCAGGTTTTAAAATTCGCTCGAAATTACGATTTTTTTTTTTGAAGATAAGTTAATATTGCGATCAGTTTTGAAAAACAAATAATTTATTAAATTTGTATGGCTTTGGAATTTTGGCTAAAATTTATTTTTATGGGTATAGTTATGATACTAATTCAGAATCGGCTATTTTGATAAAATTATTGTGTAAAACACTAATAATTAAATAAAAAGTAGTAATTTCATTTTATTTGGTACAATTATTGATTCAATGGTGGCAGATGTTATTGTTTTTAGACTGTATACAACTTTTATTCTCTTAATGTGTCTAAGTAATAGACTTTAGCATATTGCATGGTAAAGAAAAATAGCGCAGGTCTTTTTCACGACCGGATCTGCATCAAAAATTTAAAAATATTGATGAATGATTTTTTTAAGTAAAAATAGTCCACGGTGGCTTGTGTTTGTTCTTGATCTGTTTATATGTACTTTCTCTCTGTTAATTGCATATGTCCTGCGGTTTAATTTTTCCGTTCCCCCTGCAGAGGTACAGAGTTTCAAGTACGTAATTCCAATTTACATTTTGGTTCGCTCGTTGACTTTTCTGGTTGGAAAGTCATATATGGGAATCGTACGGCATACCAGCGTTCGCGATTCGTTCAGGATTCTTATTGTAAACAGCGCAGGGAGCGCTGTTTTTGTTATGATCAATGTGGTAAGTGCCGGTTTCTTTGGTGTGAGTACCATTATTCCAAATTCCATTGTGCTGATCGATCTCATTACCTCTGTTTACCTGATGACCTCACTGCGTCTTGTTGTGAAATTTATTTACGCCGAATTGACCCACCCCGAGAGATATTCGAAAAAGGTGTTGATACTTGGCTCAAGTGAACTGGCCATCATGGCCAGACGTGCATTTGATCTTGACGAAGAAAACAATTATAAAATTGTTGGATATGTTGAGACAAACCGCCATAAGTCAGGCAAGAAAATGGGAGGTATTCAGATATATCCCTATACAGAAGTTAAAACCTTGCTCGAGAAACACCACATCTCTCTTTTTGTTATCGCGACACCCGGGGTTTCCTCAAAAATCAGGAAGCAGATTATTCAGACCTGTATCGACAAGGGAGTGCAGGTGAAAACAGTGCCAAGTATCCGATCGTGGCTTGACAATGATCTGCAGACAAAACACCTTAAAAATATTCATATTGAGGACCTTCTGGAACGGAATCCGATATATCTCAGCAATGGCAAGTTAAAGAAGCAATTGTACAACAGAACGATCATGGTTACCGGTGCAGCCGGATCAATTGGCAGTGAAATTGTGCGGCAGCTATGTCGGTACCCCATAGACAGAATTGTTTTGGTGGATCAGGCCGAAACACCGTTATACAATATGGAACTGGAGCTTTCTCAGTTTCAGGATCCGGTTGTGTACCACAATATCCTTGCTGATATTACCGACGATTGCCGGATGGACACCATCTTCAAGGAGTTTCAGCCCGATATCGTTTATCATGCAGCAGCCTATAAGCACGTTCCTGTGATGGAGGACAATCCACAGGAGGCTGTAAGGAACAATGTAATCGGAACGAAAATTCTTGCAGATCTGTCTATCAAGCACGATGTGAAGACCTTTATCATGATCTCCAGCGATAAGGCGGTTAATCCAACCAATGTGATGGGGGCCACCAAGCGTGCTGCTGAAATATATATCCAGTCATTGAATAACAATATATCCAGAACCCGTTTTATTACTACCCGCTTCGGAAATGTGCTTGGGTCAAACGGATCTGTCATCTCCCTGTTTAAAGAACAGATTGATAAAGGGGGACCTGTTACAGTTACCCATCCTGATATAAACAGGTACTTCATGACGATCTCAGAGGCTTGTCAGCTGGTACTGGAAGCCGCTTCTATGGGGAATGGCGGAGAGATATTTGTCTTCGATATGGGAAAATCGGTCAAGATAGTTAACCTGGCCAGAAACATGATTAAATTAAGCGGCTATGAACCTGATGTGGATATAGAGATTAAATTTATCGGTTTGCGTCCAGGTGAAAAGATCTTTGAAGAGCTTATCTATAGCACTGAAAATAATATTCCCACGTATCATCCCAAAATTTTAATTGCCCATGTGCAGGAATATGATCATGAATGGATTCAGGCAAGGATGAAAAGGTTTAAGCAGGCGTTAAAAAACCAGAATGACAGTGAATTGGTTATGCAATTAAAGGAGACCATTCCTGAATTTAAGAGCAACAACTCCGTTTACGAGAAGCTCGACAAGAAAATTTCAGCTGTATAGCTGGTAACTGAGGAGGTTCCTTCATCTTTACTTAAGATTTAAACATTCCTTCTGGACATGGATCATCAACCCGGGGATAACAAAAAAGTCTGTTTTATGAATTCGAACCGGGTATGGGGAGGAGGAGAGAAATGGCATTATGAAACCGCCTGCTTTTTTGATCAACAGGGGTATTCGGTTATCGTGATCACGAATCGGAGGAGTGATCTGTATTACAGGTTAAAAGGGCAAAAGGATATCCTTGTAATATCAAAACGGGTATCCAACTTCAGTTTTTTTAATCCCTTCAAACTAAATTATTTTAGGAAGTTGTTCAAGATACACCATGTCCATTCAGTTTTCCTGGGTCTATCCAATGATGTAAAATTGGGTGGATTGGCCGCCAGGATGGCAGGGGTTGAGCAGATTATTTACCGACGAGGATCGGCGATTCCTGTAAATAATTCCTTTTTTAATCGGTTCCTTTTTCAACATGTTTTGACCCGGATCATTACGAACTCGGAGGAGATCAGGAATACCCTTTTTCAGAGAAATCCTGAAATAATAAACACAAGCAAGGTACATACAATTTATAACGGGATTAACCTGGCCAATTGGCCAGCCCCGGATTTCTTCATGAATGGGAAAGATCGACCGACTCAACTGATACTGGGTAATGCAGGAAGACTGGTAGAACAAAAAGGACAGGATTATCTGATCAGTATAGCTGGTTTACTGAAAGAACATCGTATTGATTTTAAGTTGCTCATTGCCGGAAGAGGTGATCTTGAGAAGTCATTGAAACGCAGGTGCATTAAGGAGAATCTACGGGAAGAGGTTGTTTTTCTCGATTTTGTAGATGATATTAAAGAATTCCTAAAAGGGCTTGACATGTACCTGTCAACCTCAATTCATGAAGGGTCGTCGCATGTAATACTGGAGGCAATGGCTGCAGGGAAGCCTGTTTTAGCTTTTGACATCAGCAGTATGCCTGAGATGATTGTTGATGGTGATTCAGGATACCTGGTACCATTTGGTGACGTTGAGCAATATGCTGAAAAGATTATACAGCTTTGGGCCGACAAGAAGGCGTTGGTCCGGATGGGAAAGAATGCCAGGGTGCAGGTCGAGAAAAAATTTGATTTTAACACCAATGTTAAAAAAGTTATTGAATTAATTGAAAAATAGGGTTTGAAGACGGTTGCTTTCCCCATATCTTTTTTTCTGTTTATCTCTACCCTTTGTGCAGGTCAGATTTCACCCCCGGTAATTGAATTGTATGGAGGTGGATCTGCCGGAACAGGCGAAAACAGACCCTTTTGGAATCATTCAAATCAGTATGGAAAATATTCCCTGAATCCCTTCGGAGGGGTGGCCGGATTCCGTATAGAAGCGGCTGACAGCTCCGACTCTTTTTTACGCTTTGATTATGGCCTGGAATGCTATTACCCGGGGGCCCAAGACGGTGGTTTTTCAATTCACCAGGGGTATGCCGCGCTTAAAACACCCCTGCTCACTTTTTGGGCCGGGCGGAAGGAGGAGGTGATTGGAAACCAGGACAGCACCCTTTCAACAGGCGGCTCGGTCTGGTCCGCCAATGCCAGGCCAATGCCCAAACTTGTACTCGCTACGCCCGGATATGTAGATGTGCCATTCACGAAGGGGTATTTGGAGGTGAATGGATCACTGGCACATGGCTGGTTTGAGAAGGATCGGTATGTTGAAAATGTCTACCTGCATCAGAAACATGCCCATATACGTTTCGGAGGCGATTCCCGGCTGAACGTCTCCCTGGGCCTGATCCACTTTGCTCACTGGGGTGGGGTTTCTCCTACTGAACGGTTTGGTGAGCTGCCGTCCGACCTCGATGCCTATCAACGGATTTTCCTGGCACAGTCGGGGGCAACAGGGACTGTCGATACCGCTGAGATCATTAATTCTCTCGGAAACCACCTCGGCGCCAGGAACTACCGGATCGATTACATGTGGGAGAAATTCTCGACCGGATTCTATTTCCAGACGATTTTTGAGGATAATTCAGGGATGTCCAAGCTGTTCTATGAGGATGGGGTGAAAGGGTTGGTTATACGAATACATGGCAAGGAGCGGCTTGTGAATCATGTGGTGGTGGAGTATATCCAAACTACCTGGCAGTCGGGGCCTGTACATGACCTGACAGATACCATTAAACTAAAAGGGAATGACAACTATTTTAACCATGGTATTTATAGAAGCGGATGGTCCTATATGGGCATGACTTTAGGCACGCCACTGATCACTTCGCCGGTTTATAACGATGAAAATGATACAGGTATGATTAACACCCGGGTCAAAGGGTACCACCTTGGATTGGGAGGAGTGGTTCAAGGGTTGAATTACCGCACCTTTTTTACATACAGCATCAACAAGGGAACATATAAAGATCGTTTTATTCCTCAGAAAAACCAATTCAGCTGGTACCTTGAGACCACCCTGCCGGCTATATGGAAGGGGATAGACCTGAACATCATGCTGGCGGCTGATATTGGTAAGATGTACGGCAACAACCTCGGGGTCAACCTTCTCTTCAGAAGGACCTTCAGGCCATTTGATCAATGATGACTCCAGAACTACACTGCAACGCAGTTCCGAATGGCCATGAAGTTGGTCTTTGCCAGTTACGGGTGCCTTCTTCGGCTACTCCGAATGCCAGGCAGGAAGCAGTATT
Organism: Bacteroidales bacterium; assembly: GCA_040903745.1. Classification (GTDB taxonomy): domain Bacteria; phylum Bacteroidota; class Bacteroidia; order Bacteroidales; genus M55B112. Next base: position 93,636 of record JBBDUV010000063.1, on the reverse strand, counting down.
AACGGCGAATTCTCTTTTTTTTATTGATCAGTCCGGTCGTTTTACATGGCTATACTCTATATTGTAACGTATAGTATACAAAAAGGTTATACCCTGGACCTGAAACGTATCACCGGAGCAAGGAGCACCACTATTCCTGCTGCGAACAGCAGCCATGGAAAACTATCCGGAACATACTGCTGCGCCATTTCCATTACCCGGGGATCGCTGGTTCGCAGCAGTTCACCCGGCGCAAACGTCTTCAGCATATGTTTCAGGTAGTCGGTCATAAAGGCGGCCACGGCAATTCCCGAACCCACCAACAGTCCCAGCCATTCGATACGTTCTATCCTTGTATCTTTGCCTTTCTCCGAAGCTGTAAGAATGAACCAGGACAGCAGGATCATCACCATGGTGAGAATTAGCGGCGTGATCACCGGGCCGGTCCATGTAGCGGGAATCAGGAACAGCACATCCCAGGTCATGAGCGACTCCGGCCATCCGAGAAGGAACCACAGGAAAATGTAGTAGAAGATATCCCATACCGCAAAGCTGTAGATAAACCATGCAAATTTTTCGCTGAACCGTTTTCCGGCGAGCAGGCCTATACAGACCAGCATCGCCAGTGTTGCCGCTTCTCTCAGTATCTCTGTTAGGATCAAATGCGGATGGATCGGTGCCAGGGGAAAGCGAAATCCATCGGGGTACAATATCTCCCGCAGGTAGATCACCACAACGCTTTCGAGCAGTGCCATGGCGATGGCGAAGAGGGTGACTATAAATATTTTATTGTAGAACTTTCTCATAATACGATATCAATAGTATGATATTATCAATAATATCATGAATTTCATCCCCCTGCTGGGGTTGCCGGTTCTCAACAGCAACTTCAGACCAAATTCTTTGATTCTTTTATTGTAACGACAAAAGGATCAAAGTCTTGCTGCCTCCTCCCTGGCCCTCTCAACGATTGCATCGCCTTTGGTTTCAGCCTCTTTGATGAGCCTGGCCGACTGCCTCTCTGCCTGCTTCACCAGCTCTTCGGCCGCCTTCTTCGCCGCGATCTGTTTGAGCGGGTTGTTTCCGGCCTCCCTGATCAGCTGTTCACCCTTCTTTTCGGCTTCTGCCACCAGCTTGTCGCCCGCCTGCCGGGCCTCCCCCGCCAGCCGGGCCTTCTCAGCCTCTGCATTTTCGATCAACTCAGCAGCCCTTGCGGTCGCCTCCTCCTGCACCTCCTGTTTCACTTCATCCTTCACCCGCTCGACCTCTTGGGTAACCTTCTCCTTCACAGCCTCCTTCACAACCTCCCTCACTGTTCCCTCTCCGCCGGTCAGGTTCCCCCTCAAATCGGTGCTTACCCGGGGATCCTTAAAGGTACCGGTGATATTGGCCCTCACCTTGATATAGTCAGACTGTGGTACGGAAAATCCTGCCCCGGCTGCCAGGGCGGTCACACTGTTCATCATCTCATTGGCGGCACCGCCCATATCACTTTTAGCGATATTCATATCCAGCAGGTAGTCCATCGTCTGGTCGATCCCATGCGATCCGGATGCAACGATCTTCGAATTCTCGAAGTTCATGTCGAACGGCTCCACGATCACCCGACCGTCGCGGATGGCAAATCTGATATCGGCCCTGTCGAGCTCCAGGTTTTTCAGCTTCTCATTTTTCAGCATGCTACTGAGTTTTTCGAGCGATGCCGGCTGCTCCACCTTCAGGTTGCGGGTATAGAGGTGACCATTGGCATCGATCGACTCATACAGCGGGTTCATCGATGCATCCAGGAGTGTTGTGAGGTCCATCACCACATTGGCGGTCCCCTGGCAGTATTGCGCTACAGGTGCGAGCGTTTTGATGGTCATGAATGTCTCATACGAAGTGGGAATATCGATGCCGGTCAGGTTCATCTTCACATCGGCCCGGGTAAATTCCTCCCGGGTGTCTACTTCACCATCAACCGACACCTTCCCCTTCAGCACATTCATTTCGAGTCCAGCCAGGTGGGCAACCCCATCCTTCACCGCCACCTTTCCTGACATATTCTCCACCACGATGTTATCGTACAACAATTTCTTCAGGTTGAGGGTCATATCAAAATTGATGTTTTCCGGTATTTTCATCGCCGGTGGCACCGCGAGGGAGTCGGCTGGTACCAATAATTCTTCATCTTCTGCAGCCCCACCGTTCCCACTTTCTGCTGAAGCCATTTCTGTACCGGGGGAACGCTCTTCAGAGGGTGGTTCACCGGCACCGGTCCCCGGATCAGTCAGGGCACCGTCAGGTTGATCCGTTCCATTATTTGCGGCTTCCTCTTCCAGAAATTCATTGGCATCCAGCATACTTGAAGACACATTCAATGTTCCTGCCACTGTTTTCCCCTCAAACACATAGGGTACAAAGTTGGTTAACCGTCCGTCCATATGCAGGTCGGACGCCCCCAGCAGCAGATCGATCGTCTCCAGGTTCACAAACCGGGGGGTGAAGATCATCGACATCTTCTTCAACTGCACCGGGACAGGGAGTTCGGGCGCCTCGACCATCACTTCTTCGATCGTTAGCCGTCCGTCGAGATCCACCTGCTCATACTGCTCCTTCTCGATGTACGACATCCGCGTATCCCATTGCAGGTCAGCATTGAGCCGGCCCGACAGGTTGAGATCTTTCATGGGTACGACATCCTTCAGGGTGGCAAAATCGATCATCCCTTTCACCATCCCCGCCACATGCATATCGCTGAAGGGGGTGGCAACCTGCATGTCGATGTTAAACGGGTTGCCTCCCAGGAGAAGGTGGAACCGGTCGAGGCTAACGGTAGTGGCGTCCATATCTGAGCCGAAGTAGTTCACCTGCAGGGCGATCTGCACATCCGATACATCCTTCGGCAGGTCGGGATAGGAGAAGAAGCCGTCTTTTACCGACAGGTTCAGTGTTACATCGGGCAGGATGGAGTCCTTCATCATACCTTTGACAGTCCCTTCAAGGGCGAGGGAGCCGGAGGTTTCCAGGCTTTCGAAATCTGACAGGTAGATGGCCGGTACCATAGATAGCAGCGTCCGGAAGGAGGTCTCCCGGGTGAAGAACCTGATATCGGGCAGGATCGATCCGTCGGCCGGCATGGCCACTGTCCCTTCAGCGCCAAGAACCAGTCCGTTGATCCTGATCTCATTCTTTTTCAGGGTGTAGATGCTGTTGACCATATCCGCTGCAGCGGTCATCTCCATCCCGAGTTTTCCGTTTCTCATGTACCGTATACCATCAGAGTAGGCGGTTATATCGTGCACCGCCATCTCAAGGTCGATGTCGGTCTGCTCCATGGATAAATCGCCCCGCACCTCCAGGTTGAAGTTACCAACGGAGGCTGCGATGTTGGATGAGTGGTCGTCGTAAAGTATTTTGCCATTTTTTATGGCAAACAACTTCAGGGAGATGCCCATGGAACTACCGGCTGTGGCACCAGCCTGACCTGCTGCCTCATCAGCTTGATCTGACGCCTCATCAGCCTTTTTCGCTGCCTTGTCAGCCGCCGCTGCTGCCTGGCTTTCGGGCGACTGCTGCGCCACCGGGCGTTCAGCTAAAACATCTTCTTCCTCCGCCGGAGGCACGATATCGTAATTGGCCGATCCGTCGGCCAGAACGATGGCGTTGATCAGCGGTTGGTTGAGGAGGATCGATTTTACGATGATCTTCTTTTTGAGGGCGGTGAAGGGGCTCACCCTGAGCTCGAACCGGTTGAGGGAGAGGAGGGTGTCGCCTTCGAAGGTCTCTTTTCCAACAACAGATAGTTCGTGCAGGTTCACGCTGAGGTCGGGGAAGCCGCGGAAGAAGGTGAGGCTGAATTTCGACCAGTTGACTGTGGCTTCGACCTGTTTGTTGATCTCCTGTTTCACGAGACCCTCGATTTTCGATTTGAAAAGGAAGGGGAGGGTGATAAGCAGGATCAGGAGCAGGGCGAGGGTGATGGTGAGGATGTGGATGACCTTTTTCATGGTGTAAATTTTATGTTTCAGACCAAATTTAATGAAAAATTGGATGGAGGGGATCAGTTATTGGGTTAAACCGCTGAAAATTTCTATCATTGCTTTTATGAGGGCCATTTTAGAACAATCGGGTAAGGCTGGGTGTCTACTCAGTATTTGATGCGCATGGGATCCTTTCGGAATGTGCCGTATGTCGAACAAATGTTAGATATAAAAATATTCTCACTATATTTCAAACGGTATTTAGTGTCAGAAAGAAAACTAAGTTATTTTCAGTCTTTGATAAGAAAGCGTCAAATACAAGGCTTTCGAAGTTTTTGAAGCCAAGGAGTTTACTATTTCGTAAATGACTGCTTCAAAAACGAGAATAACGCAGTAGTTGGCGTTTTCTTGCAAAGACATTTTAACGATTTCAACAAAGGGTGTCTATCCGTCTGGCAGAACCGCCTCCGTTGAAATTCGATGTAAGAGTGTTTCGTTTCATTAACTACGCTTTATTATGACCGAATACGAAAAGATATTTGAGAACAACAAAAGGTGGGTGGCAGAAAAAAAGGCTGCTGACAACCATTTTTTTGAGAAACTGGCGAAGGATCAGAATCCGGATTTCTTGTATATCGGCTGCAGTGATAGCCGGGTCTCCGCTGAGGAGATGATGGGTGCCGAGCCGGGCGATGTGTTTGTCCACCGCAATATTGCCAACATGGTGCAAAATACAGACTTAAATGTGATGTCGGTGATTAACTATGCTGTAAAACAGTTGAAGGTAAAACATATTGTGGTTTGTGGCCATTACCGTTGTGGTGGTGTGAAAGCAGCTATGGAACCGCAGGACCAGGGAATCCTCAACCCCTGGCTGCGAAGTATCAGGGATGTGTATCGCCTGCACAGAAAGGAATTAAACTCCATTACCGATGAGCAACGAAAATATGACCGTCTCGTGGAGTTAAACGTCGAGGAGCAATGCATCAATATTATCAAAACAGCCGTTGTCCAGAGGACTTTCCTTGGGCATGGTTATCCGGTGGTTCATGGCTGGGTTTTCGATCTGAACTCCGGGGAACTGGTCGACCTGAAAATTGATTTTGAAGAGAAATTAAAGGAGATTCGTGAGATCTATGACCTCGGATATGGGGGAGATTAAAGATTACAATAGCTCAACTCGAAAGCTATTTTCGACAATATATATAAATTATAAACATACAAATATCATCTAATCAATATTATACAATGCTGGGTGTTGAAATATACATCACCTGTAGTAAAATACAACATGCAATATAACATATTGAAAAACAGATAATAACAACAAATATATTTTTCGAGTGTTGAAAAATACAACACTTGCCCTCCTGTTGATAGACATTGCGTTATAGCGTAAAAACCAGTAAATCAGAACTTTAATATCATCTGGCATCATGTTTGTAATTGGCATTGCAAATATTGAGGTCATGATGAATTACGGAACGATTTTAAAAATCTGGAATATGAAAAATTTAGCAGTTCTTATTTGTTCATTGGCTCTGTTTGCAGGAGAAGCTTTTGCTGGGGCCATGTTACCGGAGGGGTCTTCTTCGGAGGCTATACAGGTCAGGTGCAGTCCTGATCTTTTCCCTGTTGTAAAAGAGTGTGCTGATGCCTTTATGTTGGAGAACGAAGGCATGATCGTATCGGTTGAGGCTTATGAGGCTGAACTGGGAGAATGGATCGGAAAGCCGGGTCATATTGCATTTCTTACCAAAAGTTACATGAAAGGTGTTGATCCGCGGACAACAAAGGTCAGTGTGATTGGCAGAGAGGTGTATGTTCCGGTGATGAATCCCGGAAACAGGTACCGGGATGAGATCATGAAACAGGGAATTTCTCCTGTTGAGTTTGCATCGCTTTATGCACCTGGAGAATCTACAACATGGGGATCTGTATTGCACAACAACAGTAATGTACCGGTAACAGCTTACCGGATTTCTGACCCATCCTTTAATTCTTATCTGTCAGATTTTACAAATTCCGGTGAAGCATCCATCCAAGGTACCATACTGGGCAGTTGTGAAGATGTTGTTGACAAGGTAAAAAGTGAATTGAATGCGGTTGGATTCTGTACGCTTACCCAGTTGTTGGAGATGGAGCGCACCAAATCTTCCCCCGGTGTGCTTATGATTCCGGTCGATTTGAATAACAACGGGAAGGTGGACCACTTTGAAGAGATCTATGGAAGCGTAGATGAACTTGCCAGGGGTGTCTGGATCGGTAAATATTCGGGTACACTTTATAGCAGAATCTTTGCGGTTACCTCTCTTGAAGCATCAGCCGCAACCGGAACTGGAACCGCAACCGCAACCGGAACCGGAACCGCAACCGGAACTGGAACCGCAACCGGAATGGAACTGGTTAGCTGGATGTTGGGCAGGGGACAGGAGCTGATTGCTGCCAATGGTTATGCGCCACTGATGGAGCGCGAAAGAGATGTGATCCTTGCTAACCTGGATGCTGCGCCGGTTACTGCCAGTGAGCCTGATATTGCTCCGAATTTAGCCTCACCGCTACTGCTTGTCATACTGGCTCTTCTTGCAGGAGCAATCATTGTATACCTTGTTCTACGTGTTTTTAACAGCAGGGAGCCTTTACCAGAGCAGGGAAGCATGGTGAAATCTACAACGTTTGTTGCCGAATCCTCAGAGGTTCCCGGGGGATATTTCTTCGACCGTTCACATACCTGGACCTTTATGGAGAAGGATGGCAGGATCAGGGTCGGGCTTGACTGTTTTCTTCAAAAGATAACAGGTGCCATTACCAAAGTGGATATGAAAAGTCCGGGAGAAAAGGTGAAAAAGGGAGAAACTGTCTTTGCGATTATACAAAACGGGAAACGACTCGAGGTAAAATCTCCTGTTACCGGTATTGTCAGGGAGCAAAATGGTAAACTGTTGACAAACGCATCACTGATCAATACCGAACCATTTGCTAAAGGTTGGGTGTATCTGGTAGAGCCCACAAACTGGAGGGAGGAGTTTACTGCCTATATGACCGGACAAAAGTACAGGGATTGGATCAGGTATGAGTTTATCAGGCTAAAGGATTTTCTCGCCGAAGTTTTACAACCTAAATCAGAACATGCTGTAGTTCTGCAGGACGGTGGTGAAGTACAGGAAGGGGTTCTGAAGAATTTCGGACCGGAGGTCTGGGAAGATTTTCAGTCAGGTTTCCTCAAAAATTAAGCGAAAATAAATTATCCAAGTGAATTATCCAAGTGAATTATCCAGTGAATTATCCAAGTGAATTATCCAAGTGAATTATCTAAAGAATAAAATCAATCAAAATGGGAGTAGACAGAAGAAATTTTTTAAAGGCGCTTGGCCTGACGGGGGTTGCACTCGGAACAGGTAAGCCCCTGGGAGCAACAGCTGAACCTATTGAAGAGGAGAATGAGTTTCATGGAATCCTTTTCGATTCAACATGGTGTGCAGGTTGCCAGGGGTGTGAAATTGCATGTGCAGAAGCACATGGGTTTGAAGGGCCGGATCTGGAAGATGTACCTGAAGTGGGGTTAAAGCGAATGGCGAATGAAAAACGTCGTACTGTGGTAAATGCATACGAAACTTCTGCAGGTGAGTTTTATGTGAAAACCCAGTGTATGCAGTGCGCACAACCTGCATGTGTATCGGCTTGTCTAACCAGGGCCATGCACAAGCAAAAGGACGGATCAGTTATATGGCGTGAAGACAAAAGCATGGGATGCAGGTACTGTATGATCTCCTGTCCGTTCGATGCTCCAAAGTTTGAGTACCACAGTACCAATCCGAAAATCCAGAAGTGTGATATGTGCTACGACAGGGTAAAAGAGGGTCTGCTGCCCGCCTGCGTGGAAAACTGTCCGGCAGAAGCTGTTAAGTTTGGCAACCGGCGTGAGTTGATCGCAGAGGCGCGTAAGCGTATTAACGACTATCCCAGCATGTACCACGATGTGATCTATGGAGAGCATGAAGCAGGGGGAACCGGTTGGCTCTACCTGTCGGCAGTGCCTTTTGAAGAGCTTGGATTCAATACGAAGATCCAGAAAAAGCCTTATCCTGAATTAACCAAGGGATTTCTCTACAGCGTGCCTTCTGTTTTCGTACTGGCACCTGCAGTGCTCCTGGGAATTCATAGTGCAACCAAACATAATTCAAAACAAGATAACGAAAATGAATAATATCGAAGCAATTGAACAGCCCGGGAACGGAAGAACGATCTGGAAATTCCTGGCAGACGAACTAAAGCCCAGAGGTAAAGCCTTTACATGGTTCAATATTATCTCCGTACCTGTGATGACGGCAGGCGTTGTTATCATTATCCTCAGGTTTATTCACGGACTCGGGTATGTCAGTAATATTGACCAGGAGGTTCCCTGGGGTTTGTGGAAAGGATTTAATGTTGTTACCGGTGTCGCATTTGCCGGGGGCGCTTATGTACTCACGTTCATCGTCTATATACTGAACGTTAAGAAGTATAAATCCATCGTTCGTGTAACGGTGCTTAACGGTTTCCTGGCCTACCTGTTCTATGCGGGGGCCCTGGTGCTTGATCTGGGTCGACCGTTAAGCATTATCAACCCGATTATCGGTAACAGTTTTGGAGCGAGTTCCGTCCTGTTTTTGATCGCCTGGCATTTCCTGCTTTACATGGTTGCACAGCTGATCGAGTTTTCACCGGCGATCGCTGAATGGCTCGGGGCGAAAAGGGCACGGAAGATCTTGTCGGGGATGACCATCGCTGCAGTGATCTTTGGAATCACCCTCTCAACACTTCATCAGTCGGGTCTGGGTGCCCTGTTTCTTATGGCCAGGGAGAAGATTCATCCACTGTGGTACAATGAATTCATTCCTATTCTGTTCCTTGTATCCAGTGTATTTGCCGGTCTTTCCATGGTCATCTTCGAGGGATCTGTCAGCAAAAAGGTATTTGCCGATAAAATTACTGATACACATAAACGTGCCCACAATGGGATTGTCCACAGCTTCTCACAGATATGTGCTTTTGCCATGTTCGTCTATTTCTTCATGCACATCATTGTTTTTGTACATGGGAAAAACTGGGAATACCTGAATTCACGCATGGGTTTATGGTACCTGGTCGAAATGATCGGCTTTGTTCTGGTCCCGATGGTATTGTTCTTTGTCAGCTACAGGAAGGTGAACATCACCCTGGCCAGGGTGGCCGCTATTGTGGCCATGGTTGGAATTGTGATTAACCGGCTGAACGTTTCTATTATTGCTTACAGGTGGGATTCCGCGACTCCTTATTATCCAACATGGATGGAGGTAGTGGTTACATTCACCATTGTATTTGCAGAGGTTTGGGTTTTCAGATGGATTGTGAACCGCATGCCTGTATACAATGATCCTCCCGAATGGGCAAAGGATGACGACCATTAGAATATTTTTTTAACAGACAATTAAATTTTAACAGACAATTATGGAAGCATTTACGTATACGGATATTTTCGAAACCAAGGGTATTGAATATCTGGTGATTATTGCATTTCTTTTGATCCTGATACCAACATGGATCTTGTTGAACAGACCGGTGAGTGTAAAAACACAGTTGGTCAGATCGATGAACGGCCTTTCAGCAGCCCTCTTAAGTATTCCGAGAGGACTGTTCTATAACCGCAATCATACCTGGACCTACCTGGAGAAATCGGGAGCAGCCAGGGTGGGAGTGGACGACCTGCTGCTGCATATCACAGGAGGTGTGAGTGTAGATTTTTTACGGGCTGAAGGCGAAAGGGTCAGCAAGGGTGATCTCATCGCCACTGTTACCAGCGGCGACCGGAAGTTAAAAATTGCCTCCCCCATTTCAGGAGAGATCCGCAAGCTGAATTCTGAAGTACAGGTAAAAGAGGGATTCATCAACAGCGATCCCTATGGAAAGGGATGGATTTGTAAGGTGAAGCCGGAAAACTGGAAAACCGAGATCAGTGACTGTAAAATGGATGAGGAGGCAGTGGTCTGGTCACAGGAGGAGTTGGTGCGTTGCAAGGATTTTATGGCCGAAGCTGCGCAACTAATCAACAAAGGATCATCGCATGTTGTGTTGCAGGAGGGCGGAGAACTGACCGATTTCCCTCTGGCTGAGATGCCGGGAGAGGTATGGAATAAATTTCAGAAGGAATTTTTAGATTGACCGTTTTTTCGTAATTTAACCGGTGTTCAAAAGAGCACCCGGTCCAACTGATTATGCCGGGGAATAGTGGCAACACGTTTCCCTGGCCTACATTCCGGCGGGTTTATGTGCAGATTGATATTTTATTAAAAACCAAGATACTATGACAAGGCCCCTTGTCGGATTTTTTAGGAGGAATACAAATAATAAGGTGGTAAGGAACTATATCCGTTTCAGGTCATCGATTTATGGAAGGGTGGTGTTCATCATTGCCGGATCACTGTTTCTTCTTTTTATACTCTTCAATGTTGTATTTCGTACCATCTACCTGGAACTGTTTGATACCACGATCCGTCAGACCGGCGACCAGGTGAGTTCCATTGCAGAGGGAGCACTCTATTACTCCATGCTGGAGAATGACAAAGCGATGCTCCAGCGTGAGCTGGACATTATCGGTACAATGTCGGGCATCAATGAGGTAAACCTGTATGATGAGCATGACCAGCTGGCCTATACCTCCCTGGGAGCGGAATATGCCGACTTGCGAAATCCCAACTGCAACGATTGTCACTCCGATCTCTCCTCCATGTTCTCCTACATGGAAAAGGAGTACCGCATTCTCGACGAACATCCTGGTTGCGGGTTATACCAGGCAAGCAGCAGCGAAAGACACCTGCTAATAAGGAAGCCTATTCTAAATGAACCTTCATGTTATACCGCCGCCTGCCATGCCCACCATGAGGATGAAAAGGTGCTGGGATCGCTGATCATCAATCTTCCATTGCGTGATCTTGATAGCTTTATTGACAGGTCATCGCGCGACTTCCTCCTGCTGGCACTTTTAATAACAGGAATCATGGTTGGTATTCTGGTTGTTTTCACCCGCAAGCGGATAAAGGATCCATTGAACTCCATTGTCAGTGCCAGCGAGGCCGTCTCCAGTGGAGATACCAGCATCAGGCTGAAGCTTGAACCACATCTTCTGGATGATATGCGGCTGGTTTCCGAGGCATTCAATAATATGCTCGATAATATTGACAGGGCAACTGAAGAGCTTCAGAACTGGTCGCAGCAGCTGGAATATAAGGTGCAGAAGAAATCAGAGGCGCTTTCAGAGGCCCAGAATGAACTGATCCATGTAGAGAGAATCGCTTCCCTCGGTAAACTCTCTTCATCGGTGGCCCATGAGATTAATAATCCATTGTCGGGCATTCTCGTCTACTGTAAGCTGGTGCACAAGCAGCTGAGTAGTTCGGATTTTTACCATGCCAGGAAAGATTCAATCCTAAAAAACCTGAAGCTTATTGAAACGGAGACCAAGCGGTGCGGCGATATTGTGAAGGGGTTGTTGGATTTCTCAAAAAAAGACAGGGATGATTTTGAGATTACAAGCCTGCACCGGATTTTAAATGAGACATACAGGCTGATGCTGCATACAATCAAGATGGCCGACATCGCATTCGAAATGGATTTCAGGGCAAACAATGACATGGTAGGTTGCAGCCCCAATCAGATAAAACAAGCCTGTGTTGCTATGCTGGTTAACTCTTCGGAGGCAGTCAGCGAAAAAGGTGAGATCATCATCAGAACCACCAATCCGGATGAAAACCATTTCAAGCTGGATATAATTGATAATGGCACGGGGATATCGGAACAGGAACTACCGCATATCTTTGAACCATTCTATTCAACTAAAAGGGAGTCAAGTGGTATAGGCCTGGGACTGGCCATTGTACATGGCATCGTTGAAAACCACAAGGGAAAAATAAAAGTTGATTCTCATCCTGGCAAAGGGACCACCTTTTCGATCGTGTTACCTCTGGCAGAAAATAACAAATAGAAATTATGGCAGAACTGGTATCCATTTTAATTGTTGATGATGAGGAATCGGTAAGGGATTCCCTTTATAACTGGTTTATTGATGATGGTTATGATGTCGATTGTGCCGAGGATGGAAAAAGGGCACTCAATATGCTTGAAGAAAAGGAGTATGATATTGTCCTGGCCGATATCAAGATGCCCGGTATGGACGGAATGGAGTTGCATAAACGGATTAAGACGCTTACAAATGAGCCGATCTTTATTATCATGACGGCATTCGCTTCTGTGGACACTGCAGTTCAGGCACTGAAGAACGGTGCGTTCGATTATGTGACCAAGCCATTCGACCCGGATGATCTGTCCCACCTGATCCGGAATGCAGCGAAACAGGTAGCTCTCCAGGCTGAAAATACAACATTAAAGGAGAGCATTACCAGTCTGGTGGATGTCGAGGATATCGTGGGCGAAAGCGATGCCCTGAAAAAGGTTTTGAAGGATGTCGAAAGTATTGCACAATCGAACTCTTCGGTGATCATTACGGGCGAGTCAGGCACAGGTAAAGAACTGATAGCAAGAGCTATACATTCAAATTCTTCACGTAAGTATTTTCCATTGGTCAGTGTACATTGCGGTGCGCTCACGGAAAGTCTGCTAGAAAGTGAACTATTCGGTCATGAGAGAGGGGCCTTTACCGGCGCAAGTTTTACCAGAAAGGGCAGGTTTGAGATGGCAGACGGGGGAACGATCTTCCTGGATGAGATCGCCACGATCTCGTCGAAGATGCAGGTTGAATTGTTGCGTGTGCTTGAGACAAAGTCATTTATGCGGGTGGGAGGAAATAAGGAGATCTCCTCCGATTTCAGGACGATCTGCGCGACCAACCGTGATCTGGGAGGGATGGTTAAGAATGGCACCTTCAGGGAAGACCTGTATTACAGATTAAATGTGTTGAATATCAAGATCCCACCACTGCGCAAGCGCAAGGAGGACATTCCCCTGCTGGTGAATCATTTTATTGGAAAGTACTGTAAATCAATGAGCAGGGATATATTGACCATCGATCCGGCAGCCATGAAACATATGATGAATTTTGACTTCCCCGGGAATGTCAGAGAACTGGAGAACATGATAGAGCGTGCCATCGTTGTAGGGAACGGGAAAGAGATCAAACTGAAGGATCTGCCGATGGGGAAGGAGATGATCAATAGTTCGGTGGAGAGTCTGGATGAGCTGGAGTTAAACCATATTCAGAAGATCCTAAAGAAATATGACTGGAACATTTCACGTACTGCAAAGGCGCTGAATGTTGACAGGGCAACGCTGTATAACAAGATTAAAAAATTCGGACTAAAGAAGCATTAATTCAACTCCCCTGGTAAATTCAATCTGCAATTTCAGGCAAAGCGATCCATTTGAAGAAAAAAAGAATCATAATTATTACTTGTGGTAAATTCGAGCGAAGTACCACCAAACATATTATGACAAAGGTTGCTTCAGTTTTTCATGTGGACGTTGACCTGAAAGAGTGTACTTTAGATGTGTCGGAGTTCTATAATCCTGCCCGAAGGCAATACAATGCCGATGAACTCCTGGCAGCTTCATATGCCCGGGCACCTGCCGGTTACTTCAGGTATATGAGCCTTTTCAGGGGCGATCTTTACATACCCATTCTTACTTATATTTACGGACAGGCACGGTTGAATGGTAATTGCGGGATCGCCTCGCTTTTCCGGCTGAGAAATGAATTGTACGGTCTGAAGGAGGACCATAACCTGATGCTTGAACGACTTGCCAAGGTGGTGGTTCATGAGCTTGGACATACATTCGGGTTGATCCACTGCACCAACCCGGTATGTGTAATGCGTTCAAGCACATACGTAGAAGATCTGGACCAGAAAGAGGGAGATTTCTGTCTTCACTGCAGGGAAAAACTGGATGCTAAACTGTCGGAATAATTCAGTTTCTATTAGAAAACGTACCTGGCGGAGAACGCTCCGCCATCTCCTCTGAATCCGTCAGCACCGATAAAGTTGAAGGCTGGTTTCCAGTCGACTCCAATGTTGACAGGGATCTCGTCAAAGGTGTATTCAATTCCCAGGATCAAATCTACTCCAATGACTACACTATTTCCTGCCGTTACCCAGGTGGCATAGGTGTCATCCCAGATACCCAGGTGACCGCCAATACCATAATACCAGTTCAGGCGGTCCACATCAAAAGCCCTCCACTTGTGTAGTTCATATAGTCCTGTGATATTGAATCCTTGCCATCGCGTGGTTATAATTCCCTCAACGGCACTTTTGCCTCCCAGGAAATGCTTGATGGTCACTCCATTATACAAACCACCGCGTAAACCGGCTGCTGTTTCATACTCCTGGGCACTGCTGAGGGTTGTCATTGTTATCATGACAATAAAAGCCAATATAAATCTTTTCATCATTCTGGTTTTTTTAAGGTTTTTCCTATTGGATATTGGTGTACAAATATAGAATATAATTTGAAAAATATAATATCAATATACTATTTTTCGAGAGGATTCAGAAGGCAATAAAAAAGGGCAGGTAACCTGCCATATGTAATTGAATAATCAACCATCTGTTTCCTGTTTTAATCCCAGTCGAATGGGGTTACCTGGTACACATAGTAATTTAACCAGTTGGTAAAAAGCAAATTGGCGTGTGCCCGCCAGCGGATTACCGGTTCTTTCGACGGGTCGTTGCCAGGAAAATAATTTTCCGGTACCGCAATACCAAGCCCCTTTGCAACATCCCGGTCGTACTCGTTCTTAAGTGTCAGCGGATTGTATTCGAGATGACCAGAAATAAAGATCTGCCGGTTGTCGTTCGAAAGTACGATATTGGCGCCGATCTGCTCCGACCATGCCAGCAGAGTTAGTTCGGAATGCTTCCTAATATCTTCAATACGGTTCTCAGTATACCTTGAATGCGGAGCTGGAAAAACATCATCAAATCCGCGCACCAAATGGTGCCTTCGGTCGGTGATCAGGTGGTCGTATACACCAAAGATCTTTTTGGGCAGTTCATATTTCCTGATCCCGTAGTGGTAGTAGAGTCCGGCCTGGGAACCCCAGCAGATATGGAGTGTGCTGGTAACATGGGTTTTGCTCCATTCCATTACCTCGCATAATTTTTCCCAGTAATCCACCTCTTCAAATTCGAGCAGTTCCACCGGCGCACCGGTAATAATCAAGCCGTCAAATTTCTTTCCCTGAATCTGCTCAAAGGTTTTGTAGAAAACCTCCATATGCTCCCGCGGTGTATTTTTCGATTCATGTTCATCCATATACAACAGGTCAAGTTCCACCTGCATGGGCGTATTGGAAAGATTGCGAATCAGATCAGTTTCTGCCACTTTTTTTACGGGCATCAGGTTCAGCAATATGATCTTCAGCGGACGGATATCCTGCTTAACGGCCCGCTCCTGCTCCATGACGAAGATGTTCTCCATTTTGAGCTCCTCAATAGCAGGCAGATTATTTGGAACATTGATTGGCATGGCACAATAGGTTTATCTTGTTAAAGGGTAACAAATATAGATAGTAAGTTGTTAAATTTTTTACATAAAAAGCCTCAATTTAGAATTAGTTCTTAGGGTTACAGTCAAAACGAAATCATTTAACGCTTGCTTCCAAGTCTATATTTCAATATAATTCTGGGGATTCTGCCTGAGCAGATTCCTGTACTCGCTGATTTTAACCCAATAAATAATCCAGCAAACTGCAGCGCCGAGAATCGCCAGAAACCCTAGCATGGGAATTACAGAGGCAGTAAGGAGGATGCAATATGCGATTCCATAGTTGTAGCCCGGTCTTTGTTCTGCGCTCTGGACATTCCTTTTGCTAAACTCCAGGTAGAGCGAATCAGCCATTCGCGCAACGATAAAATACTGCCAGATGATCCCAAACAGGGGAATGAGGGTGAGCCATACCTGCTCCGGTTGCATTTTCCGGTTTTCCAGGCTGATTTCCCTGAGGGTATTCTGGAGTGACAGCAGGTAAAATATGATAGGAAAAGCTGTGACTACAATGAAAATGATCACGAAAACCAGCGCTGCAGGTCCGGTTATTGCAAGTATGACAGGTTCATGCATGTTTAAAAACAATTTCACAATAAATTTTGCTGTAAATATAGTGACTTAGTGCATATACTGCGCCATCCCGGATTGGGAAGTAAAATTGCAGCAGGGCAGCTCTCGGTCTTTATGGTACAGTCACTTGACTCTAAGGCCTGAATATACATGGATTGCTTAGTGGCAGATCATACATTAAGACTTGCAAGAGCATTGTTTTTTTTTGATCAGAACGACAACATTACATCGTGCTGAATAAGACTTTCACAGCTGAATAATCTTTACTATTTTCGCTCACTCTTTTTATATAGATGAACATATGGCGAAAAAACGATCTTTTGTTGACAGGCTGTTAAATGCCACCGAGAAAGTTGGAAACGCGTTGCCACATCCTGCAACGCTTTTTTTGTTATTTGCACTTTCCGTTCTTCTTTTCTCCTTTATTGCCTATATTTTTAATTGGTCGGGAGTCCATCCGGGAACGGGGGAGGAGATCAATGTGGTGAACCTTCTTTCGAAAGAGGGATTTCACCGGATTTTGCTTGAACTGGTCGATAATTACACCGGGTTTGCTCCCCTGGGAATTGTCCTGGTAGCCATGCTGGGGATTGGTATCGCAGAAGGGAGCGGGCTGATCGGCGCACTCATCAGGCTGCTGGTGCTCTCGGCACCGCGGCGTCTGCTTACCTTTGTGCTGGTCTTTGCCGGTATCGTTTCAAATTTTGCATCGGATATTGGTTATGTGCTGTTGATCCCATTGGCAGGCATCATCTTCCAGGCGGTCGGACGGCATCCCATAACAGGTATGGCTGCTGCCTTTGCTGGTGTTTCTGGCGGCTTTTCCGCCAACCTCCTGATCGGTTCCATTGATCCTTTGCTGGCAGGACTGAGTACGGAAGCTGCCCAGATTGTTGATCCCGATTATTATGTGAATCCTACAGCAAACTATTATTTTATGATCGTTTCGACATTCGTTATTGCATTTGTAGGAACCTTCGTTACGGAACGTATCGTTGCACCAAGGCTGGGTGATTATGATAGCAAAGGAGTTGAGCACAATGATGAATTCGGACCACTGACACCCCTGGAAAGAAAGGGGATTAAATGGAGCGGTGTTGCTACACTGGGAGTCGTGGCCATTATTCTGATTGGTATTATACCTGAAAACGGTTTTCTCAGGGGAGATGATGGGACGGTGATCAATTCACCCCTGATCAGGGGCGTGGTGGCCTGGCTGGTGATCCTATGCGCTTTTGCGGGCGTTACCTATGGCGCGGTTACGAAAACGTACCGGAACGATGCCGATGTGATGAACAGCATGGGCGAGAGTCTGAAAACATTGACGACATACATGGTACTGGTCTTTTTTGCCGCGCAGTTTGTGGCCTATTTTAAATGGAGCAATTTGGGTCTGATTATTGCCATCAAGGGAGCCGGACTGTTATCGGCCATGAACATGGGACTGATTCCCCTGTTAATTATGTTCGTTATTTTTGCCGCCACCCTGAACATGTTCATGGGTAGTGCATCAGCAAAGTGGGCACTGATCGCCCCGATCTTTATTCCGATCTTTATGTTTCTGGGGTACTCCCCGGAGCTGGCCCAGGTGATATTCCGGATTGGCGACAGTGTAACCAATGTTATTTCTCCTATGATGAGTTTCTTTGCACTGATCATTGCGTTCGTACAGAAATATGACAATAAAGCAGGGATCGGAACGGTGATTGCTACTATGCTGCCATACTCCATCGCATTCTTTATCGTCTGGACGATCCTGCTTGTACTATGGGTCTGGATCGGGTTGCCCCTCGGTCCGGATGCAGGACTTTATTATTAGATTTTACTTTTTCAAATAGCCGATCCTCCCTTTTCGCCCGTTCTGATGCGGATACACTCTTCCAGTGGGAGGATAAATAGCTTGCCATCTCCGATCTCCCCCTGCTCACCATTGCTCGTCCTGGCAGCTTTGATAATTGTGTTGACCGTTGTATCGACATATTCATCGTTCACTGCAATTTCGATCTTGATCTTGGGGATGAGGTTGGGAATAATCTTTTGTCCACGGTAATACTCCTCCTGCTGCTGTTGTCCATGCCCGGAGACTTTTGAGACGGTTATTCTTGATATTTCTGCTGCGATAAGTGCTTCGCGCACTTCATCGAGCTGTGATTCACGGATGATTGCGATGATAAGTTTCACTTGAATATTTTTTAAAATTTTACATACGGGTTTAATACAATTTTTACGGTACTATGGGCGGGCTGTACCCAGAATGAACCCGCCATAGTGTCATTTATTAGTTCGGATTGATCAATCCATAGCCGCGTTCACCGTGGTAGGATCTGTCAAGCCCTGCCATCTCCTCTTTTTCAGTGGAACGTATGCCGAAGATCTTATCCACAATAAAGATCAGCACCAGCGTTAGTACTCCAGCATAGGCGATCGCAATTCCGACGGCAGTTGCCTGAACGCCAAACTGCTGCCAGATGGTCCAGCTTCCGCCCGCAGCTTCTGCTGCTTCAGCCATCCATGTCGGGCGAATGAAAAAGGTAAGGACCAGGGCCCCGACAATACCACCGACACCATGCAATCCGAATGCATCCAGACTGTCGTCGTAACCCAACCTGTTTTTCATCAGGATGGCAAAATAGCATATGATCGCAGAGATAGCACCCAGGGCCAATGCGCCACCAGGCTGCACTACACCTGCAGCTGGCGTAATAGCTACCAGACCGGCAAGAATCCCGGAAGCAAATCCAAGCGCAGTGGCTTTGCCGCGGTGTACCCCTTCAATGATCATCCAGACCAGCGCCCCTGAAGCCGCAGCTGCCTGCGTGGCTGTCAGCGCCTGCGCCGTTGAAAGCCCCGACGATACACTGCTGCCGGCATTGAAACCAAACCAGCCCACCCAAAGCAATCCCGCGCCTAACATTGTGATAACCAGGTTATTCGGACGCACCGCCTGAAATGGGAAACCGCGTCTGGCTCCCATGTATATTACAGCAACAAGTCCGCTTACACCAGCTGAAATGTGTACCACAGTACCCCCCGCAAAATCAATTGCTCCGTTGGCTCCCATATTGAAAAGAAATCCATCTTCGGCCCATACCCAGTGACACAGCGGATTGTATATAAATAATCCCCAAAGTGCAATGAAGGCAATGTATGCCTTGAAAGAGACCCTTTCAGCAAATGCCCCGGCGATCAGGGCAGGGGTGATGATCGCGAACTTTCCCTGGAACATGGAAAAGACATACTCCGGAACACCGGCATCCAGGATTGATTCGTCGATTCCCTTTAGCATGATAAAATCGGGGTTCCAACCAATCCAGCCCCCCAGCACATTCGGACCAAAACACATGCTGTAGCTAATCCCCACCCACAGGACACTCATCACGCCCATGGCTGCAAAACTGTGCATAATCGTGCCCAGAACATTTTTTGAACGTACCAGTCCGCCATAGAACATGGCCAAACCAGGAATCATTAATAAAACAAGCGCTGTGGAGGTCAGCATCCATGCTGTGGCTCCACTGTCAATACCGTTGCCATCCGATGCATCTATCACCGTGTAAACGGTTAATAGCAATACAAGGGTGAAAAAGACTTTTCGTGTGAAAGATTTCATTTTAATAGTTTAATTGTTGATAAAATAATAATCCCTCAAAAATAGGGGGTAAAAATGAAAAAAACAATAAAAAAAATAAATATATCCTATAAAATGTAAATGTTATAAGTAAAAAAATACAATTAAATCTAACCGCACCCATATAAAAACAGGGGTGTGTAATGAAATACAATGTATGATTTGAAGGCAGTAATGGTGATCTGTAACTTCTGAAATGCGGGGAAGCAAAGAATGAAAAGTAAGTTCCATGGAGAAGGTGATTGTAAATATTTTAAACAACCCGGTATTATGGGTAGGATCTTCCCGTCAAGCTTCCCGGGAAATTGCCGGTAGCGAACTGTTCGCTGATAAGGACTTGCCTCTTTGATCAGTCAGCTTAAAGCCTCTTATGAATGTTTTCGGTGACGATATGTCCGTCGAAGAGTTGTATGATCCTGTGTGCTTTTTCCGCATCACTGGGTGAGTGGGTCACCATGATGATGGTTGTGCCCTCTTCATTTAGTTCCGTGAGCAGGGCCATTACCTCATCGCTGTTGGCTGAGTCAAGATTTCCTGTTGGCTCATCGGCTAGGATCAGCTTTGGATTGGTTACTACTGCCCTGGCAATGGCAACACGCTGCTGCTGTCCGCCCGATAGTTGCTGCGGAAAGTGATTTTTCCTGTGCGAAATCTTCATCCGCTCCATCACCGCACTTACCTTTTTTTTTCTTTCAGAGCCCGACATCTTCAAATAGAGCAGTGGTAGTTCGATGTTTTCAAATACGGTAAGCTCGTCGATCAGGTTGAAGCTCTGGAAGACAAACCCGATGGTTCCCTTTCGCAGGTTGGTCCTCTGCTTCTCTTTCAGTCCGGCCACTTCTCTGTCACCAAACAGATAGGAGCCTCCCGTAGGATTATCCAGCAGTCCGAGAATGTTCAGTAGTGTCGACTTTCCGCAGCCGGAAGGGCCCATGATGGCAACAAATTCACCATCCACTACCTCAATATTTACCTTGTTCAGCGCTGTGGTTTTCACTTCATCTGTACGGAATACCTTTACAAGATCGATGGTTTTGATCATAATTTTTAATTATCTATCTGACGAACCTTGATACTCCGGGTAATATTCAGTGCAGTGGACCATTACTCCCCGGCTGTGCGACCATACCGGCAGGGCAGCCGGACGCCGGATGGCAGCGGGGAGCCATTTTCCGGAGGTGGCGTTCCCATGTTGGAAAATTCCTTTTCCCAGCGATTCGGCCACAAACAGGGTCTGGATGAACTGTCCGCTTTCACTCTCAACCCAGAGGGCCATCAGCGGATGGTTGTGTGCCTCACCCCGGATAAATTCTATCTGTAACTGCTGACCGCTCCCAGTGGTATTTGATGTTATGGTTTCCGGAATCTCTGATTCAGGAACCTTTGCGCTCCTACAGGAAAAGGTAAAAAACACTAATACTGCCGGGATAATTAGATATGATCGGCTCATATATGTAAATATTTATTTGTTAGCTCATTAATATTTTATTTGCACCTATGTTTTTATATACTGATTTTTCTTTTGCACACTAGATGCTTTATAACTAGAACTTTAGAATAACACCTACTGAAGGCAAGAGGGTACCCACCTCGGTTTTTTCCGGCTCCAATTCATAGCGTTGCTGATCCATGGGTGCTTCGAGATTTTCAATGACCGGTCGTCCGTTTTCAAATTGCTGCACAAGAAACTCTGTTCCTGTGGTCCTGTAGTTATACAGGTTTTGAACGTCAAGATACAGATTAAGTGTGAAATTGTCAAGAAACCACTCTTTGGCAACCCGCACATCGAGTTGATCAAAATGGTTTAAATCGCAGGTCGTTGTAATTTGTAAGATCTAAGATTTCACGCCCGGTAATGTCCCAGTTGAAAACATTTGAACTTGCTTCGACATCGATCGGTGTATAAGGTACTCCTCCCACGAAGCGCCACTTGAATCCCACCTGCCAGTTCTTGTTAAACTTCCTGAATCCGGTCAGGTTCAGCAGGTGCCGGTTGTCCCAGGCGGTCGGGATCCATTCCCTGTCAACCAATGCCGCCTTCAAAGGCTTTGTTTCACTTCTTACCAGCGTGTAGGAGAGGATCAGGTTAAATTTATAGAGGTCCTTGTTTCTGTAAAGCACCTCCGTGCCATAGGATCTTCCTTCTGCAGTCGATGTTACCGGCTCGGCGCCGTACAGACCGAAATCCGCACCCTTGCTGGCCAGCGAAATGGAATCCGTAAGAGAGAAGGGGTATCTCAATAAACGTCTTTCCCGAATTCGTTATCTGTATCGCCTCGGATACATAATTTTCAAATCCAACAGATGACACCCTTAGCTCGACAAACCCTGGCTCAAGTCCAGTAAACAGAAAATTTCCGTCAAGGTCGCTGATCGACCCGATGCTGGTTCCAAATATCGCGATTGATGCGAACTCTACCGGTGTGTTGTTCTTGGAATTGTATACGCGACCCTCTATTACCCCTTTCTGTCCGTAGGTGAAATTGACAAGCAGACCAAATAACAGCGGGATTGTGATTTTTTTAAGCGACATCTGTTTAACAACTTTTGGTGTAATCAAACTATTTTTCTCCATAACACCGGCAAGATTTTTTTGTTCAATAAAATGTTGACATAAACAAATAAAAGATTAAACAAAAGTATCTTAAAAACACTAATAAGTTAAAAAATTGTCTATTTCAGACCATTGAAGAAACGGAAAATCTTTTTTTAGTTTCCTCATTTTTTCCGCCAATAGTTCCCGAAATTTTTTATACTGTTCGGTGTGGGCATGCAGCGGACGGTGATGAAGAGCCTTCATCAGTGGATCCAGGCTTTTGATGATTTTTTCCGCATCTTCTTTGATACAGTTTCCGAGGAAATGGTTCCAGATGTATTCAATGGCCTGTCCGTTGGGATGGAGCAGATCGGCACTGTAGAAGCGGTAACCGCGCAGATCGTCCATCATGATTTCGTAGGAGGGGAAATAATAGCAGGTATCAGGATACAGCTTTTCCAGTTCGCCGGCGGATAGCAGCAATGTTGACTTGCTCTGCTGGTTACCGGTGAGTCCGTCCTTGATATGGCGTACCGGGCTCACCGTGAGAATGATCTTTATTTCCGGGTAGATGGAGAGTATCTGATCCACCAGCGCCTGGTAATGCTGAACGATCTCCTTCACCGTTAATAGCCTGCGGATAAATTGTGATGCCGGCAGTTTGTGACAGTTATTCACGATTTTCCCTGTTTCCTTGCGTTCGTAAACATAGGCCGATCCGAATGTCAGGATGAGGTGACCCGCCCGTTGGAACAGCTGTTTGGCTTCCAGGAACGCCTTGTTGATCTTTTCGGTTGCTATCTTCCTGTCGGGGTCGGAGAATTTCGTGTAGTGGTCGAATGAGAACCATAATCCGTCGTGGAACCGCAGTTCCTCTTCCAGGTATTCCTCCTTCCCAATAAGCGCAGTAATGCTGTTTGAGATACTCAGTGGGTTATAGATCACGCCGAAAGGGTTGACTGAGACATGGAAAAGGTATTTTTCCAGGTAACTGCCTGTATTGTCGGTAAAACAGGAACCCAGCATGACGACCGGTTTCTCATATCCTATTGGGTATGGGGCCTTTTTTATATCGATCTCGGTTCTGAATTTCATAGATTCTATTGTCTTTGCACCGCTGTAATATTTGTAAGTAATGATGAGGTTTTACTCCTTCAGCCAGTCGGCAATATAGTTGAACACCTCTTCCCTGTTTGGTTCGTGGTGCAACTCATGATAGGCCCCCTCCCAGAGTTTGAGCCGTGTGCGGTCGCTTGTATTCATCACATACTCTTCGCTTGCCTTTGCCGAAGTGATACGGTCGCCCGTACCATGCATGATCAGAAACGGGCAGTTGATCTTATAGACATTTCGCAGGGCATTGTACCCGGCCTCGTAGACCGACTTGAACAGTCCGATAGATATCTTGTTGTGTACCAACGGATCTTCTGCATATTTCTGCACCTCTTGCTCATCGTGTGATATATCTTTCGGATCGAGTCCGTTGGGAAGGGAGATGCCCGGGGCGATCCTCAGCAGGGGTTTGATCAGTTTTACCAGGCTCTTTGAAGGTGGGTTGACCAGCTTAAGCCAGGGGGAGGTAACGATGAGGGCATCGACGGTAAAGGTGGTGCTGATGACATAGTTGATGGCAATGGCACCGCCCATGCTGTGTCCGTAAAGTATAACCGGTTTTTCAGGATATGCCTCCCTGAGTTGAGTCACCATCGCCTTTACATCATGAATAAGGTATTTAATATGGGTCGGGTGCCCCCTTTTTCCATCCGATTTTCCATGTCCGCGCTGGTCGTAGGCAAAAAAAGCAACTCCCTGCTTTACAAATCTTTCGGCCCAGTGATCGAGCCTTCCCCCGTGACTGCCCAGGCCGTGGACGTAGAGGATAAGGGCGGTGGGTTCTTTCTCCGGGATCCATTCCTGCAGGTATAGTTTTTTATTGTCAGCTGTAGTAAACCAGGAATCTTTATATCGTGTCATTGGTTCGTTTTTGGTCAGTTCCCCAAAAATTATATATTTGGGATATTGAACACTAAGGTAATAAAATAAATTCTGAGAGCATAACTTGCCCCGCATTTATCGGGGACTTGCCCCGCACCGATGCGGGAGCGCGCAGGGAATACTGTGATGAGCTAACTTTTTATGTGAAATCCTCGGCAAATATGGCTAATATGTATTGATAAATACATATATTTTGTATATATTTCGGAGATGAATCCCATATGATTGGGGAATGGACATATACAGATGAAAACAACGCTGAACATTGATGATCACATCCTTGGAAAAGCATCCAGGCTCACAGGTATTTCAGAGAAAACAGCCCTGGTCAGACGGGGTTTGGAAGCTTTGATCGCCCAGGAGAGTGCAAAACGGCTTGCAGCCCTTGGTGGAACTGAAAAAACGGTAAAAAGCATTCCCAGGAGAAAACCGGAAGCAGAATGATATTGGTTGACACTTCTGTTTGGATCGATCACCTTCATCATTCGGATGAGGAATTAAAGGAATTGCTTTATTCTGGCCAGGCAGCTATTCATCAGTTTGTTATTGGTGAATTATCCTGCGGAAATATTTCGAATCGAAAAGAGGTACTATCTCTTCTCGGAGCACTTCCGAAAATTGATACTGTGATGGATGAGGAAGTATTCACTTTGCTTGAAGGAAGTAAACTTTATGGAAAGGGATTGGGTTTTATTGATGTGCATCTTCTTGCATCGGCTTTAATTCATCATGTCGATATTTGGACGAAGGACAGGTCTTTGCATAGGATAGCCAAAGAATTTGGCATTTGCAGATAAGAACCCCTCATCATTTGAAATAGTTTTTCAGCGGTGCAAAGACAAAAGAACATGAACCGAAATCGCCTTGGCGATGAGCTCGGTGAAACCAATAAATGGTTCGATTATTTAAATAAAGAATTCATACCAATGAAAGCAATATAAAAATCATAATTACAATGCAAAAAACCATTCAAATATCCACACAGGCCCACGACGGCCTCTACGACATCACCCGGCAGGTGGAAGACATCGTGTCGGAATCCGGTGTGTTGACCGGCCTGGTGAATGTTTACGTTCAGGGCGCCACGGCGGGGATTATGATCCAGGAGAACTGGGACGATTCGGTGCAAAGGGATGTGATAAGTTTACTGCAGAAACTAATTCCGGCGGGTGTTTGGGAGCACGACCGGCAGGACGGGAACGGCGATTCTCACCTGAAAGCGGGGATTGTCGGTCCGCAGGAGACCATTCCCATTATAGACGGAAAGATGGGGCTCTCGACCTGGCAGAATATTTTTTTATGTGAGTTCGACGGACCGCGGGAGCAGCGGAATATTGCTGTAACAGCGATGGCAGGTGAATAATTGATAATTACTACAGAAAACCCCGGTCTTTTCCGGCGATTTGTGCCACGGCACCGATCATATCGGCGTTCAGCCGGCCTTTTATATGCACCATTACATTGTCGTCGCCGCCGACGAGCACCAGCATATCTTTCAGCTTGCCGTTTCGCTCCCTGCCGAGGATCATTACATCCTCGCCATCGGAAGTAACCTGCATCATCACCTCATAGCCATTTCTGCCCGGTGTGATACGCGCCTCCCTAATGAAATTCACATCAGGGTATATATCGTTGTTGTCGATGGTAAGCAGGCGGATCGAGCGGATCGACCTGAGGAACGCCTTTTCAGCAGGTTCAAGGTCGGCAATGTTGGCCGCCAGCTTCATAACGATACCGGGAATCCAGAGCGATACCACCCCTTTTTCGCCCCTGTATTTCTGGTAGAGCCTTTCTGTTTCAATGGTTTGCGCTGAAAGCACTGTTCCTGTGAACAGGATCGCTATCGAAAGTGTCAGTAGTTTTTTCATGGTAACATCGTTTTCTTTCCCTTAAGACGAACCTTGTTTCGATTTGTTACAGGTGATCGCAACTTTTTTCGGGGTCGCTGGTTAAGAATTCAATGTTTCTTGTTAGCCCTTTGTAACCCGCCCGTTTTACAGCAGAGCTTTTGAAGAGCTGGTTAAAAGTCGGTTTATCCAGCTGCTGCCAGTCCGTTTTTTTCATCTCCAGGAGCCGGGGTTTGGGTTGGAACTCTTCCACCTGATGTGGTATAGCTTTGCGGTTCCAGGGGCATACATCCTGACAAATATCACAGCCGAAGGCGCGGTTCTCGAGTTTCCCGCGGAACGTGTCCGGAATCTGCTCACGGTTTTCAATGGTGAGGTAGGAGATGCAGCGGTTGGAATCGATGGTTCGGCCCGGGAGGATGGCATCGGTCGGACAGGCATCAATGCACATGGTGCAGCCGCCACAGAAATCGCTTTCAGGAACCTGGTTGTACTCCAGCTCCAGGTCGAGGATCAGCTCCCCGATAAAGACAAACGATCCGAGGTCGCGGTTGATCAGGTTGGAGTGCTTTCCGATCCAACCCAGTCCGGCCCTCACCGCCCAGGCACGGTCCAAAACAGGCGCCGAGTCGACAAACACCCTGCCTTCAGCCGGACCGAAATTCTCCTGGATAAAACGGAGGAGCGATTTCATCTTATCCTTCATCACAAAATGGTAATCGGTACCATAGGCATATTTAGAGATCACCGGTGCGTCCGGATCGTCCTGCCGCTCGTCCGTGTAGTAATTCATCAGCAGCGAGACCACCGATTTGGCACCTTCCACCAGTTTCAATGGATCGGTCCGCTTTTCGAAGTGGTTCTCCATGTACTGCATCGAGCCGTGGTAGCCATTGTCGAGCCATTTTCTCAACCGGTCGGCATCCTGTGGCAGAAACTCAGCCTTTGAAAACCCACATGCAGAGAACCCGAGGCGAAGGGCCTCGTTTTTGATGGCCAGTGATATGAGTTCATTTTCCATAGGGCTTTAATAGCAGGCATTTTTGGTGCCGAAATAACTTACTATGCAAGATGGCCTGACTCCCGAGGAGCGTGCTATCTGTAGCAGAGATGGCCTGACTCCCGAGGAGCGTGCTATCTGTAGCAGAGATGGCCTAGCTCCAGAGGAGCGAAATGTCTGTAGCAGAAATGTCTGTAGCAGAAATGTCTGTAGCAGAAATGTCATAACGGAACAAAACAAGCTCCAGAGGAGCGAAATGTCTGTAGAAGAAATGTCTGTAGCCAGATGCATCCAAATTACTCCAACCGAAGCAAAAAAGCTCTCTACATCAATCCCAGTTCCAGCCGCGCCTCTTCATTGAGCATATCTTTGTCCCACGGAGGATCGAAAGTGAGGATCACATTCACCTTCTCGATCTCCTTCACATCCTTCACATAGGTCTCTACATCATTGAAGAGGATATCTGCCATCGGACAGTTGGGTGCAGTGAGGGTCATGGTGATATCCACCTCTTTTTCCGATTTCACATCGATCTCATAGATGAGTCCCAGGTCATACACATTCACCGGTATCTCCGGGTCGTACACATTTTTAAGTGCCTTTACAATATTCGCCTCAATTTCTGTATAATTCTTTTCTTCACTCATGTCTCATTAATTTTATGTTGCATCATCTGTTTCGGCGCTCCTTAACCCTCTTTTTCCGCCTTCGCCTGGTAAGCGATCGCGTACAGCTTCATCTTTTTTACCATCGCTACCAGACCATTGGAACGCGTAGGGGAGAGGTTTTGTTTTAATCCGATCTCATCGATAAAGTACAGCTCGTTGTCGATAATCTCCCTGGGTGGCTGACCGTTCAGAACTTTTACCAGCAGGGCCACAATACCTTTGACGATAATAGCATCACTGTCGGCCTGGTACCACATCTTCCCGTCATTGAAATCCGCGTTCAGCCATACTTTCGACTGACAACCACTGATGAGGTATTCGTCGGTCTTGTATGCCGGATCTATGGCGGGCAGGTCATTGCCCAGCTCAATCAGGTAATCGTATTTATCCAGCCAGTCGCTGAAGATTGAAAATTCTTCGATGATCTCGTCCTGGATCTTGTTGAGTGCCATATTGTATTATTTTACTGTTACTTTGAGAACATTTTTTTAACGCGCTTGAGACCGTGTACTAACATATCCACCTCTTCAAAGGAATTGTAAAGGACCATTGATGCGCGTATCGTGCCGCTGATATTGAAGTGGTCCATAACGGGTTGGGTGCAATGGGTGCCGGTGCGCACAGCGATACCCAGCTTGTCGAGCACCATGCCGGCATCGTAGGGGTGAACGCCCTCAAGCAGGAAGGAGAATACATTGATCTTTTGTGCGGTATTCCCATAGGTTCGCAACCCCTCTAACTCCTCCAGTTTTTTCCGGGTGTAGTGCAACAATTCAGCTTCATATGTAGCGATATGCTCTATCCCGACTGAAGTTACATAATCGAGCGCCTTTCCCAGCCCGATGGCCCCGGTGTAGTGCATCGTTCCAGCCTCAAATTTGTAGGGCAGCTCATTGTAGGTGGTCTTCTCCATCTTCACGCAATCGACCATATCGCCACCTCCCTGGTAGGGGGGCAGTGCCTCGAGCAATGCCTCCTTCCCGTACAATACACCGATCCCGGTAGGACCGAAGACCTTGTGTCCGGAGAAGACAAAGAAATCGCAGCCAATCTCCCTTACGTCAACCTTGTCATGCTGAACGATCTGTGCACCGTCGATCAGCACCAGTATGTTCTTTTCATGAGCCAGACGGGTGATTTCTTTCACCGGGTTCACTGTTCCCAGTGAGTTGGAGGCGTAGTTCACTGCTACGATTTTTGTCTTTTCTGTGAGCAGTTTTTTATATTCTTCCATGACCAGTTCGCCGTTGTCATCGAACGGGATGACCTTCAGAGTGGCTTGCTTCCTTTCGCACAGCATCTGCCAGGGGACGATGTTGGAGTGATGCTCCATTTCGGAAATCAGGATCTCATCATTCTTCTTCACATATTTCTCTCCGAAAGAGAATGCAACGGCATTGATGGCACTGGTGGCACCATGGGTAAAAATAATCTCTGTGGTCGACAGGGCGTTAATAAATTCCCTTACGGTATCCCGTGCCTCTTCGTATGCATCTGTCATCTGCTCGCTCAGGTAATGGATGCCGCGGTGAATGGAGCTGTTTTTTCTGGCATAGATCTCCTGCAGACCGTCGATCACCACCTGGGGCTTCTGTGTTGTGGCACCATTGTCGAGGTAGATCAGCGGTTTGTCGTATACCTTCTCTTGTAAGATTGGGAAGTCGGCTCGTATTTTTTTTATATCGAAATTCAAAATTTTGGGTTTTAGTCGTAACATTGAATGGCACAGTTGTCGCACCGGGAGAGCTCTCCCCTGAGCCTTTTACTCACCAGCTCCTCGATCCTGCCCCTGAGTGCCTCCTCTTTTATTCCGGAGATCACATCATCGGCGAAGGCGTACATCAGCATCAACCGGGCCTCCTTTTTGGAGATCCCCCTGGTCTGGAGATAGAAGAGCGCAACTTCATCGATCTGGCCAATGGTAGCACCGTGGCTGCATTTCACATCGTCGGCGTAGATCTCCAGTTGCGGCTTGGTGTGCATTTTCGCGTCGCGGGTGAGCAGGATATTGTTATTCGATTGGTATGCTTCGGTCTTTTGAGCATCCGGGTAGACATGGATCTTGCCTGCAAAAGCACCGGTGGATGAATCATCGAGTACCCCTTTGTAGTGCTGACTCGAAACGCAGTGGGGTACCTGGTGTTCAATGATTGTGAAGTTATCGACATGCTGCTGCTTGTCGATCAGGAACAGCCCATTGGCATCGCAGGATGCATTTTCGCCCTTTAGTTTAATGTTCAGGTTGTTCCTGACTTTTCCACCATGCAGTGTAATGGTAGTATGTTTCATATTTGAGTCGGCCAACTGTTCGATCCAGGAGTTGGTGATCTGAACGGAATGGTTGTGTTCATTCTGTACCCTTACCAAATCGAGTGTGGCATTTTCCCCTACAGCCATCTCCGAAACTGAATTGGTTAAGAAGAGGTGGTTCGAAAGGGTATGGTCACAGATAATCACCTCGGCCTCGCTGTTTTTCTCTGCTACAAAAAGATTTCTGTGTTGCACCATCTCGTTTTCGTCGGAAAGAAGCAGGTGAATGATCTGAATAGGTTTGTCGAGCCTCTTTTTTTCAGGCACGTAGAGGAATATGCCATCTTGTGCATATGCCATATTCAGAGCCACGAAGGGATCGTTTTGGTGATCGGCATACTGCCCCAAATGTTTTTCTACCAGTTTGGGATGTCTTTTTAAAGCCTCCTGCAGGCTTCCGAAGATGATACCGTTCTCCTGTTCGACCAGCCTTTTACCGGTAGTGGTATAGTAGAAACCATTCAGCACTAACAGCACATGGGTATCCAGTGTGGGAATATCACAGCTAAACATCTCCTTCACATCAAATTCCAGTTTCCTGGGTGAGAAACGGGTGGAGAGTGAGCCATTAAAAAAGGGCTCGAGGTGGACGTATTTATAGTCTTCAGATTTTTTGGCAGGAAACCCCAGTCGTTCAAAATTATTCATCGCCTCTCTCCTCATTTCTGAGAGAAAGGACGGGTCTGACGATAGGATCTCGCCACTATGTTCTTCAAAAAGCTCCAAGAACTTCAATACTGTATCTGTAGGTTCTGCTATTGTACTCATCTATATAATTCCTTTGTTTTGGTGTATATCCATCATGTTCGATATTTGAGTCGCTGCAAACATTTAAATTCTCTAATACTTATGTATACTGTAGTTTTTTTTACGCTCCTTATTCTTGAATATAATGATCCAGCCACTTGACTTTATTTGCAAATTATACCTGGTACACGATAATAAATATGCTGTCACTTTATAATAATCTACTGTTGACTCATTTAAAAATTCGCATTTACTCCCTGTTATACCTCTGCTTCAGCTGCGAGCCTGATCCAGTCATAGCCCTTCTCTTCCAGTTTAAGTGCCAGGCTCTTGTCTCCCGATTTTACGATTCTGCCATTATACAGTACATGAACAAAATCGGGAACGATATATTCAAGCAGCCGTTGGTAGTGTGTAATTACTATGGTGGCATTGTCTTTTGTTTTTAGTTTATTGACACCGAGAGCCACAATTCGCAGGGCATCGATATCCAATCCGGAGTCAGTTTCGTCGAGAATAGAAAGTTTCGGATTGAGCAGGGCCATCTGGAAGATCTCGTTCTTCTTTTTCTCCCCGCCGGAGAAACCTTCGTTGACGGAACGGCTCGTGAGATCAGAATCGATCTCAACAAGGTTTTTCTTTTCCCGCATCAGTTTCAGGAATTCACCAGCCGACAGAGGCTCTTCGTCCCGGTATTTTCGCTGCTCGTTGATGGCTGTTCTAAGGAAATTGACCATACTAACCCCTGGGATCTCGACCGGGTACTGGAAACCCAGGAACATCCCTTCACGGGCACGGTTTTCGGGGGAGAGTTCGAGGAGGTCCTTACCCATATATTCCACCTCTCCCTCGGTGATTTCAAAGTTTTCGTTTCCGGCAAGCGCGGAGGCAAGGGTGCTTTTTCCGGAACCGTTGGGTCCCATGATGGCATGTACCTCTCCGGGTTTTACGTGCAGGTTGATGCCTTTGAGGATCTCTTTTCCTTCTATGCTGACTCTTAAGTTTTTTATTTTAAGCATTTTGTATATTATAATTATTAGTCAATTAAATCTTTCTTTACAGACGTTGCGCCCCTAATGGGGCTATACATGTCGCCCCTAACGGGGCTTGATCTGTCCTGTTTGTATCTGCCTGCTACAGACATGTCGCTCCTACGGAGCTTTTTTTCAGCTCCGTTAGGAGCGACATGTCTGTAGAACAATCTGCCCACATGAAACCCTCAGCTCCGTTAGGAGCGACATGTCTGTAGAAGGAATGTCTGTAGAAGGAATGTCTGTAAAACAATCTGCCCACATGAAACCCCCAGCTCCGTTAGGAGCGACATGTCTGTACGTCTCTTCCCTACCCCACACTGCCTTCTAATGTTATGGCCAATAATTTCTGTGCCTCTACGGCAAACTCCATCGGCAGCTTATTCAGCACCTCTTTGGCGTAACCGTTGACGATCAGTCCGATAGCGATCTCAGTATCGATCCCCCTCTGGTTACAGTAAAAAATCTGGTCCTCCCCGATCTTCGAGGTGGTTGCCTCATGCTCCACGATTGCTGTGTCGTTATCGGCCTCCAGGTAGGGGAAGGTATGCGCCCCACACTTATTCCCCAGCAGCAGGCTGTCGCACTGTGAAAAATTCCTGGCATTCTCGGCACCTTTCAGCACCTTTACCAGTCCACGGTAAGAATTCTGGCCTACTCCTGCACTGATCCCCTTGGAGATAACGATGCTTTTTGTATTTTTCCCGATATGTGTCATTTTGGTGCCGGTATCGGCCTGTTGGTGGTTGTTTGTAACTGCCACGGAATAAAATTCACCGGTCGAATTATCGCCTTTCAAAATACAACTGGGGTATTTCCAGGTAACTGCCGAACCTGTCTCAACCTGGGTCCACGAAATTTTTGAGTTATCACCCTTACAGATTCCTCGTTTTGTAACGAAATTGTAAACACCTCCCTTGCCGTTTTTATCGCCCGGGTACCAGTTTTGTACGGTTGAATATTTCACCTCTGCATTTTCCAGGGCCACGATCTCTACGATGGCGGCATGAAGCTGGTTTTCATCCCGCCGGGGTGCCGTACATCCTTCCAGATAACTCACATAGGAGTCATCCTCTGCGATAATCAAAGTACGTTCGAACTGGCCTGTATTGGCTGCGTTGATCCTGAAGTAGGTCGACAGCTCCATCGGACAACGCACCCCTTTGGGGATGAAGCAGAAAGATCCGTCGCTGAACACCGCTGAGTTCAGTGCTGCAAAGAAATTATCGGTATAGGGTACTACGCTGCCCATGTATTTTTTCACCAGGTCGGGATAATTTTTCACTGCATCGCTAAACGAGCAAAAGATAATCCCCAGGTCGGCGAGGGTCTCAGAAAACGTGGTTTTCACAGAGATGCTGTCCATCACTGCGTCGACTGCTACTCCGGCGAGCTGTTTCTGCTCTTCCAGCGGAATCCCCAGCTTATTGAACGTATCGATCAATTCAGGATCCACTTCATCCATGCTCTCATATTTAGCGTTTCTCCGCGGTGCGGCATAATAGATGATATCGTTGTAGCTGATCTCCGGAATAACAAGGTGTGCCCATTCGGGCATCTTCATGGTAAGCCAGTGCCTGTAAGCCTTCAGCCTGAATTCAGTGAGCCATTCAGGCTCCTCCTTTTTCACTGAGATCGCCCTGACCACATCCTCATTTAATCCCGGGGGCAGGGTATCTGTTTCAATGAGTGTTTCAAAACCAAATTTATACTCGTTATTTGTAACTTCACTTAATATTTTATCTTGATCAGTTGCCATATTTCTCCATCTTTTTATGTTCTGCCCGGCTTTAAATAGATTAATTTAAAACAGACGCAAATATACAAAAACTTGTCCTTACATTTGTACTACACTGTACAAATGGTTTTGTTCATGCGGATCAGCTTAACATGCTGATATAGGAGAATTTTTAACAATTATGGTATAGATAGCATACCGGTTGACCCATGAAGTAATCATGCTGATGAAGATCTGTCACGGGGTAGGGATAGATATAGATATTGTTTCCGGAATTGGAGGGAAGCAGAATGCGGTAGATGAAAACACAACTGTTAATTCGATGACAAAACAGCGGTTAAGAACAATAGAAGAGCTAGGGGAGTTCGGGCTGATCGAACACCTTACAAAGAATA
Source organism: Bacteroidales bacterium (assembly GCA_040903745.1). Lineage (GTDB taxonomy): Bacteria > Bacteroidota > Bacteroidia > Bacteroidales > M55B112. Next base: position 59,713 of record JBBDUV010000063.1, on the reverse strand, counting down.
TCAGGAAATACCAGGATTCGACACTGAAAGGGGTGGGTGACGATGCAGCGGTGATCGATTTTGGTGATCGGTGCCAGGTGGTCACCACCGATCTGTTGGTAGAGGGGATCCATTTCGACCTGATGTATACCCCTTTGAAACACCTTGGCTACAAGTCAGTTATCGTAAATATTTCGGATATATACGCGATGAACGCTGTTCCGCGGCAGGTAACCGTGTCGATCGCTCTGTCTGGGAAGTTTTCGGTTGAAGCGCTGGAGCAGTTTTATGAAGGGGTACATCTCGCCTGCAGTCAGTATGGCGTTGACCTGATCGGAGGTGACACATCGGCCTCTATGACCGGGCTGATGATCTCGGTTACTGCCCTGGGCACTGCTTCAAAAAGGGAGGTCGTTTACCGCAGCGGAGCACAGGTCAACAACCTCATATGTGTTACCGGTGATCTTGGCGCCGCTTACATGGGACTACAGGTACTGGAACGGGAGAAAAAGATTTTTCAGGAAGACAACCAGATCCAGCCAAAACTCGGTGATTACGAGTATATCGTGGGGAGATTTCTAAAGCCTGAAGTAAGGGTGGAGGCATTACTCAAGTTAAAAGAGGTAGATGTGCAGCCCACCTCAATGATTGATATCAGCGACGGACTATCCTCCGAGTTGCTTCATATTTGCAGGCAATCGGATTGTGGTGTGGTGATCTATCAGGACCAGCTGCCTGTGAGCATGGAGGTTCAGCTTGCTGCCGATGAGTTTCAATTGGAGCCATTGATTCCCGCATTAAACGGAGGAGAGGATTATGAACTGTTATTCACGATACCTCTATCGGCACACGACAGGGTTAAAACTATCCCCGGGATCAGTATTATTGGTAATATTACAGAGCATAAGGGGACGGCTATTATGATGACCCCTGAAGGGAATGGTATTAAATTGAAAGCGCAGGGCTGGCAGGCATACAAGGGTTGATCGTGCTGCTAAATCGGAGGATAGCCGATCTTCAAAAGTAATTCAGATGGAAGAGCTACTCCTCCTTCTCTCCGTCGAAATAGCCTTTAATAATCCCTCGTTTGGATTCACGCACAAAGAGTACGATTTCGTCTCTTTCATTTGATGCAGGAAGGTTAACATCGATAAAATCGAGTGCGTCGGAGATATTTAGTCCCCGCTGGTAAATGATTCTGTAAACCTCCTGTATCGCATAAATGATGTCATTATTAAAGTTTTTTCTGCGGAGTCCGATGGAGTTGATCCCGGTGAAGGAGAGCGGCTCACGTCCGGCCAGGATGTAGGGTGGCACATCCTTGGTGACTTTGCTTCCTCCCTGAATCATGACATGGGAACCTATCCTGACGAACTGGTGTACCAGGCTGCCCGGACTCACAATCGCCCAGTTGTCGACCTCAACTTCACCCGCCAAACCTGCGTAGCTGCCAATGATCACGCGATCATGCACAATACAATCGTGGGCAATATGGACATAGGACATGAGCAGGCAATAGCTGCCTACTACCGTTTTCCCCCTGGTTTTTGTGCCCTTGTTAATGGTAACGAATTCACGGATGGTAGTATGGTCCCCGATTTCAACGGTGGTATATTCTCCTTCGAATTTCAGGTCCTGCGGATCTGCTGAGATCACTGCTCCGGGAAATACTTTACAATTTTTTCCAATACGTGTTCCAGGCATCAGAATAGCATTTGGACCGATCCATGTATCGTCACCAATTTCTACGTTTTCACAGATCGTGGCAAATGGTTCAACTTTTACATTTTTTCCAAGTTTGGCATTGGGATGGATATTTGCAACGGGCTGGGTCATATATACGGTATTTTATTCTTTTACGATCTGGGCCATTAATTCTCCTTCACAGACAAGCCTTTCACCTACAAATATCTCGCCAAACATTACTGCTATTCCTCTTCGAACAGGAGAGAGCAAATCCATTTTAAGGATGAGTGTGTCTCCAGGCACAACTTTTGCTTTGAATTTTACCTTGTCAATTTTCATGAAATAGGTGGAGTAGTTTTCCGGATCCGGGACCATTCCCAGGATAAGCATACCTCCGGCCTGAGCAAGGGCCTCAATCAGCAGAACTCCCGGCATAACAGGTTCTGAAGGGAAATGTCCGACAAAGAAGGGCTCGTTCATTGACACATTTTTGATGCATACTACCTGCTTATCATCGAGGTAAATGGTCTTGTCGATCAGCAAAATGGGAGGTCTGTGCGGCAGTTTTTGCATGATCTGTTTTATATCATATACCGGTGCCTTTCTGGGATCATACAGTGGAATATTTTTTTTTAGCAATTGCTTCTTCATTGTTTGTCTAAGAAGCTTGGCAAATTCGACATTCGCCATATGGCCAGGGCGGGTTGCAATGATCTTTGCCTTGAACCAGCGTCCGACCAAAGCCAGATCGCCAATCATGTCGAGCATTTTGTGACGGGCAGGTTCATTGGAAAATCGGAGTTCGACATTATTCAGAATCCCTTCTTTAACCTCGATTTTTGGCTGCTTGAAGAGGTCAGATAAACGGTTTATATCTTCCTGAGGCATTTCATGATCCACAATTACAATCGCATTATCGAGATCTCCCCCTTTGATCAGACCAAGTTTTGCAAGTTGTTCCAACTCGTGCAGGAAAACAAATGTTCTGCAGGGAGCGATCTGCTCCTTAAAGTCCTCCCACTTTTCAAGTGTGGCGTATTGGTTCCCAAGGATATCGGAGTTGTAATCGATGAGCACATTGATGCTCTGCATCTGGTCGGGATAAGCGATAATATGTATACCCCTCTCCTCATCATAGTATTCGATTTTTTCCTTGAGCTTAAAATATTTCCTTTCAGCATCCTGTTCAACAACACCTATTTGCTCTATGGCTTCAACGTACTCTCTTGCGCTGCCATCCATGATGGGAGCTTCCGGTCCGTCGATCTCCATGAGAGCATTGTCGAGCCGCATACCGGCAAGGGCTGAAAGCACATGCTCGATGGTTGATACCTTCGCTTCGTTTTCCTCAATGGTGGTTCCCCGGGAGGTGTCAGTTACATTTTCAGCGAAGGGTCTTATCTCGGGTTGACCAGCTAAATCGGTGCGCCTGAACAAGTATCCGTGGTTTTCCGGGGCAGGATGGATGGTGAGGTTAACAAGTTCTCCTGTGTGTAGTCCTTTTCCTTTAAAAGAGATTGAACCTTTGAGGGTTCTCTGCTTTTCAGCCATAGATGAAGATATTTACTTTAAAAATCGCCGCAAGATACAAAAATAAGGGTTATGGTTTTTCAGACATAGAATTTTAACATATACAGCACCTGACAGAAAGCAATGTTCAGTCGTCTCTTAGAGCGCATCCCGCTTGCTTTTTTCTTTCAACTCATTTTCAATATCGATCACCTGTCTGCGCAGCTCTGGAAGCTTCCTGAAAACAGCGTAGCTCTTGTAGAAGGATGAAAGATTAATAGCCGGAGAGCCCATGATCACAGACGCCTCTTTTTTAACACTACTTCCAATTCCTGCCTGTGCACCGATTTTTACACCGTTGGCAATTTCTATATGGCCCGCCAGACCGACCTGTCCACCCATCAGGCAATTTTCTCCCACCTTGGTCGATCCCGATATACCTGTCTGCGCGGCAATAACAGTATTCTTTCCGATTTCTACATTATGGGCCACCATAATCAGGTTGTCCAGTTTTACCCCTTTTCGCAAGATGGTTGATCCCATTGTGGCTCTGTCGACCGTCGTATTGGCTCCGATCTCAACATCATCTTCGATAATCACATTCCCCAGCTGAGGCACCTTGCTGTAATTATTCTCTTTGTCGGGTGCAAATCCGAATCCGTCACCTCCGATAACCGCTCCTGAATGGAAGATACATGAGCTCCCGATGATGCAATCGTGATAGATTTTCACCCCGGGGTAAAGTATTGTATTGCTTTTAATTTTAACGTTGTCACCGATGTATACCTGGGGATAGATCATCACATGATCCTCAATTACCACATTTTCCCCGATCACTGAAAATTCCCCAATGTATATATTCGCACCCAATTCAGCAGACCCGTCAATAGCTGCCAGTTTACTGATTCCTCTCTTCTTTGGTTTATTCTCTTCATAAAGCTGAAGCAATGAAGCGAAGGCCTCATAAGCGTTCTCTACCCTGACAAGCGTTGCACCGACCGGCTTTCCGGGCTGAAAGTCATCATTCACAATAACGACCGAAGATTGTGAATCGTAGATATGTTTTTCATATTTTGGGTTCGCCAGGAATGAGAGGGTTCCTGGTCTTCCCTCCTCGATACGGGCAACATCATTGATGATTGCTTCCGGATTCCCTTCCACCGTGCCGCGCAGGAATGCTGCGATTTCTTTAGCAGTGAAATTCATTCAAAGTTGGTTTTCTGTTTAGGGGTATTCATTCATAACGACAGAAAATGTAAACTATTGCTGCTCCTGCCTGATTTTAGGATAACAAAGGTAAAATTTTTTGATCTGCCTGGACAGCACCGACACATTCAGGATCTCTGAAACTTCGGTAATATCCCTTACACCACCATCTTTGCCAAGAATCTTTATGTTTTCGTCAAGGCTTGAGTATGCATGGTTGCTGATGGAATCTGATATTACAAGGGAAGAAGCGAGAGACACCGGGATGGAAAGAGCACCAGCTGCGTTTTTTTGTTCCATCCTGATTTTTGATGCTTTGAAAGGATGATCGCTGATCTCAACACGGAACAACTTTCGATGGATAAACCCTGAACAGAGATAGCGCAGTAAAGGATCGTCGTACTTGCTCCATACCTTGGCAGCACTGATAATATCGGTATCGTCAAGCGCACTGAAATGTTCCAGAAACGCAGCTTTATTCCCCGCGTTTAACGATTCGCCCCTTCCATAAAGGAAGTACCCGAGTGCAGGTGTGGCAAACAATTTTTCGCCCGATGAAGCCAGATCCCTGGCCCGATGAAGCATCATGATAAGTAACTGATCACCTGCCAGCACTCCCTTGTGAAGGTATACCTGCCAGTACATGAGTCTTCTGGCCACCAAAAATTTCTCGATCGAATAAATGCCTTTCTCCTCTATTACCAATTGATCATCATGAACCTGCAACATCTTTATGATTCGGTCTGAACCAATCGATCCCTCCGTAACACCGGTAAAAAAGCTGTCGCGTCGCAGATAATCGAGCCGGTCAACGTCGAGCTGACCGGTAACAAGCTGGTGAAGGAATTTTTTCCGATATTCATTCTTGAATATACGGATAGCCAGGGAAAGCCTCCCATTGAATTCTTCGTTAAGCTTTTCCATGATCATTAGCGAGATCTCTTCATGGTGCAGGTCGGGAATCAACGTCTTTTCCAGGGTGTGAGAAAATGGACCGTGACCGATGTCGTGAAGCAGAATGGCGATATTTGCAGCTTCAGCCTCCTCATCCGTTATCTCATGTCCCTTGCCCCTGATCGACTCAATGGCATCTTCCATCAGATGCATAGCACCCAGTGCATGCTGAAAGCGGGTGTGGTTGGCCCCGGGATAGACAAAGTGGGTCATGCCCAACTGCCGTATTCTTCTAAGCCTTTGAAATAAAGGGTGTTCAATCAGATGAAAAATAATCTCATGCCTGATCTTAATGAAGCCATACACCGGGTCATTGATGATCTTGTATTTATTTACGGGTGGTAAATTCATGAGATTCCGATTGACAGACAAAAGTAAAGGATTAAATCAAAAGTTTAAACACTTTTTAAAAATGGTTGAAAAATGGTCGGGATTTTTGGTAATTATATGATTATTTGTACCTTTGCGTGTTGTTTGATACGAGGTAGAATTTATAGGGGACATTTGTCCCCTATTTTATTGACAATATGATTCAGGAGAGTGAAATTATAGAATTGGTAAACAAGAGGATAGAAGGTTCTGATCTCTTCCTTGTGGATGTCATTTCGGGAAAGTCGAATGATTTTCGCGTTCTGGTCGATTCTATGGAAGGGGTGAAGATCAGTGAATGTGCGGAATTGTCCCGTTGGCTTACCGGGGATCTGGAGCAGATCGATGAGCGCTTTAGCCTGGAGGTATCATCTCCCGGACTGGGTACTCCCCTGGTTTTGAAGCAACAATATCTTAAGAATGTTGGTCGTGATGTAGAGGTTATTTTTAAAGATGGGAAGAAGAAGAGGGGTAGGCTGACAGGTGTTGAGGAGGATAGAATTACGATGGAGGTCACCGAAAAAATGGTTGCTGGTGGCAGCCAGAAGAGAAAGAAAAATGTAGTTGTAAGCAAGTCATTTGCTCACAGTGATATTAAATCAACTAAAGTTGTTATAGAATTTTAAAGTATTGATGGTATAAAATGGAAAATCTTAATTTATTTGATACGTTTTCGGAATTCAAGGAGCTAAAGAACATTGACCGTGTAACCATGATGAGTGTTCTGGAAGATGTTTTCAGGAGTTTGCTACAGAAAAACTACGGGTCTGATGAGAATTTCGATATTATCATAAACATTGATAAGGGCGATTTTGAAATATGGAGAAACCGCGAAGTGGTGGAAGATGGGGAGGTTGAAGATCCGAATTTCCAGATCAGCTTGGCCCAGGCAAAGATGATTGATGAGGATTATGAAGTAGGAGAGGAGGTTTCCGATGAGGTAAAGATGATGGATTTTGGACGAAGGGCCATTTTATCCCTGCGGCAGAATCTTTCTGCCCGGATTCTTGAACTGGAGAAGAGTTCAGTTTATATGAAGTATAAGGATCGAACAGGGGAGATCGTAACCGGTGAAGTGTACCAGATATGGAAGCGGGAAATCCTGGTCCTGGACGATGAAGGCAACGAACTTATCCTGCCCAAAGCGGAGCAGATTCCATCAGATTTTTTTAGGAAGGGGGATACCTTAAGGGCAGTTGTAATCGCGGTTGAGATGAGGAATTCCAATCCGTTGATCATTTTATCAAGGACCTCCCCAATGTTTCTTGAGCGATTGTTTGAACTTGAGGTGCCCGAGATTTTCGATGGATTGATTACCATCAAGAAGATTGTAAGGGTACCTGGGGAGCGCGCCAAAGTTGCGGTGGAGTCGTACGATGAGCGGATTGATCCCGTGGGTGCATGTGTGGGAATGAAGGGGTCAAGAATTCATGGTATAGTAAGGGAGTTGAGAAATGAGAATATTGATGTGATTAATTTCACCAATAACATGAATCTGTTTATCTCCAGGGCCTTGAGTCCGGCAAAGATCACCTCTATCAAACTGAATGATGAAGAGAAGAAGGCAGAGGTTTATCTGCAGCCGAAGGAGGTATCTCTGGCTATTGGCAAAGGGGGGCTCAATATCAAACTGGCTAGTCAGCTCTCAGGATATGAGATCGATGTATACCGGGAAATGAATGAAGATGATGATGAGGATGTAAACCTCGAAGAATTTGCCGACGAAATTGAAAGTTGGGTACTGGATGAACTGAAGTCAATAGGGTGCGATACAGCCAAGTCAGTGTTGAATCTTACAGTTGACGATCTGGTAAAACGGACAGACCTTGAGGAGGAGACCATTCGGGAGGTGATGAAGGTGCTGAATGAAGAATTTGAATAGGAGCAGCTTGTTATTAAGTTGTTGTAAATAAGAAAATCGTTTATGGCAGAAAAAAAGGCGACAAGGTTAAGCAAGGCAGCCCGTGAGTTCAATGTTGGGATCTCTACCATTGTGGAATTTCTGAAAAAGAAAGGCCATAATGTTGATTCTAATCCCAATACCAAGCTGGACTCAGAGCTATATGACTTGCTGGTTGGTGAATACAGTACAGATTTAAATGTCAGGAAGGATGCAGAGAAGCTTACGCTGAGATCCATGAGGGAACAGTCCGTGATAGAGGAGTCTGCACCAGAGGCTGAGAAGGATACATCTGCTGATGAACCTGAACTCTTGATCACTGATAAGACCACTTCCAAAAAGGAAGAATCGAAGCAAGAAGCCAGGAAACCGGCGCATGAGACGAAGCCGGAGGAGGTGAAAGAGACGTCACAAGAACAACCATCTGCAAAGGCTTCTGAAGAGAAAAAGGAAACAGAAAAGGTTGAGAATAAAGAGAAGCAACCCGATCCGAAAAGACCTGAGGAAGCAGAGGATGAAAACATTTCCTCAGAACAAGATGCAGATTCAAATGGCCCCAGGGTCATTGGGAAAATTGATCTTGATTCAATGAACCAGAAAACCCGTCCGAAGAAAAAATCTAAAAAGGAAAGGGAAGAAGAGAAGGAGGACCGGAGAAGGTCGAATGTTGAAGCTACTGAACCGGAAAAGGAAAAGAAAACTGAGCCGGATATTTCAGAGGTTGAGGATCAGGCGCCCGGGCAATCAGGGATCGAAGATCCAGAATCAAGCACTGAACCGCAAGAGAAGGAGAAAGAGATAAAAGAAGAAGATCTCATACCTACCCATTTCGAAAAACTGAAAGGATTGAGTGTTGTTGGAAAAATTGACCTGCCCGAAAGAAGACAGCCGAAAAAGAAAAAGCCGGTTGCATCAAGTTCAGATTCTGAATCTGATATACGAAAAAAACGGAAACGGATCAGGAAAGATACATCACGGGTGGATCTGGGAGACAAGGAGAAAGCTGGTGGAAGAAGAGATTCAAAATCGGGTGGTAAAAGAAAGAAACGCCCTGTACGTCCGGAGGTAAGCGATGAAGATGTACAAAAGCAGATCAAAGACACACTGGCTAAGCTTACTACCAAGGGAAGTAAAACAAAAACATCAAAATACAGGAGAGAAAAGCGCGACACCGTTCATCAGCGTTTGATGGATGAGGAGGAGCAGCATGAACTCGATCGCAAGATATTGAAGGTGACAGAGTTTGTGTCTGTCAGTGAGCTCGCATCCATGATGGATGTCACACCGACAGAGGTGATCCAGACCTGCATGAATCTCGGCCTGTTTGTTTCTATCAATCAGCGACTCGATGCTGAAACCATGGCCCTCGTTGCAGATGAGTTTGGGTTTTCTATGGAGTTCATTAGCGCAGATGTATTGGATGTAATTGCAGAGGAGGTAGATGATGAGGGATCATTGGAGTTCAGACCACCTATTGTAACAGTAATGGGTCATGTTGACCATGGAAAGACCAAATTGCTTGACTATGTCCGGAGCGCGAATGTGGTTGCCGGTGAAGCCGGTGGGATTACCCAGCATATCGGTGCTTACGGTGTAGAGCTGGATAAAAACAAAAAGATAACGTTTCTGGACACGCCTGGTCATGAGGCCTTTACCGCAATGCGGGCCCGTGGTGCCCAAATTACCGATGTGGCCATTATCGTGGTTGCGGCCGACGATGGTGTGAAGCCACAAACGGTAGAGGCGATCAACCACGCTGCAGCGGCAGGAGTGCCGATTGTGTTTGCGATTAACAAAATCGACCGTCCCACAGCAAATCCTGAGAAGATCAAGGAAGAGCTTGCCAACATGAATTACATGGTGGAGGACTGGGGGGGCAAATACCAGTCGCAGGAGATCTCTGCACTCAATGGTATTAATATTGATGAGTTGCTCGAGAAGGTGTTGCTTGAAGCGGAACTGCTTGATCTGAAAGCCAATCCAAACAGGAGGGCTGTTGGAACGATCATTGAATCGACCCTGGATAAAGGCCGTGGCAATGTGGCCACAATGCTTGTGGAGGCAGGAACACTGAATATCGGTGATGTTGTTATTGCCGGACAGTATTACGGTCATGTGAAAGCCATGTTCAACGAACGGGGACATAAAATTGAAAAGGCTGGTCCAGCTGCCCCGGTAATGATCCTTGGACTGAATGGTTCGCCACAGGCGGGCGACCGTTTCAATGTGATGGGCAGCGATAAGGAGGCGAAAGATATTGCCAACAAACGTGAGCAACTCCAGCGCGAACAGGATCTGCGAACGAAGAAGCATATTACCCTGGATGAAATCGGTCGTAGAATTGCTATCGGTAATTTCCAGGAGTTGAATGTAATTGTGAAAGGTGATGTGGATGGCTCCATTGAGGCACTTTCCGATTCGCTGATGAAGCTCAGTACAAATGAAATCCAGGTCAATATTAAGCACAAGGCAGTTGGACAGATATCCGAATCTGATATACTACTGGCAGCCGCATCCAATGCCATTGTGATTGGATTCCAGGTAAGACCCTCTCTCAGTGCACGAAAACTGGCCGAAAAAGAACAGATTGACATCAGGCTCTACTCGATTATCTACGATGCGATAGAGCAGATAAGAGCGGCGATGGAGGGTATGCTTTCCCCGGAGATCAAGGAGGAGATAACTGCCACACTGGAGGTGATTGAAGCTTTCAAGATTACTAAAGTAGGTACAGTTGCAGGTTGCATTGTAAGGGAAGGCAAGATCAGGAGAAACTCCAGAATCCGACTTATCCGCGATGGTATCGTGGTTTATACAGGTGAACTTGGTTCTCTGAAGCGGTTTAAGGACGACGCAAAAGAGGTGGTCAGCGGTCTTGAATGTGGCCTGAACATTGCCAACTTCAACGACATTAAGGTGGGTGATGTTGTTGAGGCATACGATGAAACGGAGGTTAAAAAGACACTGTAACGACCTTTGCCTGGATCGTAATCTCTACCTTCTTTTATGTATCTTAGCCAATTCAAGAAGAGAAATTATGTATGAGTTTATAGAAGGTGAAGTTGTAGAAAAATCCCCGGCACAACTGGTCATAAAAGCAGGGCAGGTAGCATTCATGGTGCATATTTCTGTTAACACCTATTCAAAAATCGGCAACAGCGAATCTGTCAGGATCTTTCTACACCACGTGGTGAGGGAGGATGCACAGTTGCTCTACGGATTTGCCGATAAGAAGGAACGGGAGATTTTTAGAATGCTCATCTCCGTTTCGGGGGTAGGCGCCAACACGGCACGTCTTATCCTCTCTTCCATGTCGTCCGATGAGGTCAGACAATCCATTCTAAACGGCAATGTGGCCGCTCTTCAGAATATTAAAGGAATCGGCGCAAAATCGGCCCAGCGGATTATTGTCGACCTGCGTGACAAAGTCGGGAAAGCCGTTGAAACGGATGAATTATTCCAACCCCAGGACAATACTGTTAAAGAAGAAGCGTTATCAGCTTTAGTGGCACTCGGTTTCCCCCGAAAGGCTGTTGAAAAGAGTCTTGACAGGATTATGACCGGCGAAGCTATGGATGTTGAGGAAGTTGTTAAGGCAGCCCTGAAATTAATGTAAAACCTGAACTGCTGCGAACTATTGAAGCCAAGGCCTGATCATATAGTTCTGTTTTTGCTGTTTTTGCTTGCTACAGGCATGGTCCATTCCAGGACCGCAGCGATGAGTGGATCCAATGCGGAGCTTGCTGCTTCGCTGTTTTCACAACCCGACACAACGCTTCCTTTTCCTATCCGACAGCAGGATAATTACCCGTTTTCTCACTCAAATTCTTCACCACTCTACCTGAACAATCCTTCAAACATCAATGCCCAAATCGAATATGACCCTGAAACCAACAGCTATGTTTTCAGGGAGAGAATCGGTTCCTGGAATTACAGAACTCCGACAGTTATGTCGTCCGATGACTTCAGACAATACCAGTTTAACAAGGATGTACAGGACTACTGGAAACTCAAGTCGGGAGGAGGAGTGGTCGATCAGCCCTCTTTTATTCCATCCATCAGCCTGGGGGGGGAGGCATTCGATAAGGTATTTGGGTCCAACGTCATAAATATCGTTCCGAGCGGAAGCGCAGAGCTGATCTTTGGATTCAACTATTCTATTATAGAAAACCCGAATATCTCCGAGCGCCTCCAACGACAACCCTCCTTCCAGTTTGATGAAAAAATTATTATGAATGTTTCCGGGTCAATCGGAGATAAACTGAACATGGATTTCAGCTACAATACAGAGGCAACTTTTGATTTTGATCAGAAAACAAAGCTGGAATATGCGGGGGATGAGGATGAGATCCTCAAGAAGATAGAGGCGGGGAATGTGAGCCTGCCACTGCCCGGATCGCTGATCAATGGAAGCATGAGCCTTTTCGGACTTAAAACAGAGATGCAGTTCGGTAAGCTGCGTGTTACCAGTGTTTTCTCACAGCAGAGAGGCGAGTCACAAGTCATTGAAGCCTCCGGCGGAGCCCAGACCAGCGAGTTTGCTGTTACAGGAGACGATTATGATGTGAACAAACACTTCTTTCTCTCGGATTACTTCCGTGATACCTATGTCGATGCCATGAAACGGCTGCCGGTAATTACATCCGACGTTACCATCAACAAGATCGAAGTATGGGTAACCAACAAGACGACAAATTTTGAGCAGGCAAGAAATATTGTTGCCCTGACCGATCTGGGGGAGGCGGTGTCTTACAGCGGACAATTTACCGTTTCCGCGGGCCCCGGAAATAATTTTCCCAGAAATGGACTTAACTCTGCCTATGAAGAGTTGACAACCACCTATGAAGCTATCCGGGATATAAAAAATGCAACAGGGGTGCTTGGCGCGGCGGGACTAAAGCTGGGTGCAGATTATGAGAAAATTGAAAATGCGAGGATGCTCTCCACCCGTGAATATGATTTTAATGATAAGCTTGGTTTTATTTCGCTGAATTCTGCATTGAATACCGATGAGGTTCTGGCTGTTGCCTATGAATATACCTACCGCGGACAAACATACCAGGTGGGAGAGCTGTCAGGCTCATCAGGGATAAGCGCTCCCCGGACCCTTTTCCTGAAATTATTGAAGCCCTCGAATTTTGCACCGAAAAGCTATACATGGGACCTGATGATGAAAAACGTTTATGCCATCGGTGCATTCCAGGTCCAGGAGGAGGAGTTTACACTTGATGTGATGTATCGCGACGACAAAACCGGTAACAATATCAACTACCTGCCCGAAGGAGAACTTAATAAGACAACGCTGCTTACGTTGATGAATCTTGATAATATGAACTCCCAGCGTGATCCCTATCCAGATGGTGTTTTCGATTTCCTCAGAGGCATTACGATCCTGCCGGGGAATGGCAGGATAATCTTTCCGTTGCTCGAGCCGTTTGGTTCCGACCTGGAAAAGATTTTGCGCGACAGCCTGTCTGCTGAAGCTGCAGATATCGCCGCGGGGAAATATGTTTTTAAAGAGCTGTACGATAGCACAAAGACCAAGGCACAACAGATCGCGGAGAAGAATAAATTTATCCTTACAGGAACATACTCCTCCAGCTCAAGTTCGGAGATCATGCTGAACGCCATGAATGTTCCCGAGGGATCGGTAAAGGTTACTGCAGGTGGAAGGGAGCTGACCGAGGGACAGGATTATACAGTGGATTATACCCTTGGACGCGTTACCATTATTAACCAGGGAATCCTCGAATCGGGCACCCCGGTAAAAATCTCCCTGGAGAACCAGTCGCTCTTTAACTTTCAGACAAAATCCATGGTGGGATCACATTTCGATTATACCATCTCAGACAACTTTAATGTCGGGGCCACCGTTCTCCATTTGTCGGAACGACCCCATACACAAAAAGTTAATATTGGAAATGAACCCATCTCCAACACCATCTGGGGAATGAATACCTCCTATTCCAGGCCGGCTCCGCTTTTGACGACCATTATCGATAAGCTGCCCTTAATTGAGACAAAAGCACCATCGCAGCTGACTGTTGTAGGTGAATTCGCGCAACTTATTCCAGGACATTCCCGCGCCATTCAGAAGGAGGGAAATGCCTATATCGACGATTTTGAGGGCAGTGAAACATCCATTGACCTCAAGCATTTTTCAGCCTGGCACCTGGCCAGTACACCGGGTGGCTTTTTCCCGGAAGCCGATTTGCACAACAACCGGGAGTATGGCTACGGCCGGGCCAAGTTTGCCTGGTTCCAGATCGATCCCCTTTTTATTGAAGGAGGATCCCGCTCCCCCCAGCATATCAGGGAAAACCCTGATTATCTTTCCAGTCCGTACGTTTACCAGCTACTTGAACAGGACATATTTCCGGAAAAGGAAAATCCTTACGGTGTTTCAACCCGGGTACCCGTTTTGAACCTGGCCTTTTATCCCCGTGAACGTGGTCCCTATAATTACGATTATGACCGCATCGATGCGAATGGAAGACTTCTCGATCCACGGCAACGCTGGGGAGGGATGATGCGGTCGATCTACTCCAGTGATTTTGAAGCAGCCAATGTTGAGTTTATCGAATTCTGGCTAATGGATCCATATGCAGGAATGGAAGGAAGTCCGGGGGGAGAGCTTGTGTTTAACCTGGGCGATGTGTCGGAGGATATCCTGAAAGATTCGCGCAAGATGTTTGAAAACGGACTACCATCATCCGAGGTGGTTAGCAAAGTAGATACCACAGTATGGGGGCGTGTCCCCAGGGTACAGGCAATGGTTAATGCGTTTAGCAGCGACCCTGCAGCCAGAAAATTCCAGGATGCGGGACTGGACGGGCTGTCCAGCGTGGATGAGAGGGACTTTTTTTCGTCTCAATCTGACGACTTCCTGCAGAGGATCGAAAATCTCTACACGGGGGGACAGCTAACAGAAGAGGCATATAACAATCTGCTGGATGATCCCTCTTCCGATAATTACCATTACTACCGGGGCAGCGACTATGATGTGCAGGAGTTGGGCATTATCGACCGCTACAAAGATTTCAACAACACAGAAGGAAACTCCCCAAGTGATCTGGATAATCCGGAATCATATCCCACCACGGGTACAACCCTGCCCGATATTGAGGACATTAACCGCGACAATACCTTGAGCGAAACGGAGAGTTATTATGAGTACCGCATCGATATGAGCCCTTCCGAGTTCGAAGTGGGGCGGAATTATATCATCGACAAAGTTGCGCACAAGGTAGACTATGAGAATGGTACCAGCGATGAAGTAACATGGTACCAATTCAGGGTCCCCATCTTTGATTACACCCGTACTGTAGGAGGCATCTCCGATTTTAAGACCATCCGTTTTATGCGTATGTTCCTTACAGGTTTCCAGGATACGGTTTTTCTACGCTTCGCAAAACTTGAACTGATCAGGGGAGAGTGGAGAAGGTACAACCAGCCGTTCCTGCAAGGGGGCGAAGACTGGACAGGCATTGAGCCACCCGAGGGAACCCTGGCAATTTCGGCGGTGAATATCGAGGAGAATGCAGGGAAGGAGCCGGTAAATTATACCCTCCCCCCCGGCTTCGACCGGCAGATTGATCCGACACAGCCACAGCTCAGGCAACTGAACGAACAGTCGATCGTGCTAAAGGTACTGGAGCTGGGCGATGGAGATGCCCGGGCCGCCTACAAAAATACCGATCTGGACATACGGCAGTACAAGCGAATAAAAATGGAGGCTCATGCAGAGGCGCTGATTGATGGTGATCTCAGGGACAAGGAGCTGAGTGCCTTTATCAGGATTGGCTCCGATTACCAAAGCAACTATTATGAGTATGAGGTTCCATTGGTTCTCACCCCACATGACAGATATAATAACAAGAGTGAGGCAGACCGGAGAATCGTGTGGCCGGAGGAGAACCGTTTCGATATCGACCTTTCATTGTTTACCCGTGCTAAGCAGGAGAGAAACAGGGCTTTGGCCGATCCCAATAGCAATATGACCATCACCTCAGTCTACTCTATCTTTGATGAAAAGGGCAACAAGGTATCTGTATCAGGAACCCCGAACCTGAGCAGCGTCCGGACCATCCTGATCGGAGTGAGAAATCCCAGGCGGGGCAGCAATACAAATATTGACGACGGTCTGCCTAAATCGGGCGAGATCTGGCTGAATGAGCTGCGGCTTACCGATTTTAACGAAAAGGGAGGATGGGCAGCCACTGGACGGGCCTCTGCCCGATTGGCCGATTTCGGAAATGTTACCCTTGCAGGATCAGCCAGTACCCCGGGATTTGGGAGTATTGAGCAGAAGGTGAATGAACGGTCGCGCGAACAGATTCTGCAGTATGACGTATCGTCCAACTTTGAAATGGGAAAGGTGCTTAAGGATGAGGCGGGTGTCTCCGTTCCACTCTATGTTGGATATTCGAAATCCATTGTAAATCCCGAGTATAACCCGCTCGATCCCGATATACCCCTGAAGGAGGCCATCGACAATGCACGTGATAATACTGAACGCGATTCCATAAAAAGAAATTCCCAGGATCTGGTTGAGAGAAAGTCATTTGCCCTTACCAATATGCGTGTCAATCCCCAGGGCGGTGGTCAGCCCAAACTCTACTCCCTCTCCAACTGGTCCACCAGCTTCTCTTTGAATGAGATGAGTAGCTTAAATCCCAATTTGCAGTATTATAATACGGAAAGGATCCGTGCCAATGTCAGCTACAATTACAACATAAGGCCAAAGAACGTTCAGCCTTTCAATAAGATCGCCTTTTTTAATAACAAATGGCTGAGAATGATCAAGGATTTCAACTTTTATTATCTGCCCTCCAGGCTGTCCTTCCGCACAGATATGGACCGGAAATACATGGAGAAGCAGATCAGGAACATCAGCAATCCGGACTTCATTGTCCAACCCACCTTCAAGAAGGATTTTTACTGGAACAGGGATTATAATTTGAAATTTGACCTGACACGTAACCTGAAGTTTGATTTCTCAGCCTCAAATATTGCGCGGATCGATGAGCCGGAAGGGAGGTATCATCGTGAAAATGATTACTTCGAGGCTTACAGGGATTCTGTCTGGCAAAATATAAGAGACATGGGAAGAACCACCAGCTACTACCACCAGTTCAACCTGAGTTATACCTTCCCGATCAACAAGATTCCCTTCTTCGACTGGACCACCCTCAACGGACGTTACAACGGAACATACGGTTGGGATGCCGGTCCGGTTATTCCGGACGACCCGGATCTTGGACCCATTAATCTGGGAAATACCATTAAGAACTCTTATACCATTCAGCTGAACGGCCAGATGAACCTGGTGAACCTCTACAACAAATCGGGATACCTGAAGAGTATTAACGATAAATACCGAAGGAGTTCCAGGGGGAGAGCGGCTCCCAAACCCGAAGAAACACGGACCAGGACAAAAATATTTGAGCAGACCAACCTCTATTTCAGAGAAAACTCGGGACGCTTCGTAACCCATAATCTGAGAACGGAGAAGATTAAAGTTGAGGTCTTTGACGAAAGCGGACAGGAGGTTGAGGCGGATTATGAGATCTTGTCCAACAAGCGCATCAAGGTAACAACACCGGCAACATTGAGCAATGCACGACTGGTTGTTACTGGAACCATTGAGCTGGGAGAGGACCCGGTAACCTTTATTGTTGAAAACAGCGTCAGGATCATTATGGCTGTCAGGACCGTTAATCTCACCTATTCCCGGAGCGGAGGATCCATGTTGCCAGGATTTTTGCCTGAAACCAGGGTTATGGGGATGCAGAATTACAACAATATGCTCACACCCGGATGGGAATATATCACCGGGTGGTATAAAAGCGATTTTGCCGAAAACGCCTTTTATAACGGCTGGCTCACATACGACCAGGCCCTGAATGATCCATTTAATACGAACCTTTCAGAAAGATTCAACTTCCGAGCAAATGTTGAACCCATCAAAGGACTTCGTATCGACCTTACCGGAAACATGAGCAAGTCGGAGAATGAGACAGAGTTTTATACCTCCGATGGGAGCGGAAACCTGCCACCCGCAGATGAGCGGGGCAGGGTGCGATCGGGTAATTTCAGCATGTCGTTCCTCTCCTGGGGGACCGCCTTTGAGCCGCTAACCAGCGAGGTGGATTCGTCATTGTCGTTTAATTACCTGAAGAACAATGCCAGGAAAATCATCTCCAACCGGTTGGCGAATGAGTATTATAATAAAACCGGAACATTTCTGCCCGATTCGGCCGGCTATTATGAGGGATACGGGCCGACCTCGCAGGAGGTTTTAATCCCGGCATTCCTGGCTGCATATGGTTACCAGACTGCTGATAAAGTGACACTTAAAGCTTTTCCGGAGAAAGCTGTTCAGGCTGTGCTTAGAGTCATGCCGAACTGGAACGTTACCTATGACGGACTGGGAAGCATCGAGGCGCTGCAGGAATACATTAACTCTATTACCCTGAATCACTCTTACCGTTCCACTTACAGTGTGGGTTCCTTTATATCCAATCCCTATTATGTGGTCGATGAGTCGCTCGGAGTGCCCATAGCCTATGATCTCCAGGGCAACTTCATGGTAGAACAGAACATCAATACGGTAACCATAAGCGAACAGTTCAGTCCGCTTTTCAATATCAACATGGACTGGAAGAACAGCCTTACCACACGATTTGAGGTGAAGAAGGCCAGAACCGTCGGACTCAACATGTCCAATACCCAGGTGAACGAGGTGCGGAGCAACGAACTCGTGTTTGGTGCAGGGTACAGGTTTAACTCCGTTCAGCTGATCATCAACAACAATGAGATCAGCAGCGACCTGAACGTGCGGGTCGACTTCTCCTACCGGAACAACCAGACCGTAATCAGGAAGCTGGAGGATGTTTCGGGCAGTGAGATCACCGCCGGACAGGAGATTCTGAGTGTGAAGGCGACGGCAGACTATATGCTGAGTGATAAATTCACCATGCGTGCCTTCTACGACCAGCGCGTGAACCGTCCCTATATCTCCAACAGCTACGACAACGCCAATTATAACGTTGGATTTAGCTTGACATTCACGTTGTAATTGATGTGGATCGGTTTTGCAGAAAGAGTGCAGGTGGATCCAATTCATCTAAATTTTGTAATTTTATTCCTCTATTAAGTTGTATCATTGGGATCGGCATGGAGAAGCCGGGGCAGATAGCCCGTAGTTTTTTAAGGATCAATTGATGTAAAATGAGATCGAAGGTAGCTTTGGTATTGTCGGGCGGAGGTGCCCGGGGATTGGCGCATATTGGCGTGATCGAGGAGCTGGAAAAGCGTGGGTACGAAATTGTTTCAGTTACCGGCACTTCCATGGGAGCCGTTGTGGGTGCGGTATACGCGATGGGAAAGCTGAAGGAGTTTAAGGAGTGGCTCTATTCGCTGGACAAGCTGAAGGTGTTCAGACTGATGGATTTCACCCTGAGCAAGCAGGGGCTGCTGAAGGGGGATAAGGTGCTGAACAGGATGAAGGAGTTTGTGGAAGACCGCAATATCGAGGATTTAAAGATTCCTTATGCTGCGGTGGCGGTAGATCTGTTGAACCAGCGGGAGGTGGTCTTCAGGCAGGGGAGGGTGTATGATGCGATCCGCGCCTCGATAGCTATCCCGGGTGTTTTAACGCCTGTAAAAACAAAGGATGGCCTGCTTGTCGATGGTGGGGTGATGGACAATATCCCGGTGAAGCATGTTGAAAGAAAAGGCGATGAGTTGCTGGTGGCGGTGGATGTAAATGGTGGGAATGGTATGGAAATGGTGCCGGAGACAAAGGAGGAGCAAGAGGATCACCAGTTCTTTCTTCAACGACAGCTCAATGGGTTATATACATACCTGGGAATTAAAAGAGAGCCAAAGAGTGAAGAAAAGTTGGGGTACGTGGACCTCATCAACAAAACGATAACGCTGATGACCCATCATATGGCCCAGCTGTCCCTCGAGATTCACAAGCCCGATATCTATATTGAGGTATCGGGGGAATCCTGCGGGATTTTCGACTTCTACAAGGCCCGGCAGATGGTGGAACGGGGAAGCAAAACGGCTGCAAAGGCACTGAAGGATTAGCATCCGGTATGCTATGTGGCAGACAATTTTTTTCGCCACAAAAAAACCATTACATTTACTTCAACTATTTTAATACAAGAAAAATTATGAATGTTCCAACAAATCTGAAGTATACAAAGGACCATGAATGGGTTCTTATTGAGGGAGATACAGCTACAATCGGCGTTACTGATTTTGCCCAGGGTGAGCTGGGTGATGTAGTGTTTGTCGAGATTGAAACTGAAGGTGAATCCCTGGCGCAGGGTGATACTTTCGGAACCATTGAGGCTGTAAAAACTGTGTCGGACCTGTTTATGCCTGTCGGGGGTGAGGTGGCGCAGGCAAATGCCAAACTGGAGGATGATCCGGAGGTGGTGAACAAGGATCCTTATGGCGACGGCTGGCTGATCAAGGTGAAGGTGAGTGACGCTGCCGAGGCGGACGGACTTTTGTCGGCCGATGAGTACAAGACGCTCATAGGGTAGGCCCTGAGCCTGCAAAACACAACCTGGCATTTTCTACCTGAATTTGATCCCGGCAATGAACCATCTGCCGGGCATAACAACGCTGCCTATCTCTCTGTAGGTTGTGTTCAACAGATTGGTCAGATCCATAAAGAGCGTGATCCTGTTCAGTTTGATCCCCGCCTGCAGATCGATGAGCCAGAAGGGATCGTAAGGCGTTTCGTAAGGTGTTGCCTGCGGCGAGGTGTAATGCAGGTAAGAGCCGTTCCGCTCCTGCCAGGTGACCTTCCCATCGACATAGATCTTTAATGGCAATTGGATCGCGAGGTCGAAGATAAATTTGTGCCTGAGGTTATCCAGTGCATAATTGGAGATGTGCGTGTCGCTCGATTTGCTGAGTTCGGCATAGCTGTAAGAAATTCTGAGGTGGTTGATCGCGTTAAAGCCGCGGGCGAGGGCCGACGGAAGCAGGTACAGGCTGGTTTCGCCACCGTATGTATCAAGTTCAGTGATGTTGCTAGTCTGCCACAGGCTGTCTGTCCAGATCCAGTCAATCGTCTCAACCCCTTTCCTATAGAAGAGCGCAAGGTCGGCCCTGAGCCATTTTGCATCATATTTCAGCCCGGTTTCGAGCGTTAGGGCTTTCTCGGGAAGAAGATGGGGATTTCCCCGGTTCTGCGGACCTTCATAGTAAAGATCGGTATAGGTGGGCAGCCGCATGGAGCGGTTGAAAGAGGCAAACAGGCTTAGTTTATCATGCAGGAGGTAAGACAGGTCAATTCCGGGATAGATTCCCGGAACTGTCCGATCGGCGATCATGGTGTGTAACAGCAGTCCGGTGCTAAGATAGAATCTATTCATCTGAACATGGTGGTCGGCAGAGAGGCTTAGCTGACTGCGGCTTTTGAACTTACTGTACAGGAGTCCTTCACCACCTCTTATCTTCACAGGATGATCTGTTGGATCGCCCAGGTTGTTGCTGTGAATACGTTCATTCCGAGCAGAGACTTTAAACGTTGAAAATCCCAGCGGGGAGCTGACTTTCATACCGGATGCAAGACCTGTTACATCCGTCCGGTGGTAATTTTCATACACCTTCGGATCATTTCTGAACAGCAGAAAATGGTCCAGGTGCCGCCTCCAGTATGCCTCTCCGAATATCCTGAAGGATGGTTTCCTTGTTTCAACTTTCAATGCAGTCATCCAGCTACCCGTCTCCTCATACTGCTCTGGAAATCGTGGTGTGTAGAAAGCGTTGGCGCCAAAGGCTTTTCGGTTCCATCCTACCATGAGATCGCTTTTCAATAGATCATTTTCCATGGCTGAATGAAGGAAGAGTCCGGCGTGCTGGTAATCGGTATTGGCCCGGTATCCATCGCTGCCTGCGTATGAAGCGGCCACAATATTTTTACTGTTCCCCACGGGAAGATGAAGTGTGGTTGCAGCGTTCCGGGTATTAAACTGACCGTACGATGCCTCTGCCTTCAGACTGAGTGAATCGGAAGGCCTGGTGATCATGTTTACTGCACCCGCATAAGCGTTCAGCCCATATTTTTTTGATGCCGGTCCTTTCAGGATCTCCACCTGATGCATCTGTGAAATCTGAATAGGGAGGTCGAGGCTGAAATGGCCGGTTTGCGGATCGCTCATATCTATGCCATTAATGAGGATCAGTGACTGGTCGAACGATCCTCCCTGGATACTAACGTCGGATTGTATCCCATGCACCCCCCTGGTCCGGATATCAATTCCGGGATAGTAATCGAGCAGTGCGGCAACAGATCGCGATGAGACCGCTGTTAGTTGATCAAGTTGGATCAGCTGAAGCTGGCGGAGGAGCGGCGAATAGAGTGTGGATTCCTGTTCGCCGATCATCTCCACCTCTTCAAGATCGAAGAACATTTTTGGCGACAGGGTATCTGACTGAGCCAAAACTGGCTGTATCTGCAGTAGGTTATAAGCCAGCGACAGGGTGGCGATGCGGATTACCTTGTGAAGGGTGGAAAACGCCGCATATCCCTTGTTGCTCCAGTGTTTAAATACGATTGGTTCCATGGATATATTAATTTTTATAGTTAATAAATAGTTTATCATTCACTTATATCGCTGATATCATCGTCCTTATCGGACCCTGAATCATAGGTTGAGTGGAGCGGATTGGCATTGATCTCATCGTAGAAATTGCGGTTCCTGATAATATCGATGGCCAGGTAGAGGGCATTCCTGAATGACGTATGGGAAGCCTCTCCCTTACCCGCCAGCTCATAGGCAGTTCCGTGTGCAGGGCTTGTGCGAACAACAGGGAGTCCTGCGGTATAATTGACGCCTTCATCCCGGGAAATAGTTTTGAACGGAATCAGGCCCTGGTCGTGATACATGGCCAGTATACCGTCATATTTTGCATAAGTGCCAGAACCGAAGAATCCATCGGCTGGAAATGGGCCAAAAACAAGGTTATTATGTTTTTTTGCCTCTTCGATGGCGGGTATAATCGTTTCCTGCTCTTCGCTGCCAATAAGACCCTCGTCGCCTGCATGTGGATTGAGGCCAATAACGGCAATTTTCGGCTTTCTGATATTAAAGTCTTTCTGCAAAGAGAGGTTGAGCAATCTGATTTTTGAGTGTACCCTTTCTTTGGTGATAAACGATGAGAGTTGAGAAATGGGGATATGGCCCGCAACGACACCGACTTTCATGTATTCACTAACCATGAGCATCAGCACATCATCCACACCGAAAATATCCATCAGGTATTCGGTATGACCGCTGTATCTGAAAAGGTCGCTTTGGATATTTTTTTTATTGATCGGACCGGTTACCAGGGCATCGATAGCTTCATTCTTCAGGTCGCTAACGGCGCTTTTCAGGGCAAGGTATGATGATGACCCGGCCTGTGGTGTCGATTTGCCGAGTTCAACCCTGATCTCTTCATCGATGCAGTTTATAATATTAATCCTGTTATTACTGGCCTCTGCAACATGTCGGATACTGTTTAGGTTGAGTTCTTCCATGTTGATTGCTTTTTTGTGGTATGCAGCTACTTTGGGGGAGCCGTAGATAACTGGGGTGCATATATCGAGCAAACGAATGTCTTCCAGAGATTTAAGGATCACTTCGTAGCTGATTCCGTTGATATCCCCATGGGATATGCCGATGGTTATTTTTTTACTCATAAGGCTGTTTAAGAGGTTAACCGTTTAAAAAAATCAAAGAGCAACCGCACGCCCACTCCACTTCCTCCCCGGCCACGGTAGTTATCGTCAGTTTTATTGAAAGCCGGTCCGGCAATATCCAGATGAATATAAGGATAATCGGTGAATTTTTCCAGGAATTTACCTGCAGTAATTGCTCCGGCATATTTGCCACCAATATTTTTCTGGTCAGCAATGTCTGATTTCAGCAGTTCGGAGAAATCGTCCCAGAAGGGAAATTCCGCGATACGTTCAAAGGTCAGAAAGCCAGACTCTTTCAGTTCCGCCATCTTATCTTCACCGGCATTCCCCATTCCCACGATGGCATAGTTCCCAACGGCTGCATGTGCTGCACCGGTAAGTGTGGAGAGCTCGATCACCAGCTCAGGATTGTATTGCCTGGCGTAGCTCAGCGCATCGGCAAGGATCATCCTGCCTTCCGCATCGGTGTTCAGTACTTCAACGGTACTGCCGTCATACATTTTCACTACATCCCCGGGCACATAGGCATTGCCATCCGGCCGGTTGTCCGTTGCAGGGATCAGTCCGATAACATGAACGGGGAGTCCTGCTTTCGCGATGGCGTGGAACGCTCCGGCAACAGCAGCAGCTCCGCTCATATCACATTTCATATAGTCCATCGAATCGTATGTCGGCTTGAGACTCAATCCGCCGGTATCGTAAACCACACCTTTTCCCACCAGGACATATGGTTTATCATTTACCGGGTTATCAGGCTTCCATTCCAGGATGGAAAAGGTAGGGGGATCAACACTGCCCTTGTTTACCGCAAGGATTCCGCCCATGTGAAGGGATTCGATCTTCTTTTTATTGAATATTTCAACTGTAAAACCGGCCTCCCTGCCTTTGCCTGCAATCTCTTCAGCGAGCTTTTCTGCCGTTAGGTATGACAGCGGTTCATTGACCAGGTCGCGCGAAAAAACCGTACCTTCAAGAACAGCGTTCAGCCGTACAATATCTTGTTCGGTAATTTGATCGCAAACAACTTGTACGCTCTTTATGGTAAACTGATTGTTCTCTTTTTTCGTGAAATACTTGTTGAACTGATAATTGGTGAGGTAGAGGCCCTCGAGGTAGGCGATCACCTCGCCGGGAGATGCGTTATCGTTGATAATTTCTATCTGGCCGGCGTCATAGTCTTTCAGCAGGTTGTAAGTGGCATTTGCCGCTTTACGGGCGTTCTCAAGATCGATATGATACGCCTTTTCGCTTCGTTTTAGTAACTGGATAAAGGTGGTGCAAGAGTCATCGTGGACCACTGTAATATCTTTTTTCGCGGCAATGCGTTTGTTTATAAAATCATGTTTTGATTTGTCGGTTATATGGGTGGCGAAATCAGTCTCCTTGTCACCAATAATCATCCTGAAATTGGAATTCCCTCCCTGTTTTAATTTAACTATTTGCATTTGCTAATTGGTATTTTATGGTACAAAGATATAATATTTCGAACGACTCACCCTCTCCTGGCGATATCGGTCCTGGAATGGAGGTGAGTTAACTAAAAACTGTCAAAAAAAGTTATATCTTTGGATGCAGTTGGGTGTGTTACAATTTTAAATATTGCATGATTACTTTTAATCAGTCAATTAGATACGAATAAAACTGCATCATGAAAAAGCAAAGATCTTTGGTTATTAGTCTATTAACAATTGTATTGTTTTTTAGTCTTACTGGTTCTGCTCTTACCGGAGAAGTTGAAGCAAGACAACCTCTGAAGGGGAAAAAGGTGCTGTTCGTTTTGGGAGGCTGGCACGGACATGAACCTGAAAAATGCAGGGATATTTTCGTTCCGTGGATGGAATCCGAAGGTGCTGAGGTTTTTGTATCCGATTCCCTCGGCATTTATACTGACGAGGAATTTATGAATTCATTGGACCTGGTTGTACAGATCTGGACCATGGGAAAGATTTCTAAAGAGCAGGAGACAGGATTGCTGAACGCTGTGAAAGAGGGGGTGGGTTTAGCTGGATGGCACGGCGGACTAGGGGATTCATTTCGCAATAATGTAAAGTACCAATTTATGGTAGGCGGACAGTGGGTGGCACATCCCGGTGGGGTGATTGACTACACAGTGGATGTTACTGGCATAAAGGATGAAATAACACATGGGATCAACACCTTTGCGATGCATTCAGAGCAGTATTACATGCATGTTGATCCGAATGTAAAGGTACTTGCCACTACCACCTTCAGCGGGGAGCATGCCGATTGGATCGAGGGTGCCGTGATGCCGGTTGTTTGGAAGAAATCATACGGAAAGGGAAGGGTGTTTTATAATTCACTCGGGCATGTAGCATCCGATTTTGATGTTCCTGAGGCGCTGGAGATCATGAAGCGTGGCATCAGGTGGGCGGCTGAAAGCAAGTATGAGAAGATGGAGCCCTGGATGAATCCGGTCTACTGATTTGTATCAGAAACTTTCCGCAAGATCTGTTCACTGACTATAGAAATTCGTTTTCTTTTCGACAAAGTTTTTACTGGTATGAATTGACATTCTCTGTTCAATTCCCTACCTTGCAATCATGGGTATGAATAAAACACTCAGATTTTTAATCACCGGAATTAATACAAATTATTATGAAAACTCCCGGAATTATTATTATGACGCTTTCTGTAATCTGGATGGTTTCCTGCAGAACCAATACCGATGTTGAAAAAGAGAAGAAGGCAATCATTGATGTGATCAATGCTGAAACAGACGCTTATCTGGAATTTGACTTCGAAAAGGTAAAGAGCTTTTATGTTCACGACACCCTTAATTTCAGATTGACCTCCGGTGCTGATGATCATGTTTTTCTTGAAGGATGGGATGAGATCGAATTGTTTTTCAGGGATGAATTGATCAGAGGCAATCCTCATACACCCGCAGATACACATATTAATGTATCAAAAAATAATTACAGGATCAAGGTTTATGAGCACTCTGCATATGTTTTATGTTCGGAGAATTGGACATACACGATGCCCGAAAAGAGAATTGAAATCAATAGTTTGCAGGTTAGGTTCATGGAAAAGGTGGATAGTGAATGGAAGATCGCTTTTCTATCGTTTATTGGTACTTCAGGCTATGAGGAGGAAGAGGAATTGGAAGAGCTTGGGTTTGGGTATAACAGGGTATTATAATCCCGATTCATTAATTTTGAGAATTGTTTCCACAATTTAAATAGCCTACCATGAAAATTATCAGTCAGCTTTACCTTTTCCTGTTGTTCATTGTATTCCTGAACGCCTGTGGTCCGGCAGGAGAACAGCAACCGCTCAATATTTTGTTTATTATGTCGGACGACCATGCCTACCAGGCGATCAGCGCTTATAGCGATCATCTGACAGAGACTCCGAATATCGACAGGATCGCACAGGAGGGGATGTTGTTTACAAATGCCTGCGTAACGAATTCGATCTGCGCACCATCGCGGGCTGTGATCCTCACAGGAAAACATTCTCATATCAATGGGAAAATTGACAATCATACCCCTTTCGACACAACGAATATTACATTTCCCACGATCTTGCAGCAGAACGGCTACCAGACAGCCCTGTTTGGTAAACTCCACTTTGGCAACAGTCCGAAGGGATTCGACCAGTTTAAAATTCTTCCCGGTCAGGGTACATACTACAATCCCGATTTTATAACCAAATATGAAGGAAGGATCAATGTCGAGGGATATACATCCGATATCATTACCGACATGACCATCGACTGGTTCGAAAATGAGATGGAGGAGGGCAAGCCGTTTTTGATGATGTACCTGCATAAGGCACCTCACAGGGAGTGGCTGCCTGCAGAGCGGCACTACAGGGAATTTCTCAACAAGACTTTTCCTGAGCCTGCCACCCTGTTCGATGATTATGAGGGCCGGGGGACCGCTGCAAAAGAGGCTGAGATGAATCTGCTGGAGCATATGAGATGGGCGGGCGATTCAAAAATCCCGCCGGAGGTGATGGATGAATTGGGTATTGAGGAAACCGATAACCGGGACAAACTTAGATTTGATCGCGAAGTTGGCCGTCAGAGTGAAGAACAGCGTGCTGCCTGGGATGCAGCATATGGACCAATGATTGAGGAGTTCATGAAGAATTATCCTGATATGTCGCAGGAGGAGCTTATGCGCTGGCGTTACCAGCGCTATATGCAGGATTACCTTGGATCGGTGGCTGCGGTTGACGAAGGGGTTGGACGGGTGTTGGATTACCTGGAGGAGAAGGGACTTGCTGAGAACACGGTTGTTGTGTACACATCCGATCAGGGGTTTTACCTGGGGGAGCATGGGTGGTTTGACAAGCGGTTTATTTATGATGAGTCTTTCAAGACGCCGCTGCTGATTAAGTGGCCGGGTGTGATTGAGCCTGGATCGGTGAGAGATGAGATGGTGCAGAACCTTGATTTCGCGCAGACCTTTCTGGAGATCGCGGGCATTGAATCGCCGGATGACATGCAGGGAGAGAGTCTCGTGCCTTTGTTGAAAGGAGAGGTCTTGTCATGGACCCGCGATGCGGTCTACTACCACTACTATGAATATCCAAGTATTCATATGGTAAAGCGCCATTATGGTGTGGTGACTGAAGACTATAAACTGGTGCATTTTTATTATGATGTGGATGAGTGGGAACTATACGATCGCAAGAACGATCCCCTGGAGATGAATAATGTGTATGATAATGTTACGTATGCTCCAATTCGGAGGGATTTGCATGCAAAACTTACTGCCTTGCGGACGCAATATAATGATTCAGAAGAGTTAGATCAGAAATACATTGAGATGTATAAGGAGAGGAACAGGTAGATTATAAAATGTATTTTTGCCTGAATCACCATGTGGATTGTCTGTTTGATCCGATTCCAGATCACTTTCGCCATAAAAAAGTCATTAAAAACCAAACAGATGCGAAAATGCAGTTAAAAAGAATTACCTTTGCAGGAATTATTTGGTAAAAAAAGTGGTTTATGGGCTAGTTGATTCCTTAATGGGTATCGTTTCTGGTTCGCCTTTTTAGAACTGCCAAAAGCAAATTTAACAATAAACAGTAGTAAAAATGGAAAATGGAAAATTAAAATGGTATGATGATGTAAAAGGATTTGGCTTCATCGAAACTGAAAATGGGAAAGACATCTTTGTTCACAGAACAGGATTAGCCGATTCGCATTCAGATCTACAGCCTGATCAGGCAGTTGAGTTTGAAGTAAAAGAGGGAGAAAAGGGGCTTTTCGCTGTTAATGTAAGAGCAATTGACTAATCAGTTTGTTTTTGTTTAAGCGAAAATATGTATGTGCAGCGTAGTAATTAATAGGTAATTAATGGGTAGATCACAAGAATCATTCAATAAAAAAGACGTAAGAAAGAAAAAGGAAAAGAAGCGGAAGGACAAAATGGCCAAGAAACTGGCTCGTAAAGATACAGATAACAAGGGCGGTCTTGATGATATGATTGCCTACGTGGATGAATTTGGAAATATTACCTCGAAACCGCAGGATCCGTCTGATAAGGAAGAAACCAAGGCTGAAGATATAGAGGTTAGCATACCCAAAAGTGATGGAGCATCACGGAGTAAAGTAAGAACCGGTATTGTTACAAATTTTTATGATTCTAAAGGCTTCGGATTTATCAGGGATGCTGACACAAAGGAGAGCATTTTTGTTCATATCAATAACACCCACGAGGATATTACCGAAGGCAACAAGGTTAGTTTTGAAACAGAGAAGGGTCAGAAGGGCCTGGCTGCCATCAATGTAAAAGTGATACGGTAAACAGTTTCAGTGAGCCAGCCGCGGACAAAACGGAAGGGTCTTTTTTAAAAGAGCCGATCTGTTTTGAGAATCCCAAAACATCTGTTATATTTGCATCCGCAAACGAAAAAATTAAGGTTTCGATACCGTACCGTCGAAAACCCGGGATCAGTTCGGAACCTAATATGGATATTGCGGGGTGGAGCAGTTGGTAGCTCGTTGGGCTCATAACCCAAAGGTCGTAGGTTCAAGTCCTACCCCCGCTACTAAGAAAAAGCCTTCCGATCAGGGATCGGAAGGCTTTTCCTTAGTAAGGCCTCCCCCTGAGGACTCGCTCCTCCGACGACAGGAGGAGGGGCAACACTACCCCCGCTACTAAAAAGGACTTCTCATCAGATTTGATGGGGAGTTTTTTTTAATAATACCTTTTGAATCCGTTTTGTAAGGCGATTTTGCTAGAAATATTTGTATTGAATAGTTTAAAAGTATAACTTTAGATAGTGGTGGATTAAAAGATTCCGGATCGATAGACAATAGACTGTGTTCATATTAATTTCAAGAAATTCTCATATTATTATCATGTAATGTTGCAACGCTGGCTTGTGAGGGTTCCATTTTGCAGGAAATTGAATAATTGATGTATGAATAGACATTAATTTGCCAATTATTAATAATAAATTATTGGGGGAATTGTTATCTTACTGCTGATTAATGTAACAGATAACCATCAGAGAAAAATGACTTATGTGTTAATTTCGGGATGAATAAAAGTATAATAAATAGTCTTATTACGACGATATTACTGTCATTTGCACAGGGCGCACACAGTAGAAAACACAGGAGTACGAAGCAATAACGAGACCTATTACTATGATGGGGATGTGAGGAACACTCCGACTTTCTGGAATGACTACTGTAAATATACCTGCTACCGATATATTGCCAGGAACATACCTGGTAAGGGTTGCGATTAATGATATTGTTCGGGTTAAACTATTGAATATAAATTAGATAAAATACCTTTAAAAAATGAAACTATTGAAGATGTTGAAATTGACCCTTATCATTGCATTCCTATTGAGTGCAAACGCGAACCTTTCAATGGGACAAGAAAAGTCCATTGAAAAGGAAAATACACTTTTACGCCTGATGACATACAACCTGAAGTTTGCGAGTCCGGTGTACGAACCTTCCTGGGAGGTGCGCCGTGATATGCAGGTTGATCTGATACGGAAATATGAACCGGATATCATAGGTATTCAGGAGGGATTGAAGGAACAGGTCGATTATCTTATGGAGAAACTTCCGGAGTATATCGTTGTTGGAGAAGGACGTAAGGGTGGTGATGATGACGAGCATATGGCCATTTTTATCAAACGAGATAAATTTCGTCTGCGGGAATTGCAGAGTTTCCAGTTGTCGAAAACTCCCGAAGTGATCGGTAGCGGACCTGCAGTCAACCCACGCATGGTTACCTGGGTAAGGCTTTCGTTCCTTAACAAAACAGGAGAAGGGGAGGAAAGTCTATACCCCCAGGATTACAGAGGGCATTGGGAAAACACGCAGGAATTCTATCTGTTCAACACACACTTTTTTGATCGCCGGGATCAGGCAATGGCCAGATTAAATGCTGCAAAACTTATTGCAGAAAGAGTCAGGGACCTTGGTCCTTTCGGGGAGTGGGCACCGGAGCGGCCAGTCTTTCTAATGGGCGATTTCAACTGCCGTCCAGGGAGTCTTCCCTATCAAGTGCTGGTCGAAGGCACCTTGAACGGGGGGCAAGGTCTGTTTTCCGATACCTCCGATGAGCATAAAGAAATTGACTGGATCCTTTACAGGGGTCCGGTGAATGTGCTTCACTACGAAGAGGTCGATTATCATGTTGACGGGGTTTATCCCTCGGATCACAATCCTATCTATGTCGAATTTGAATTTTAAATGTAATACAACAGAAATGAATAAAAAGAGTTTAACAAGTAGCCTGCAATTTCAGCTGACAACAGCGGTTTTGCTTTCGATGTTGTTTCTTTGCAGCTGCAGCAGTAATAATAAACTTTCGCCACCCAATATTATTTTCATCATTACAGATGATCAGAGTCCTATTGTCCCATTGCCGGAGGACAGGGATCTGGAACTGGCCAATGGCAATAGGATGGGAGTTCAGTCCCATCCCTTTGGATTCTGCGGAGATCCTGATGTGCATACGCCGATCATTGATGATCTGGCACAAAATGGAATGATTTTCTCGAATGCTTATGTGTCAAGCACAGTATGTTCAGCCAGTCGGTATACCATTCTTACCGGTAGGTTTGCAGGGCGGTCTGAGGGAAAATCTTTCATGAACCTTCATCCTGCAGGAACAATGACAAGGGTAGAGAATAATACGGAACTTGAAGAAAGCAGGGAAAACCTGCCCAGGTTACTCCAGAAAGCCGGATATAGAACAGGTTTTGTCGGGAAAAGTCACATCGTTGACCACCATCTGCTCAGAAGACAGAACTGGGAGGGAAACGGATTGCTTACCTATAACCAGGATGCAAATCCCAAAGAGCCCGAAGTAAATGAAAAGATGCGTCATAATCATAAATTCTGGTCGGACCGAATCCGGGATTTTGGTTTTGATTATGCAAATGGTATTTATGCAGCAAATTTAAAGGAGTTGCACAACGATTCTCTGAATGTACACAATGTTGAATGGAAGAATCAGGCAGCACTGGAATTTATCGATCAGGCCGGAGATCAACCATTCTTTCTTTATTATAGTGAGACCATTCCACACGGACCTGCTCCGTGGATCAAACGAAATGGAGAATATCCGTATGGACTTGATTCCAACCCCGGTTTTACAGGTGAAGGCTACGGAGAGGATCTGCTTCATTATATTCCCGACAGACAAAATATATTGGATGAAGTCAGGGCAACCGGAAAAAGTACAGATCATGCCTGGCTCACCTGGTTCGATCACGCTATTGGAAGAGTTGTTGGAAAGCTTGAGGAGAAAGGAATTCTGGACAATACGCTTATCGTGATATGTTCGGATCATGGTAATTACAATTTTCAGAAGACAACCCTCTATGAAGGAGGTGTAAAAATCCCATTAATAATATATTGGCCGGAAGAAATTAAGCCTGGTTCGGTTTATGACGATCTGGTTCAGAATATCGATTTCACACCTACTTTCCTCGATCTCGCAGGAGTTGACCTTGAAACAGTTGAACCGATGGATGGTGTGAGTTTGAAAAGCACATTGTCGGGAAGCAAAGAACCGGTACACGACCAATTGTTCTTTGAGATTGGTTTTGCCCGTGGTGTGTTAACCAGGGACTGGAAGTATATCTCTGTCAGGTACAACGACGAGGCCATAGATCAGATGGAAAGAGGAGTGATTTATACTGGCTGGAACGGACACAAGCACGAAAGACCTTATTACATCAGGAACTCGCATCTGGGTTACCATTCCGTTTTGCTAAATCCAAATTATTTTGAACCAGATCAGCTGTATCATTTACAAGAGGACCCCAGGGAGTTAAATAATGTTTTTGACGCCTATCCTGAAAAGTCAGCAGAGATGAAGGAGAAGTTGTCAAAATTCCTTTCATCCTTCCCGGGCAGGCCCTACGGTGAATTTGCCGATTAATTAATGAATCAGCATTAACACCAAACCAGACAGTTGCTTTAGCATCATCTTTCATTTGTTACTGGATAATCTAAATAGAGAATAATGACCCCCAAAAAAATTTTCACTAATTTGCATAACCATAATCCTTGCCCTGAATTACGATGCCAGTGAGAACACCCTTGCATTGTGGGATTCAAACAGTAAATCTACCATCAATAAATCATTTTAAAAGAAAATCTGGTCATTTAGTTGAATGATAACAGAAGTTTATGATTTATAGTTATTTTTACACGTTTAAATTAATCTGCAATGCTTTATAAAGTATATGTACTCTATTCCCCATCTTTTAACAAGCTGTTTATAGGGCTTACTACCGGTCTGGGCGACAGTATGGTATCGCACAATGGCGCCGGGGACGATGACTGGACCAATGCGTTTAAGCCATGGACATTGATTCATATGGAGCTATTCAACGATGAGACCGAGGCATTGCTCAGGAAAACTTATCTGGAAAGTCAGGACGGTCTGGCATATGTCAGATCCGATATTTTGCCCTTATTTGATTTTTGAGTTTTTATCTCTCCTTTTGCCAGTTGTGCCCGGTAGTAAATACAGTCTCTTGCGAAGCGCATTGCTGCTATGCTTCAAAACCGAAACGGTTATCAGAATAACCGACTCTCAACTAAGTTTATTATCTTTGTGATTCATCAGAATGGGTCATGGTTAAAAGCAAAGAGAAAAAGAGAGGTTTCCTGCGTAAACTGATGCAAAAGTACCGCCTGGTTATTCTAAATGAAGAATCATATGAAGAGGTTGGTTTCGTCAGGTTATCAAGGTTGAATATCATGGCTATTACAGGGATTATGACCTTGCTTGTTATAGCCTTGGTTTATATTGCCATTGCATACACACCTATCCGGGAACTGATTCCCGGTTATCCTGATGCCATGATGAGCCACCATATCCGGCAGAATGCCATGAAGCTCGATTCTATTCAACGTGAACTGGCAATACGTGACCAATATTTTTTGAATATCAACAGGATTGTAAATGGTGAACGTCCGATGGATTATCTTAATGACACTTCAACCAGTCAAAATCCTGATGAGATCATTTTCTACAGATCTGCAAGCGACTCTATTCTACGACAAAAAGTGGAGGCTGAAGAGCAGTTTAGGTTAAGTATTTCAGACCGCCCAGCAGAAGGAAAGGAACTTCATGACATTCATTTTTTCACTCCGGTGCGTGGTATCATAACCAATCATTTTAATCCCCTGGAGAATCATTACGGGATTGATCTGGTGGCGGGGCCGGATGAGGTGGTTAAAGCAGCACTCAGCGGAACGGTAACAATGGCAACATGGACACTCGAGACCGGACATGTTATTCAGATACAGCATGAAAACAATATGATGTCTGTATATAAGCATAATGCAGAATTGTTTAAGACAGTCGGAATGAAAGTAAATGCCGGAGATGCCATCGCTATTATAGGTAATTCAGGGGAGCTCACCACCGGTCCCCATCTTCACTTTGAGCTTTGGCACA
This sequence comes from Bacteroidales bacterium, assembly GCA_040903745.1. Taxonomy (GTDB): domain Bacteria; phylum Bacteroidota; class Bacteroidia; order Bacteroidales; genus M55B112. The sequence goes on along the minus strand of JBBDUV010000063.1, from coordinate 25,464 downwards.
ATGGAGTGCCGCTAAATCCCTCTGATTATATAGCTTTTTAGTGAATGAAGAGAGGAATTGCCATACTTGGATCGACAGGTTCCATTGGAACACAGGCACTTGAAGTTATCCGGAACAATCCTGACCGTTTTGATGTTGAGGTGCTGACAGCCAACAATAATGTTGATCTATTGATCAGACAGTCTTTTGAATTTGTCCCGAATGTTGTTGTGATATCCAATGACCATCATTATGATCGTCTGAAAATTGAACTCTCCCGTCTGCCAGTTAAAGTTTACTGTGGTATGGATGCGATGGAACAGGTTGTTACCATGGATACTGTTCATATGGTACTTACCGCAATGGTTGGATTTGCAGGACTGAAACCTACAATCGCGGCGATAGAGGCAGGCAAGAGCATTGCTCTGGCCAACAAGGAGACCATGGTGGTAGCAGGTAAGCTAATCATGGACCTTGCCCATCAAAAGAATGTTACAATTATTCCGGTTGATTCAGAACATTCCGCACTTTTTCAGTGCCTGGTGGGAGAATTCAGCCACACAATAGAGAAGATTATTCTGACAGCCTCTGGCGGACCGTTTCTCAACTCAAGTTTGTCAGAACTAGAAAATGTCAAGCCGGAACAAGCCTTGAATCATCCAAACTGGTGCATGGGACCGAAAATTAGTATTGACTCTGCAACAATGATGAACAAAGGGCTGGAGGTGATCGAAGCAAAATGGCTCTTTGATCTGAGAAGTGAGCAGATCGAGGTGATTATTCACCCTGAGTCGATCATACATTCTCTGGTGCAGTTTACCGACGGATCCATGAAGGCACAGATGGGATTGCCAGATATGCGTTTACCCATTCAGTATGCATTGTCATTCCCGGAGAGAATACCCTCCGTTTATCCACGGTTTGATTTTTCTGATTTTCCAAAACTCAGTTTCCAGTCGCCCGATTACAAAATTTTTCGTAACCTTGCACTTTCTTTTGAGGCTATGGAAAAGGGAGGGAATTGTCCCTGCACTATGAATGCTGCAAATGAGGTAGCAGTTGAAGCGTTCCTGAAAGAGAAAATCGGGTTTTTTCAAATCCCCGAAATTATAGAGAAGACACTTGAGAAATCAAGTTTTATAGCGAAGCCGGATCTGAATGATCTTATTGGATCAGACAGAATGGCAAGAGAATTATCTGAACAGTTATTATAATTTGATGGAATGGTATTTTTGATTAAGTTAGGACAGTTTTTTTTGAGCTTATCGATCCTGATCGTTTTACACGAGATGGGACACTTCATACTGGCAAGGTTTTTTAAAACCAGGGTAGAGAAATTCTACCTTTTTTTCGATATAAAATTCGCGCTTTTTAAGAAGAAAATTGGAGTAACAGAGTATGGCATCGGCTGGCTTCCATTGGGTGGATATGTAAAGATCAGTGGAATGATCGATGAATCCATGGACCGTGAACAGATGTCAAAACCTCCTGAGCCACACGAATTCAGGTCAAAAAAAGCCTGGCAGAGACTATTGATCATGTTGGGGGGTGTGATGGTGAATTTCTTGCTGGCCATCGTGATCTATATTATGGTATCTTATACCTGGGGTGAGAAGTTTGTCCCGAACCAGAACCTGCGTTATGGTGTTATGGTAGATAGCCTGGCCATGGAAATAGGTTTTCGTAATGGCGATAAAGTACTGAAGCTGGATGATGCAAGGGTTGAGCGCTGGGAAACTATTCCCGGTGATATATGGTTGAATGAGGTTCGGGAGATAACTGTGGAACGTAATGGGGAGATTATACGGCTCAATGTGGATGAGGAGTTTCTGCCTGTGCTATCAAAAAGCAGTATCATGATTATCCCCCGAATTCCGTTTGTAGTAAGCGAAGTAGCAGTCGGTCAACCTGCCCATGAGGCGGGCCTTCAGCCTGGTGACAATATTATCGGTCTTGATGGTGAAGAAATCAGGTTCTGGGATCAGTTCAAAGCCGGAATGGATGGAAAGGTGAACCAGCAGATCATTATTACCGCAAAAAGAGGAGAGCGTTTATTGGATCTTACCATGACCAGCAATGAGAAGGGGCTCATTGGCGTCGTACCGCGTATGGATACTGCTTTCTTGTATGAAATATATGATCCGGTAGAAATAGATTATAGTTTTCTTGAGGCAATTCCCGCCGGACTGAAGAAGGGAACTGAGACCACGAAAAAGTATTTGAAAAGTCTTGAAAAACTTTTTAAGCCAAAGAAATATAAGGCCCACGAATCCCTGGGAGGGTTCATTACAATAGGCAGCATTTTTCCCTCCACATGGAATTGGCAAAGCTTTTGGAATCTTACTGCTTTTCTTTCAATCATGCTAGCCATCATGAATATTCTACCTATTCCTGCGCTGGATGGAGGCCATGTGACGTTTCTACTGTATGAAATTATTAGTGGAAGAAAACCAGGTGATAAATTTATGGAGTATGCTCAAATTGTTGGCATGGTGTTGCTTTTGAGTCTGCTGCTGTATGCAAATTTGAATGATGTTATTGGGCTGTTCAATAAATAGCGTGCCGATGAAATTGTTTTTTGTGGGTTCATTTTAAGGGTTCGAATAATTAACTATTTTTGTATTGTAATAAAATGATATTAATATGGAAGCTTTTGTATTATTAGGTATGCCTGGATGGTCACAAATCCTGTTAGTGGTTATAGCGATCTTGTTATTGTTTGGCGGAAAGAAGATTCCCGAATTAATGCGCGGAATCGGTCAGGGCATGAAAGAGTTCAAAAAAGCCACCGGCGATGATGACAAGGATAAGGAGCCCGATGAAACTGATAAAAAAAAACTGAAGGACAGTAAGGATTAGTTTCTGAAAAGAATTCGAAAAACCTGTTTCTCACGGAACAGGTTTTTTTGTCATACTACCGACCTGTATTGATCGTTATATAATAACCAGCATCTTCGTTCAATAGGTATTTAAATAAAGAATTAATACATATGAACAACAGACTATTTATTTTGGTTGCTGCTCTTATGATAGTTGCCGGATGCGATACGACAGTTAAGCCAGGTGCAGGAAATGGCCGTGTTCTCCCGAATATTACCGGTGGAGCAGGAGAGGTTCTGGTTGTTGTAGATAAATCTGTATGGGATGGTCCTGCAGGAGAATTACTCAAGGACATCCTGCAGGAGGAGTTTCCGGGATTGCCCCAGAGCGAGCCACTTTTTCATGTAACACAGATCACTTCCGGCTCCTTTGACAATCTGTTTAAGTTTCACCGGTCCATTGTGCTAGTTACTATCAATAAAACAGTTGAGGAAGCGGCCGTCAGATACCGGAAGAATGTTTGGGCAAGGCCGCAGATCATGGTGCAGATAGAAGCCGGGAATCGTGAGGAACTAAAGGAGTTAATTATTGATAACTCCAATCGCATACAGAACTTTCTCGTGCAATATGACCGTCAGCGTCTCACCGATAGTTATATGGCCTCCAAAGACCTTGAGATTCAAAAACTGATGGCCGAGCATCACCATATCCGCCTTGGTATTCCGAGAGGATACAATGTTGATTTTTTTACGGATGACTATAGTTCCGTTTCAATTGAGACACCTGACTTTTCCCAGGTACTCCATGTGTATGAATATACCGCATCAGGTGAAGAGGATCTGCAATCGGAAAAGCTGCTGTCCAAAAGAGATGCCTTTGTAAAGAAATATGTAAAGGGGCCGGACGACGTCTCTTATATGACTACCTCTTCTATCTATCCTCCTATCTTATATGACCTTGAGAGAAATGGCATGAACATAGTTGAAATGAGAGGTTTGTGGGAGCTGGAAGGTGGTTTTATGGGTGGTCCTTTTATCAGCCATTCAGTGTATGATGAAAAACGCGAAAGGATTTTGACAGTGGAAGGATATGTCTATTATCCCAACCAGAAGAAGAGAATTAAGATCAGACAACTGGAAGCAATTATTTATTCCTTTGAGATCATCTGAGTAATCTCCCAACATCCATAGTACTGTATTAACAGCCACTTGGTATCTATTTCTATTAATCCCATAGAAAATCCCTTTCCTCATGGTATCTGTTTAACTTTCTTAACTGAACAGTACTCTCCTTTTTTCTGTAAGTTAATTGTTGGTTAGAAATCTATACTTATCCCCTTAAAAAACACTTTGAAATAAAAGTTAGCACCGGTGCTGAATCATTAATATTCATGAGAAATAACAGCAACTTCAGTTTTTCCTTGACTTAGGTATTTCTTTGATGAAAAAGATTTGGCTTTTCAAATTCGAATAGCGTGGGATAATCCTCATCAAAACGCTTCAGGACCTCAGTGAGAATCGCTTCCCTCATAAACTTTGTCCTGTTGGATATCTTGTATTTCTGACAATAGAGGTCTATGGCCTCCTTTTCTCTCTGATTGAAACGTATAGTAGCGTTATTTCTCCTTATTAGTTTTTCATCACGGTTTCCTTTTTTTTCCGACATCGCATGATTTTTTGTTTTTTAAAAATACAGATTGTTTCTTTTTTACAAGTGTTCTGCAAGATGAAAGAATGAACAAGATTCTAACAATAATTACTCTAAAATATATAAGAGTAAAATAAGCTTTATAGAAGATATTAAACTATTAAAAAAGAAGTAGTTAAAAAAATATAATAGTGTAAAAATATATGTAAATTAAATAATTATTTCTTGAGTTTCTCAAACCTCCGTGATTATTCTCAGTAACTCCCGTGGTTTGATTACCCGGGTTATTACTGACAATACGGCACAGATAAGCAGGAAAAGAAGGAGAGCGGGTACCCATGGAAGGAGACGATGCAATACATATCCACTTGCGGTGATCAGGACACCAAAGAGAAACAGTTTGCCATAGAAGCGGTAGGTCAGATTTAGCCCGACCATCCTGTGGGCAATGATTATTTGGCAGATGGCATAGAAGGCCTGAGATGAGATGCTGGCTATTGCAGCCCCAAACGCTTTGTAAGAAGGAATTAGCAGCAGATTTAATCCTATGTTCAGAACAACGGTTGCACCTGCAAGAAGGTTCAGTTGTTTCAGATTCTTGTTGGCTGTCAACAGTGTGCCGTAGATGTAGCTGACAGAGATAAAAACGAAACCACCCATAAGCACGCTAAGGATTTCGGGAGATCTCATTTCTGCTTCATGGTACATCAGCTGTATGATCTCTTGATTAAAAAACAGTCCGACTGCTGCTGCGGGTATGGCTACCCCCAACAATAACGAAGAGGAGATATCAACCAATTCTTTCGTATTATCGCCTGTTTTCAGCATTTTGCTGAACATGGGTAGCAGCAGTGCTGCAAACAGAACTGCAAATTGCGAAAATGCATCCAGAATCCGGAATGACTGGGCATAAATACCAGCCTGTTCTTTCCCATCAACCAATAGCCGTTCAATCATCACCGAATCGGCCCTGTTAAAGAATGACATGAGTAGGATGAGGATGGCAAACGGATAGCTTTGTCTTAGGATGCTTTTAAAATCTGCCAAACGAAAATTCAACCGGATCCTTCCGGAGTGGTAAAGCACAATAGTGGCTACAGTGATCAGCGTAAGCAGATAGGAGAATGTCTGGGAGTAGACAAACCATTCAATCTTGTATGGTTCTTTGGTGATACTGGTCCAGAGCAAAATTCCGTTTATGATGATCATCAATGACCTATCAAGAACCGAAAGGAGGCTATCGGTGCGAAACAGTTGAATACCACTGATATTTGATCTCATATAGAGAATGAATGAGGAGAGAAACTGGTTGATTACCAGTATAAAAAGCAGTTTGAATTGTACATTGGAGTAGCCGATCAATGCTCCGGTACTGAATACAATAATTCCATAAAGTATGCTGAGCATAAATTTCAGAGGGACGATTCGGGCAAGATTCGATGTCAGCAGATCATGTTCCCTGGCAACAGCCCTGTTGTTAAAATTGGTGATACCAATATCCAACAGGATATTCAGAATAAAGGCAAAATTGAAAAGCGAGAAATAGAAACCATACATCTCTTCTCCCACCCTGTTCTGCACAGCCACCTCAATACCGAAAAACCAGAAAGGCTTAATCAGAATATTCAGTAAAACGAGTAGAAGCAGGTTAGAGAGAAATTTCTTTTTCAAATTATATTTTGATTTATCATGATTACATCCCTGATGGTCAAATATATTTTTTATTTCAACACAAATATAATAAGTTCGCCCCATATTTTTTTTGTGAAGAATTTTGATTAACAGAAGATGAAAATCGCGGTGAATGCCCGCTTATTGGTGCCCGGAAAACTTGATGGGATAGGATGGTTTACATTCGAGACCCTGCGCAGGATTGTGCTAGCTCATCCAGGGCATACTTTTTATTTTATATTTGACAGGCCCTACAGCAAGGATTTAATCTTCTCCGATAATGTCCAGCCACTGGTTCTTCTGCCACCAACCCGTCATCCCTTTTTATGGTATTTCTGGTTTGAATGGCGTATTCCTTCACTGCTTAAAAAACTTGGTGCCGACATGTTCCTTTCAACGGATGGTTTTATCAGTCTTCGTTCCCCTGTTCCCTCCTGTGCCGTGATCCATGATATCAATTTTGAACACCGGCCCAGGGATCTTCCCTATTTAACAAGGAAGTATTACCGCTACTTTTTTCCGCGGTTTGCCCATGCAGCGACGCGCCTTGCCACTGTCTCTGAATATTCCAGACGCGACATTATCAATACGTATGGTATTGATGAGGAGAAGATTGACCTGGTGTACAACGGAGCCAGTAAAAACTTCACTCCTGCAACAACGATGGAGATTGAGAAGATTCGTGAGAAATACACGAATGGTTCGCCCTATTTTGTATTCGTTGGAACCATTCATCCGAGGAAGAATGTCAAGAACCTATTGAGGGCCTTCGAGCTGTTCCGCGCAGAGTATAAAGCACCTTTTAAAATGGTTATTGTGGGTAAGAAATCATTTCTGACCAAATCGACTGAGGAGCAGTTAACACAGTTAGAATTCAACTCTGATGTGATTTTTACCGGCCGGTTATCGCCCGGTGATCTGAACGATATCATGGCAGCAGCCTGGGCCCTTACATTTGTTCCGTTTTTTGAAGGATTTGGCATCCCCCTGGTTGAGGCGATGAACTGTGATATTCCCATTCTGACCTCCAATATTACCAGCTTGCCTGAAATAGCTGGAGATGCTGCCATCTATGCAGAACCGGAAAGTCCGGGAAGTATCAGGGATGGCATGGTGAGAATTGTGAAGGAGAAAGGGTTGCGCGAAGAACTCATAGAGCGGGGAAGGGAGCGACGAAAACTCTACAGTTGGGACAATACCGCGGATGAACTCTGGAACACCATGCAAAGGGTAATGAACGGAAATGCTTAAGAGTTATTATACAAAGGATTTAATTGAAGCAGGATGTGATGAGGCCGGCAGAGGGTGCCTTGCCGGACCGGTTTTCGCCGCGGCAGTGATCCTGCCTTCAGCACCCCGGATAAGCGGATTAAATGATTCAAAGAAACTGAGCGCGATCAGAAGAGAAGAGTTGCGTTTGGGGATAGAGAAGCATGCCTTATCATTTGCGGTTGGCAGTGTTGGTTCGGAAGAGATTGATGAGATAAACATTCTAAATGCCTCATTTCTGGCAATGCACAGGGCTCTCGATATGCTTGCGACATGTCCAGGACAGATACTTGTGGATGGGAACCGGTTCAGACCTTACAGGGATGTAGGGCACATTTGCATTATTAGGGGCGATGGAAAATACCTCTCCGTAGCTGCAGCCTCTATACTGGCCAAAACTTACAGGGACGATTATATGCGGGAAATAGACAAACAATACCCGGAGTATGGGTGGAGAAAAAATATGGGTTATCCTACTCTCCAGCACCGGGAGGCGATTAAAAACTATGGGCTTTCTGATCATCATCGCAGGTCATTCAGGCTGAAAAATGAACAGCTTTCAATTGAGTTCTGAGGTATGCAGGATATTGCTGTTTTTATATTGTTCAGCATTTTGATTGAGGAATCTGAATCTTTTTTTTAATATTTGCATCTCATGTTCAGTTTACAAACCCGAAATAGGACCATTATTTGAAATATTCTTTTTAACCAATATATCAACCAATTAGCCATACGCCGATCTTTTATTTAACAAGTTGCCGGATGTCATACGACCATTCTTACCATTCAGTAAATTAAAAATTAAACAATGAACCCCTCATCACTGGAAATAGATATTTGGCTTCGCCGAGCTAAAGGTTCAGCGGTGCAAAGCCAAAAGGACATGTATAAATGGTTCGATAGCGAACAGTTCGTTGCTGAGGGCTCGCCGAGCACCATTGAAAATATTTTTTCTGCGAGGCAACAAGTTACCTGTAGTTAAAACGATAGTTATATTATTATATATCAAGTATTTAAATAAAGAATTTATGAAGATGAACCCCTCTTCATTGCGTATAGATATTTGGCTTCGCCGAGCTAAAGGTTCAGCGGTGCAAAGACAAAAAGGAGATGTATAGAGTGAATGAAATTTATAACTAGTTTAATCACAATACTTTAAATAAATTATAAACGATGAAGAGATTAACGGCGATTTTTTTAGTATTCCTGCTGGCATTCCAGTTGAAGGTGCGTGCCGACGAAGGAATGTGGCTCCTGAGCCTTCTTGAGCAGGTGAACATGGAGGAGATGAAGGAGATGGGACTTGAGCTGACCACTGAGCAGATCTACAGCGTGAACAACGCCAGCCTGAAGGATGCGATTGGGGCCCTTGATTACGGGAGCTGTACAGCAGAGCTGATATCTGGCGAAGGTCTGCTGCTCACAAATCACCATTGCGGATATGGTGATATTCAGTACCATAGCAGTGTTGAATACGATTATCTAAAAAATGGTTTTTGGGCGATGAGCAAGGAGGAGGAGCTTCCTAACGAAGGAAAAACCATCTCTTTCCTGGTAAGAATGGAGGAGGTTACCGACAGGGTTATGGAAGCGGTTCTGGACGACATGAATCCTGCTGAGCGTGCAGGTGCTATGCGAACGGTTACCGGTAATATCCGCAGTGAAGCCACCGAGGGAACGCATTATGAGGCGCAGGTAAGACCGGTGTTTGAGGGAAACCGGTATTTCCTGTTCGTACTTGAAACATTCCTCGATGTGCGTCTTGTAGGCGCGCCACCGGAATCCATCGGAAAATTTGGTGCAGATACAGATAATTGGATGTGGCCACGCCATACGGGCGATTTTTCCCTGTTCCGCGTTTATACTGGTCCTGACGGAAAACCGGCAGAATACAGTCCTGAGAATATCCCGCTGAATCCAAGACATTATCTGCCCGTTTCACTGAAAGGTTATGAAATGGACGATTTTGCAATGGTGCTGGGTTTTCCGGGAAGCACATCCAGGTATATGACGTCGTGGGAGGTGCAGCGTCTACTCGATATTGACCATCCGAACAGGATAAAAATCCGTGGAGTTAAACAGGAGATCATGATGGAGGATATGAAGGCCGATCCAGAAGTGCGTATCCAGTATGCCTCTAAATATTCACGATCCAGCAACTATTGGAAATATTCGATTGGACAGTCGAGAGGACTGAAAAACCTTGGAGTTGTTGCGAAGAAGCAAACGGAAGAGGAGGCGTTTTTGGAATGGGCAGGACAAAACAGTACCCGCGAAAAAGAATACGGTAGCGCACTTGATATGATCAGGGAAGGGGTGGATGAAAGCCTGGATTATGCATCTGCCTGGCAATACCTGCTTGAATGTATCTATCTCGGAATGGAATCGGTGAACGCAGGATTCGGACTAAGGGATCTGCATGCCGTACTCAGTGATGAGGATGCGGGTCAGGAAGCACTTGATGAGGTGGTTCATAGTTTGAAGGATAAATCTGAGGATTTTTACAAGGATTATCATCCTGATACGGATAAGAAGGTAATGAAAGCGATGATCAACATTCTTCTTGATGATGTGCCCATTGAGTATCTACCTCTGTTTGTCCAGGAGGTACAGTCAAAATACAAGGGTAATGCCGGGAAATTTGTTGACAGGTATTTCGCCAAATCGATGGTCGTTGATCAGGAGAAATTTCATGCATTTCTTGAAAATCCAAGTCTGAGAAAACTGGAGAAAGACCCTTCATACGTAGCTGCAAAATCATTTTTTGATAAATTCGGGGAGATGCGGGGTGCAATGATGAGTTATAATACAAAGATAGATGAGGGAAAACGGTTGTATATGAAAGGAATGATCGAGATGTATCCCGGCAAAAACTTTTATCCCGATGCGAACTCAACCATGCGACTTACCTATGGCACAGTGGGTGATTATGAGCCGAGGGATGCGGTCAGGTACCTGCACCATACTACCCTTTCAGGGGTAATGGAGAAAGAGGACCCCGGTAATTATGAATTTGTAGTCTCTCCCAGGCTCAAGGAGCTTTTTCAGACGAATGAGTATGGCCCTTATGGTGAAAATGGTGAAATGTATGTCTGTTTTACCACAAATAATGATATCACAGGAGGTAATTCTGGCAGCCCGGTTATCAATGGAAAGGGAGAGCTTATAGGACTTGCCTTCGATGGTAACTGGGAGGCGATGAGTGGAGATGTCGTTTTTGAACCCGAATTGCAGAAGTGTATTAATGTGGATATCCGGTATATCCTTTTTGTGATAGACATTTATGCCGGGGCGACCCATCTGATTGAAGAGATGACACTGGTCAATTAAAAAGAGTGTTTTATCAAATATACGCGCACATAATCTATTGGTTTTGTGCGTGTTTTTTTATCTTTTTGGATGACAGAAGATTTGGTTACAATGTATACAGATGGAGCAGCCCGGGGAAATCCCGGTCCGGGAGGCTACGGTGTTGTGCTACTGTATAAAGGACACAGAAAGGAGTTGTCTGCGGGGTACAGGCTAACAACCAACAACAGGATGGAACTGCTGGCAGTGATTGCCGGACTTGAGGCACTGAAAAGAAAAGACCTTAAAATAAAGGTCTATTCAGATTCAAAATATGTGGTTGAAACGGTCAGCAGAGGGTGGATATGGAATTGGGAGGCCAAAAGATTCAAAAACAGAAAAAACCCCGATCTTTGGAAACGCTATATTCAGCTGCACCGAATGTTTAACATTGAATTTGTCTGGGTGAAGGGACATGCGAATATTCCCGAGAACGAGAGGTGCGATCAGCTTGCTGTGGATGCCAGCTTACAACAAAATCTGCTTACAGATGTTGGATATGAGCAGGAAAATGAGTCGTTTTAAAAAGTTTTATTAACTTGTTAAACCAAAAAAACAAGTTGGCACTGTGACAAACAGCATACTAAATCATACCGGACTGCTTACTTTTGGCTCGATTGACAAACTTCTGGCCAGATTCAAATATGTTTCCCAGGAGTATGATATCCGGTTTGCTGTATATAAAAAGGTGCTTACTGTAATGATCGAATCGTTGGAGAATGTATGTAAGTATACCGATGCTTATGAGCATTTTGTAAAGGAACAGGAAAAGTACCTTCCCACCTTCGATATTTTACTGAATGCCGAAACAATCAGGCTGGTGACCACAAATCCTATTCGAAACGAGGATATTGAAACACTTAAAAGGCGTATTGAATTGGTAAATAACAAGAGCAGGGAGGAGCTCAAAAGCCTTTACATTGAAACGATTACCAATGGAAAGTTTTCTGCAAAGGGCGGAGCCGGACTGGGGTTTATAGAGATGGCAAAAACTTCCGGAAACAACCTGGGGTACTCATTCGAATCTATAGATGATGTATATTCACTCTATACTTTCATTGTTGTTATTGCTCTCTGATTATATGTAAGGGAAAATTCGCACTCCATTGCTTTACGATTTATGTTGAGGTCTGTTTTCAATACATGGTTTATGTGGAGAAACTTTTTTAATGTTGCCTTAAGGAATATCAGTAAGAACCGAATCTTCTCCTTTATCAATATCTCGGGACTGGCAATTGGTTTGGCCAGTGCCATTCTTATTATTTTATTTATCGTTAAGGAGCTCAGCTTTGATCGCTTTCACGACAATTCTCAAAGGATTTACAGGGCATATATAGACGGAAATATCGGGGAGCAAAAGTTTCGTGGAGCATGGACAAGCTACGTTATGGCTCCAGCCGTTACAAGGGAGATTGATAACATTGAGGATTTTGTCAGACTGGAGGTGTTCCCGCAACAGTTTGTCTGGAATAAAGATGTAAAGCATATTGAGGATAATGTTGTGTTTGCAGACTCTTCTTTTTTTAGAATATTTTCCTTCGACCTTATTTACGGAGACCCGGAAACGGTCCTGAGCAGCCCCAATTCAGTTGTAATAACCAAATCGAAGGCCCTTCAGTATTTTGGCACCGAGAACCCAATCGGACAAACTATGGAGTTCAATAACAAGGATAATTTTTATGAGGTGACAGGTGTGATGGAGGAATTTCCTGATAATTCACATTTTTTCTGTGATTTTCTTCTTCCAATGTCAAATATTCCGGAAAGTAGAAGCGAGAACTGGTTTTCAAACTCTATTTACAGTTATCTACTGCTGGCTGAAGGTGCTGATTTCAAGAAAGTAGAGCAGGAGATGAACCAGGTTATGTTGAAAAACATCCGTCCCCAGCTCAAGGAGATGCTTGATATTACAACCGAAGAGTGGGCAGAAGGAGGCAATGCATTTGGTGTATTCCTTCAGCCACTTACAAACATCCATCTCAATCCCGGCATTGAGTATGGTGAGGAAAATTGTATTCGACCGGTTAATGACAGAACATACATCTATATTTTTGCGTTGATTGCCTTTTTTATTCTCATCATAGCGGGTATAAATTTCATGAACCTTTCGACCGCCCGATCGGCTGTCAGAGCCCGTGAAATTGCCATGAGAAAGGTAGTAGGGTCGCAACGGACAGTTCTGATCAGACAGTTTCTTACCGAATCGGTGTTGCTTAGTCTGTTGGCACTGGTAATTGCCCTGTTTCTGGTTGAGATATCGCTGCCTTACTTCAATAACTTTATGGGGATGACCCTTAGCTTTGGCATGCTTGGCAGAGGATGGATAATGGTGGGTGTGATATTTCTCTCCCTCCTCATAGGTCTGCTTAGTGGAGTCTACCCGGCTTTCTATCTGTCACGTATTGAGCCTCTTGCCGGTTTACGAGGCGGTTCTCTCAATCGAAAGAGATCCTCCATGTTCAGAAGCTTCATGGTTACCCTGCAATTCACAATCTCGGTAGCCATCATTGTAGGTACACTTGTGGTATCAAAACAGGTGGCTTACCTGTTGCAGAAAGATCCGGGCTTTCACGCTGAAAATATGATCGTAGTGGACCGGGTTTACCCATTGAGAAACAAAATGGATCTTTTTTTTGAAGAGGTTAAAAAGATCCCAGGTGTTGTAAATGCTACCAATTCAAGCACATACCTTGGTTTTAGTAACCTCTCCACCTCTTTTCAGATGAAGGGAACCAAGCGCTCAACCGGTTTTATGTTCGATGTGAATTACGTGGACCCCTCTTTTTTTAAGACATACGGACTCATTCTGCGAAATGATTCCGGAAGGTTTTTCGATAATTCGGACATGAAAGACACCATGTCAGTTATTATCAATGAAACGGCCGTGAAGGAGTACAATCTTGAAGATCCGCTGAATACGGTTATTCAAAGTCCGACCGGGGAGGGCACAATGATAGAGTACAAAGTGATTGGGGTGGTCAATGACTTTCATCACAGCTCATTGCGAAAGACAATTGCTCCCTATCTTTTTGCCTACAAGACAGAGACTCGTTCACAATCGGGATATATCAGTATTCGGTTTGACAAAAGAAATATTCACAGCAAAAATACCATTGGGATGATTAACCAGTTGTGGAGTGAGATGACAGGTGATGAGCCTTTCCAGTATTTTTATCTTGACGAAGAGTTGAACAAATATTACAGGGAGGAGCGGCGTACCGGAAAGATCTCCCTCCTCTTTTCGATACTCGCAATTATCATTGCTTCTCTGGGCCTGCTGGGCCTGACAATCTTCAATACCCAGCGCCGGCTTCGGGAGATAGCCATCAGGAAAGCCATGGGAGCAAGCCTGTATCACCTGTTGATGATCATTTCGAGAGAGATCCTGGTTATCCTGGTTATCTCAATTATTCTGGCATGGATTATCTCTTTTTTCTTTATGAGAAACTGGCTCCATGTTTTTCCTTATAATGTTGGCTTTACACCCGGGATATACCTGATAGCCGCCTCAGTTGCTATTGCGGTGACCATGATCACGGTGAACATCATTACCCTCCGGGCTGCACGTAGTAATCCGGTGGATTCACTGTACCATGAATGAGAAGGGGGAACAGGTGCTCGTACCAGATTATTTGGTGTATGCAGTGTTGGTATAACAGAGCAATACAAGCTTATCGGCTCTCCTGTCGTGGATCATCCAGATAGTTCTGTAATTTTTCAAGGTCCTCCGGAGTATCTACTCCCTGGTTGCTGTATTCCGTAAGTTTCACACGGATTGCGAACCCGTTTTCCATCCAACGTAATTGCTCCAGAGACTCGAACTGTTCCAGCGGCGAAGGGGGAAGGGTGCAGATTTGCTTCAGCACACCAGCCCTGTAACCATACATACCAACATGCTTCAGATAGGGATAGGGAGTGTCACAGTTTCTGTTTCTGATGTATGGGATGATTGAACGGGAGAAGTATAGTGCCCTATGTTTCGTGTCGACAACTACTTTGACGGTATCCGGACCGGCAGGGTCCTCATCTTTGCCAAATGGCTGAACGAGTGTAGCTATAACCGTCTTGTCCTCTTCAAAGCATGATAGCAGCTCTTCAATCTGCTCCTTCCTGATCAGCGGCTCGTCACCCTGAATATTCACTACAATACCCGGTTTCAATCCCATCTCATTTTCTACATGCTTTAATACTTCAAGGCAACGATCGGTGCCAGTTGGGTGCTCACGGGAGGTCATTACAACGTTTCCGCCAAATGCTTCGACGGCGCCGAATATGCGTTCATCGTCTGTGGCCACCGTGAGATGATCAAATACCCCGGAACAGGCTTCGTAGACCCACTGGATCATTGGCTGGTTATTCAGCAGTGCAAGGGGCTTTCCGGGGAACCGGGTGGATGCATATCTTGCGGGGATAATGCCAATTACTTTGATGTTTTTATCCATGGGGCTTTTTGTTTCGCCGTACATATTCAATCTATTGATAGGGGTTATGCAACAAATGTAAGGTTTTTGCAGCATCAATGGGAAATGAATTACAATAGGCCCTGCTAATGCCTTTTTATTTAAAACTATTATTGTAATTTTGTCATACTTTACAGGTTATTTTGTCAGTATACGTATGAATTTACAACAGATTAAGCAACGATTTGGTATTATAGGTACAGATCCCGCGTTGGAGCGGGCGATAGACATAGCGAGGCAGGTGGCTCCGACAGATTTATCGGTTTTTATTACGGGAGAAAGCGGAACAGGAAAAGAGTCATTTCCCCAGATTATTCATCATTCAGGTGCGCGAAAGCACGGTGCATATATTGCTGTGAATTGTGGAGCCATTCCCGATGGGACGATCGACTCAGAGCTGTTTGGTCATGAAAAGGGTTCTTTTACCGGTGCGCATGACACCCGTAAGGGATATTTCGAGGAGTCCGATGGCGGGACGATCTTTCTGGATGAGGTCGCCGAACTTCCTCTTTCGACCCAGGTACGGCTGTTGCGGGTATTGGAAACAGGGGAGTTTATCCGTGTTGGATCATCGCGGGTGTTGAAAAGCGATGTTCGCATTATCGCGGCAACGAACATTGATATTTCCCATGCCGTGAGGACCGGTAAATTTCGCGAGGACCTTTACTACAGGCTCAATACGGTTCCGATTAACGTTCCCCCGTTAAGGGACCGGGGGAACGATATTTTATTGTTGTTCAGGAAATTTGCCTCCGATTTTGCCGAGAATTACCGGATGCCGCCCATCTCACTAAACGAGGAGGCACGACAGGTGATGCTGAAATATGAATGGCCCGGTAATGTGCGGCAGTTGAAGAACATTACAGAGCAGCTGTCGATTATTGAGCAGGAGAGAACCATCACTCCGGGTACGCTTTTGCGGTATCTGCCTGAATATAGTGCATCGCGGCTGCCGGCGCTGATTTCTAGTGAAGGGGTATCGGCGGATGCCTTTAATTCGGAGAGGGAGATCCTCTACAAGGTTCTTTTCGATATGAAAAAGGATATGAATGATCTGAAGAAGCTGGTTGGGGAGATTATGTCCAAGGGTGATGTGGATAGGTCGGTTCAGCATGACAATGCGCAGATTATTAAGAACCTGTACGGGAGTGCTGAAGAGGTGCTTCCCGAAAGGGAAGAGCGGCTGGCCCACCTGCGCGGCAGCGATGATGATGACCGTATACAGGATACGGAAGAGGTGATGGAGGAGTCGCTTTCGCTGGAAGATAAGGAGATTGAGATGATCAGGAAGGCGCTCGACAAGCACAGGGGAAAGAGAAAGTATGCTGCACAAGAATTGGGCATATCGGAACGTACTTTATATAGAAAGATCAAAGAGCATGATATCGGATAAGCGTGGCATGAGAATGAGGAAGAGGGGTTTGTATTTGAGCCGACTAATGGTTTTGACGGTTTTGCTGATGATTCAGGGGTGCAAGACCATGCAGGTTAATTACTCTTTCAGTGGCGTGAATATCAGTCCGGATATCAACACTGTTACAGTTCAATATTTCCCGAACCGGGCACCGGTGGTTCAGGCACAGCTAAGTCAGCTTTTTACCGATGCACTGATCGATAAGATTCAGTCCAATACAAGTCTGGAGCTGGTGCCGGCTGGGGGTGATGTAAGCTTCTCGGGTGAAATAAGGAATTATGAGACAAGGCCCACTGCGATCACCGGGAATGAAACGGCGGCCAGAAACAGGCTCACCATTTCCATCAGGGTTGTATATACAAATGTGCTGGATCCTGAGCAGGATTTTGAGTCCACCTTTTCCCGGTATGAAGAGTATGATTCGAGCCGGAACCTTGCTGATGTGGAGGAGGAGCTGATCGATCTGATCATGGAAAATATTCTTGAAGATATTTTTAATAAAGCGTTTGTTAACTGGTAAAAACTGTCTGCAAATGAACAAGGAAGAACTGATTTCCATAATGAAGGCGGAAAAATTCACCGAGGAGCATCTGACCCAACTTGACAGCCTGATCAACGCGTATCCGTGGTTTGGTCTGCCCAGGTTTATGAAGCTGAAGGCGATGCAGCAGCTGGGGAAGGAGGCTGATCCTGTGGAGGTTAGCCGGACGGTGCTTTACAGTAGCGACCGAGGTCACCTCTACAGGTGGATCATGGGAGAGTCCGGTTCCATGGTTAATGTGCAGGGAGAGGCAGATTCTGAACTGGAGTTTATTACTGACCTGGAGGAGCCGGCAGGGGTGGGAGATTTACCTGGTCCGGATGAAGTGACCGTTATTGAGGATGATTATGGGTTAGGCGATGAAGACGTTGTGGATGAAGAGGCCAGCGAGAAAAGTATTCCTGAAAAGGAAGAAACCGAAATGGAGGAGCCGGAGACCGGGGAGCCGGAAGCAGTACCTGTAATGGATCCGCTTGATGAGGAAGAGGAGCTTGATGATGAAGAGGAGGAGGATGAGATCAGTGAAGAGCCGCAGCACAAAAAGGCTGATGGCAAAGCAGACCTGCGTGTTTCAACAGCAGAGCAGTTCAGGGGTGAGGGCTTGAGCAGCCGTACTTCAGGATCCGCAAACCACTCTTCATCGCTGATCGAGCAGTTTCTGAACAGTGAAGCGGGGGTGATCAAGGCGGATAAGGAAACAGCACTCGAAGGAGATGTGTCGGTAGGATCGGTGAAGGAGGATGACAGCTTTATAACAGATACACTGGCAAAGATTTACGTGAAGCAGGGGCTGCACGCGAAAGCGATCTATGCCTATGAAAGATTAAGTTTGAAATATCCGGAAAAAAGTGCTTACTTTGCAGCGCAAATTGAGAAAATAAAGAATATTTCCCATCTATAAAAATTCAGGTCATGTTTATAGTATTTACAGTATTAATCGTTATAGTTTGTATTCTTACCACACTTATCGTGTTGGTTCAGAATTCAAAAGGAGGCGGATTGGCTGCTAATTTCAGCTCTTCCAACCAGATCATGGGTGTTCGCAGAACGACAGACTTTCTTGAGAAGGCAACCTGGACGCTTGGGACCGCGCTTATTATTTTAAGTCTGCTTGCAGGTATTACCATCCCAAGCGCTGATCAGTCCCAGGACCCGAGAATGCAGGGTCAATTTGACGAATCGGTATTGAACAATCCCGCTTCTCAGCAGCCCATTGCACTGCCCGAATCATTTGGTGACGAAGAGTAGGATATTCAGTGAAACGAACTGACCAGGTTGATTTGGCCTGGTTCCAAGTGTCAGTATGTCATATATACTGACACTTTTTTTTGTGCTATGACATGAATACAATTATGTTGTAACAACCATAAAAACAATAAATTAGATTGTTTTGGCGTCTGGTGGCAGTAGTTTTAGCTTTCTTTTCAGGATGTAAAATTGTCCTGATACCGTATAAAAAAATGCCGCTTTTCCCTTTGGCACAAAATGTGATGAGCCTATATCGATTTCGATAATGTTGAACAACTATAAAAATTTTTAAAAATGGCAGAACTTAAAGGTCGTATTCTTGCAGGAAAAATTCTCGTTAAGCCAGGAGAGGCTGAAGAGAAAACCTCAAGTGGTATTATTATTCCGGAAACAGCAAAGGAAAAGCCGCAGCAAGGCAAAGTGGTAATGGTTGGGGCCGATAAAAAGGACGAGCCCATGGAAGTTAAAAAGGGAGACGTTGTGCTCTACGGAAAATATGCCGGCCAGGAGCTGACGATTAACCGGGAAGATTATCTTCTTATCTCTCAGAATGATGTATTATTTATTTCTTAAGTAGGAAAAACAATTTAAATTATAGGAATTATGGCAAAAGAGCTGAAATTTGACATTGATGCCCGTGATAACCTTAAAAAAGGTATAGATGCACTGGCCAATGCTGTTAAAATTACACTTGGACCAAAGGGTCGGAATGTTGTTATTGAAAAGAAATTTGGCGGACCGCAGGTGACCAAGGATGGTGTTACCGTTGCAAAAGAGATCGAACTGTCGGATCGTTTTGAAAATGTAGGTGCGCAGATGGTGAAGGAGGTTGCCTCCAAAACCAATGATGATGCAGGAGATGGTACTACTACGGCTACCGTTCTTGCACAATCCATCGTTCAGGTAGGATTGAAGAACGTTACAGCAGGAGCGAATCCGATGGATCTGAAAAGGGGAATTGACAAAGCGGTTAAGGCTGTTGTGAAGCACCTGCAGGGACAGTCAAAACCTGTTGGCGATGACAACTCAAAAATTGAGCAGGTGGCCTCGATATCGGCCAACAACGACAACTCCATTGGAGCACTGATCGCTGAAGCGATGTCGAAAGTGAAGAAAGAGGGTGTGATTACCATCGAGGAATCGAAATCATCCGATACATATGTTGATGTGGTTGAGGGAATGCAGTTCGACCGCGGGTATATTTCACCCTACTTCGTGACTGACACAGAGAAGATGGAAGCTGTACTTGAGAATCCTTATATTCTTGTGCATGACAAGAAGATTTCTACCATGAAGGACCTTCTTCCTGTACTTGAAGCCACTGCACAGAGTGGAAGGCCCCTGTTGATTATCTCTGAGGATGTCGACGGTGAGGCACTGGCCACACTGGTTGTGAACAAGCTGCGCGGATCGCTGAAGATCGCTGCAGTTAAGGCTCCCGGATTTGGCGACAGAAGAAAAGAGATGCTTGAGGATATCGCTATTTTGACAGGCGGTACGGTGATCTCTGAAGAGAAAGGTCTGAAGCTGGATGGTACCACATTGGATATGCTCGGAAGTGCTGAGAAGATCACCATCGATAAGGAGAATACCACCATTGTTAACGGTGCCGGAGAGAAGAAGATGATTGACGCACGCGTGAACCAGATCCGCAAACAGATCGAGAATACAAGCTCTGACTACGACCGCGAGAAGCTGCAGGAACGCCTTGCCAAACTTGCAGGTGGTGTTGCGGTCATTTATGTTGGTGCTGCTTCTGAAGTTGAGATGAAAGAGAAGAAAGACCGTTTCGATGATGCATTGAGTTCTACACGCGCTGCAGTGGAAGAGGGGATTGTTGCAGGTGGTGGTGTATCATACATCCGTGCAATCCAGGCGCTTGAGAAACTGAAGGGTGAAAATGATGACCAAACCACAGGTATAGCCATCGTTCGTAGGGCACTTGAAGAGCCTGCCCGTCAGATTGTAGAGAACGCCGGTAAGGAAGCCTCAGTGATTATCCAGGAGATTAAGGCAGGGAAGGATGATTACGGTTACAATGCCAGTACCGAGAAATTTGAGAACCTGTTTGATTCAGGTGTGATTGATCCGACCAAGGTGACCCGAATCGCACTGGAGAATGCTGCTTCGATTGCAGGCATGTTCCTCTCCACTGAATGTGTAATCGTGGATGAGCCGGAGGATGAGACTCCAATGCCAGGCGGCGGCATGGGTGGTGGCATGGGCGGTGGCATGGGCGGCATGATGTAATAGCCGTATACCACCTCTAATTATATATTTCAGGGTGTTCGGATTTCCGAACACCCTTTTTACATACAGACATATCGCCCCTATCTTTGTGCCATCTGGCACAAAGATAGGGGCGCAATGTCTGTAGAACAGGCAGTACCAAAAGAACCACCAAGCCCCGTTAGGCGACATGTCTGTAAAAGAATTTCTTCTATCTTTGTATCCTTAAAACGGAGGAGCAAAACATATATGGACAATATTCGAAATTTCTGTATCATTGCCCATATCGATCATGGGAAGAGCACGCTGGCAGACAGGATGTTAATGCTAACCGGCACAATCTCGGAGCGTGATTTCAAGGAGCAGGTACTCGACAATATGGAACTGGAGCGGGAACGCGGTATCACAATTAAGAGTCATGCGATACAAATGCAGCACACCTACCAGGGAAAGGAGTATACGCTCAACCTGATCGATACCCCCGGACATGTGGATTTCTCCTACGAGGTATCCCGCTCCATTGCGGCCTGCGAAGGGGCGCTGCTCGTTGTGGATGCCACGCAGGGAATCCAGGCACAGACCATTTCCAACCTCTACATGGCCATTGAGCATGACCTTGAGATTATCCCGGTACTGAATAAGATGGATATGGACAGTGCCATGCCCGATGAGGTGAAGGACCAAATTGTGGATCTTTTAGGCTGTAAGCGGGAGGAGATTATCGAAGCCAGTGGTAAGACAGGCATGGGATCTGAGGAGATACTGGAGGCGATTATCAACCGGATTCCCCATCCGGAGGGCGATCCGGACAAGCCGTTGCAAGCGCTTATTTTCGATTCCGTATTTAACTCATTCAGAGGAATATATGCCTACTTCAGGATTCTTAACGGGACGATCCGCACGGGCGATAAGGTGATGTTTGTCAATACTGAGAAGGAGTATGAGGCGGATGAGATTGGTGTGTTGCGATTAAAACCAGAGCCGCGAAAAATATTGAGTGTGGGAGATGTAGGGTATATTATTTCAGGTATCAAGACATCCAGCGAGGTAAAGGTGGGGGATACCATCACCCATGTGGATCGGCCGTGCGAGAAGATCATCGGGGGTTACCAGGAGGTGAAACCCATGGTTTTCGCCGGTATCTACCCGGTGGATGCAGACGATTATGAAGATCTGCGGGCCTCGATTGAAAAGTTACAGTTGAATGATGCCTCGCTGACCTTCATTCCTGAGTCGTCCGCCGCGCTTGGTTTTGGCTTTCGTTGTGGATTCCTGGGGCTGTTGCATATGGAGATTATCCAGGAGCGGCTCGACAGGGAGTTCGACATGGATGTGATCACTACTGTACCGAACGTATCTTTTACCGTGCATACAACCGATGAAGGGGTGATACAGGTACATAATCCGTCCGGGCTGCCAGCAGTGAATTATATTGAGCAGATCGATGAGCCTTTTATCTCTGCACAGATCATTTCCAGGGCCGATTATGTGGGAGGTATTATGAAACTTTGTCTGGATAAGCGAGGTATTTTGAAAAACCAGATATATCTCTCCAGCAACAGGGTAGAGATTACCTTTGAGATGCCGCTTGCGGAGATCGTTTTCGATTTTTACGACAAGCTGAAGAGTATCTCAAAGGGATATGCATCATTCGACTACCATATGATTGGTGAGCGGAAGGCCGACCTGGTAAAGCTCGATATACTGTTGAACGGAGAGCCTGTTGATGCTTTGTCGACCCTGATCCATCGGGAAAACGCCTACGATTTTGGTCGCAGGATCTGTGAGAAGCTGAAGGAACTTATTCCTCGTCAGCAGTTCGATGTTGCCATCCAGGCAGCCATTGGGGCAAAAATCATTGCCCGGGAGACAGTGAAAGCGGTGCGTAAGGATGTAACCGCTAAATGTTATGGTGGAGACATTACCCGTAAGCGAAAGCTACTGGAGAAGCAGAAGAAGGGCAAGAAACGCATGCGCCAGGTCGGAAACGTTGAGGTTCCGCAGAGTGCTTTTCTTGCAGTGCTGAAGCTGGATTAATTTCATCGCCGGCCCCCAGTTTCAATGGATGCCTGTCTGCAGGGAATACAAGATTCCGGTTCTTGCGATCTGGGTTCGAACCGAGGAGGAGGAACGACGACAAGCTCATGAGCGCAGTAAGCGCGAATAACCGGGTACTTTCAGTACGAGCTCAAGAGCGAGGTACGAGTGCGTATTGCCGGTGGGGAGTTAATCACTAAGCGAGGATAATAAATGCTTTCATAAAAGAGAATTTTCAGTAAATTTGTCAACTAAAAAATTACCGGCCCCATAGTTCAACGGATAGAATACAAGATTCCGGTTCTTGCGATCTGGGTTCGAATCCCGGTGGGGTCACAATGTAAGGTTAAGTCATCAGAGCAGATCTGTTTTAACAGCAGGTCTGTTTTTTTTGTGAACTTTCTACCCGATTAGATTTTCGTGGTAACGCTACTTTAATCCTATTTCAATCCCTGTTTTTTGAATCTCGTATGCAAAAGGATTCATATTCGTAAAGTCAGATTCTCCGATAGGGTGTGGTTCAATCCTTAAGTCAATTTCCAATCTTATCGTTCATTAATCACAAAGATATTAAATATTTGACATTGTTTTATAGTGGGTTTCGCGCACCACTTCGCTGGCGTTTTGGTATTCACCGCATGACAGTTGCGATGAAAAGCATTGTTTTTTTCCAGAAACTTATATTCATAGTTTTAACATGAGAAATAAAAACTAACATTCTCTTTATTACAAGAAACTATAATTATTACCTATTCTTTATTACAAAATAGTTCAATAATTAGTTTCTTTTCATTACAAAATAACTTATTTTTGTTTAGAACTTAAAGAAAAAGATGGATTTAAAGAGGTCAGCATACAGCGTACTGCAAATATGGAAAAACGCTGCCAATAGAAAGCCTTTGCTAATAAGAGGAGCAAGACAGGTTGGTAAAACTACATTGGTCAGACAATTTGCCAAAGAGTTTGATCACTATCTGGAGCTTAACCTTGAAAGGGACAAGGAGAGATCTATGTTTGAATTGGACGATATAAGCAGTATCCTTAATGCAGCTTATCTTTTAAAAGGCAAAACAATAGGTAAAGGTTCGTTACTGATGTTTATTGATGAAATTCAGGAATCTCCAAAGGCGATCACCTTGTTGCGCTACTTTTTCGAGGAAAGACCTGATATTTATGTCATTGCTGCCGGCTCTCTGCTTGAGTTTGCCTTAAGGTCTGTTGCAAGCTTTCCTGTTGGAAGAGTTTCGTACCTGTACCTCTCTCCTCTGAATTTTGAGGAATACCTCATGGCCTTAAATAATGAGCCTGCAATTAAAGCAATTAACACCATTCCTGTTCCGGAATACGCTCATACAACCCTGCTAAACATATTTAATGAGTATGGCATGGTTGGTGGTATGCCTGAGGTGGTTGCAAATTTTACTAAGCATAATAATATAAGCCTTATTACATCCATTTATAAGGAACTATGGCAGGCGTATAAAGATGATTTTGAGAAATATGCCCGCAACGAGACTGAAAGAAAAGTTTTACGTCATATTGTCGATGCAGCACCGGGTGAAGCAGACAGAATTAAGTTTGAAGGATTTGGACAATCAAACTATCGTTCGAGAGAGGTTGGGGAAGCATTAAGAGCCCTTGATCTGGCAAATGTAATACGATTGATATATCCCACTAAAGCTATAAGTCCGCCAATTACAGCAGACAGGAAAAAGCGGCCAAGGTTGCAGTTCCTTGATACCGGCCTTCTGAATAATGCGCTGTTATTACAGGGTGAAATTTTACACATTAATGATATCAACGACCTTCACAGGGGTAAAATAGCACAGCATTTGGTTACCCAGCAGCTTATCTCCATTGAAACCGGCGATAGATACCAGCCTCACTTTTGGGTCAGGGAAGAGAAAGATACCAGCTCAGAAGTGGATTTGGTGTATCATTATGGAAAATACATTGTTCCTATTGAAGTTAAATCGGGCAAGCAAGGAAAACTTCGTTCTTTGCACCAATTTATTGAGCGAGCTAATCATCCGTACGCCATACGCATGCATGCCGGACTGTTCAATGTTGAAAGGGTAAAAACACCTGCTGGTGTACCTTATCTTCTTATGAACATGCCATATTATCTTGCGACTAAAACACCTAAATACATTGATTATTTTATCAAGAACTATCGGTTGTAATACAAATGCGATTCTATTCATTTTCACAATTTACATAGTCCAGTAAAAATGTTATCGATGCACCTACCCTTACCATGCAAGCGCAAGGCCTCCCTCACCACTTCGCTGGCGTTTTGGTATTCACCGCATGACAGTTGCGATGAAAAGTATTGTTTTTTCCCAGAAACTTATATTCATAGTTTCAACATGAGAAATTATGAATTGGTAAGAAAGCTATAATATATCACTTTCCCCACATAAGCCCCACAACCTTTAATCTTAACAGCCTTGGCTCCTTTGTGTATTTAGGCGCACCTGACTCATAATCAGGGGGTCGCTGGTTCGAGCCCAGCTGGGCCCACTTGTAAAT
Source organism: Bacteroidales bacterium (assembly GCA_040903745.1). Taxonomy (GTDB): domain Bacteria; phylum Bacteroidota; class Bacteroidia; order Bacteroidales; genus M55B112. The sequence goes on along the minus strand of JBBDUV010000063.1, from coordinate 269 downwards.
GAAGCAGTTACAGCGATTTAATCTGTAGCTGCTTTTTTATTTGCATACGATTTGCATATACTTGTGCCTATTATTTGCTGTGTATTTTTAGATTCTATTACTTGTATATGAGAATTTTATGTAATAACTTTATTTCGCAGGAAAAAATATTATAACCCTTAAAATTCAATCATGGCTTTAGGAATCATAGTTAAATGCCCGGATGGGTATAGGCTGTCCTGCGATTAGAAATAGCATATAAATTCTAAAATATCATGAAAATCACCAGG
>JBBDUV010000062.1:0-1051 GCA_040903745.1 Bacteroidales bacterium | reverse complement strand
GGGAAGCTGATGCGGCAAACAGTGCAAAAAGCGCTTTTCTGGCCAACATGAGCCATGAGATCCGAACCCCCATGAATTCTATCCTCGGCTATGCGGATATACTGCAATATGAATTGAAGGAAAAAATACACCGGGAATATGTTAACTCAATCATATTAAGCGCGAAAAGTCTTCTTACCCTGATCAATGACATTTTGGATCTTTCGAAAATCGAGGCCGATAAACTGGAGTTGCAATTTGATTACGTAAATTCAAAATCATTTTTTTCAGAGTTTAAAAACATCTTCTCCCCTAAATTATCACAAAAAGCAGTGGATCTTATCATCGAAATTACTTCCGGTACGCCTGCAGGTTTATATATTGATGAAGTTAGAATGCGACAGATCCTCTTTAACCTGATTGGCAATGCTATAAAGTTTACCGATGAGGGAGAGGTCAAATTGAAGGTCTACAGCGAAAACCCGAAGATTGTTGAGTATACTGCAGAAAAGTCAGAAGAATTCATTGATCTTGTCATCGAGGTAAGTGATACAGGGGCTGGCATTTCAAAGGAAGTGCAGGAGGAAATATTCAAACCTTTTACACAGGCGGTTGAGCACAGGCAAGAAGGAGGTACCGGACTGGGACTTGCGATTACCCGCCGGCTGGTAACGCTTATGAACGGGACCATTAAACTCTCCTCTGCCCTGAACCAGGGAACCACCTTTACGATTAAGATACCGGATGTCGCGTTTTTACGGGATCTTGAACATCAACTGCCGGAAAATCACATCGATCCCAGATCCGTCGAATTTGAGGATGCGACAATTCTTGTTGCCGACGATATTGAACACAACAGAAAATTTCTCCTCGATGCATTGAAAAAATCCAGGCTCAAAATATTGGAAGCAAAAGATGGCAGGGAGGCATACCGCCTGGCAAAAAAAACAATCCCGAAACTGATCATTTCCGATATCAGGATGCCGGTAATGGATGGATTTAAGCTGCTAAATAAAATAAAAGAAGATGAACAACTGAAACATATACCGGTAATAGCATATTCCGCCTCGGT
>JBBDUV010000061.1:0-35042 GCA_040903745.1 Bacteroidales bacterium | reverse complement strand
CTTTACCGGGTCCGCTCGGTGCAGGTTGTGAATTGCTTTCAAATTGTAGTTTAACGATCTTTGACACAGGGCAGCCTTCCCCCAAAACCCGCCACCTTGAGTTGTGAATTGCTTTCAAATTGTAGTTTAACGATCTTTGACACAGGAGATTTTTGGTTTGTTAGTACTCAAGCACGGTTGTGAATTGCTTTCAAATTGTAGTTTAACGATCTTTGACACAGGTCCACAAGAATAGCCTTAAGGCGGTCGAACCGTTGTGAATTGCTTTCAAATTGTAGTTTAACGATCTTTGACACAGGTCAGCATGATAATCTACAGTTTCCTCTACGTGTTGTGAATTGCTTTCAAATTGTAGTTTAACGATCTTTGACACAGGCCACAGTACGGACAATATGCTTTTGATTCGTGTTGTGAATTGCTTTCAAATTGTAGTTTAACGATCTTTGACACAGGTTTCTTTTATAGATTCAAAACAGTGGTTATAGTTGTGAATTGCTTTCAAATTGTAGTTTAACGATCTTTGACACAGGTAGTGCCGCATGAGCTACATAAGAAGGTGCGTTGTGAATTGCTTTCAAATTGTAGTTTAACGATCTTTGACACAGGAGTTGGTTCAGATAAGAACTTTACCAATGTGTTGTGAATTGCTTTCAAATTGTAGTTTAACGATCTTTGACACAGGAGTTGTGTAATAATCAAGCGGAGTTCTATAAGTTGTGAATTGCTTTCAAATTGTAGTTTAACGATCTTTGACACAGGCGAAAACTATCGGTGATGGGAATCTAACTAGTTGTGAATTGCTTTCAAATTGTAGTTTAACGATCTTTGACACAGGATTGTATTGCGCTGAAGCGGATAGGGTCAGGTTGTGAATTGCTTTCAAATTGTAGTTTAACGATCTTTGACACAGGTCAAGTATGCCGCAGACAACAGGTCGGAGCGTTGTGAATTGCTTTCAAATTGTAGTTTAACGATCTTTGACACAGGTGTTTTATAAAGACCAATGACATGGCCACCGTTGTGAATTGCTTTCAAATTGTAGTTTAACGATCTTTGACACAGGGGTAGGCACAGAAGACTATCAGGCCATTGTGTTGTGAATTGCTTTCAAATTGTAGTTTAACGATCTTTGACACAGGAATTCAGTAAATCATACCTTTGAGGATTGCGTTGTGAATTGCTTTCAAATTGTAGTTTAACGATCTTTGACACAGGCAAAAGGATTATTTGTATTGCCGGATTATAGTTGTGAATTGCTTTCAAATTGTAGTTTAACGATCTTTGACACAGGTCAGATGATGATGGAACCGTATTATCCACCGTTGTGAATTGCTTTCAAATTGTAGTTTAACGATCTTTGACACAGGATACCTAGAGCTATTGTTCTGATATATTGTCGTTTAAGTCGTTTAACATGATCGAAAAAACTGTGTCATAAAACCGTTTCAGTATTAACTGGAACGGTTTTTTTTATCTGAATAAGGATTTTGTACGGTTTTTTTACGTACATTTGTTGGTGGTTTTTTTCAATAATACATCATGAGAGATTATAAAGCTGAGAAAGCCCGGTTTGATACCAGGCTGACAAACGAACAAAAAGTACTTTTTGAAAGAGCAGCAAAATTAGGTGGTTATACAAGCCTTTCAGATTTTGTAATAAAGACTGTTCAAAAGAGAGCAGCCGAAATAATCGATGAAAATGAAAAGATTCTGACTTCTCAAAGAGATGCTGAAATCTTTTTCGAAGCTTTAAAAAATTACGGAGAACCCAATGAGAATCTTATCACGTTATCAAAACTCTATAACGAAAAAACATCCTGATGGGTTTCTTTACGGTACCTCTTAATTCTGAGTTTGATAAGGAAGCCTTTAACTCTGGCAATCAAATTCTTGACCGCTATCTTAAAGAAATTGCGAATCAGGATATAAAAAGAAAACTGGCATCTTGTTTTGTACATCCCGATCTTGATTCAAACCATATAACGGGCTACTTCACTCTTTCTAACAGCTCTATACCTCCAGAGATGATTCCATATAAATTGAAGAAAAAATTACCAAGGGGATATCAGCAAATCCCTGTAACACTTCTCGGTCGGCTTGCAGTCGATGTTAAATTTCAAGGACAGGGAATTGGCAAATTACTCCTGTTCGATGCATTAAAAAGAAGTTTTCTGGCAACCAATGCAATTGGATCATATGCTGTAGTTGTTGACCCAACTGATGAAAATGCGGAACAATTCTATAAACGTTACGGATTTATATGGTTACCCGACAGCGGGAAAATGTTTTTACCGATGAAGCTAATCAACATACTCTTTGAAAACCCTGCCTAAAACAGCTCTAGCTGTTGAGGATTTTCAGGCCGCTCTGCCTCTTTGGCCCCCCGAAAAAACTCCATCATCCCAAACTGCTTGTCCGTTAGAGTAAACACTATTACTTCGCCTTTGGGTGGTAGAAAAGCTTTTACCCTGGAAATATGAACATCAGCGTTTTCTCTGCTATTGCAATGTCGGGAATAAATCGAATATTGCACCATAGCAAAACCATCCTGCACCAGTAGCTTTCGGAAACGTGTATAATTCTTCCGGTCTGATTTAGAATCTGTCGGCAAATCAAAAAAAACGAAAACCCACAAAACACGATATTGATTCAGCCTGTCTAACACAATGACGGGCAAGTTAAAAGTTTACATTTTTATAGAAGCTTAGGATATATAATCTTTCTCTCACTCTTTTCGAAGCATCGCATTAAAGAGGCGCTTGTTCTTCCGGCGCCAAGCATTAACGGACTCTTCTGTCCATTCATAGTTATATCCATCGCTGGAATTATCAGCAATTTCCTCTTAATATCGGTTGTTAACTCCTCAATTTCATCCTCTTGCTTTAGTATATCGATAACAACCAAATCAACATAAGGTCTGTAAGGCTCCATAATATCATCTGCCAAACAATAAGGATTGTACTTGTTCCTGTGATGAATACCCATAAAGGTCATCAGTCCGCTGGCAACAAGTGATCGGGCAATAACTGCTCTTAAAACTGCATAACCATAATTCAGCAAATTGTTTGGTGGATCTCCATATCTGTGTCGTCTAAAATCAGGTATACCTTCAAAGAGAACATCCCAATAGTAAGCTGCAGCCCTGGCCTCATAATTATCAGGATCCCCACTCCTGACCTTCTCGGACCAGTATTGCATGTTGTTGTTTTTCAATCCTAATGTTTTTAGTACTGCAGACTGATTATTAATTTTCGCAATAACTGTCTGCTGCCATAAATTTTTCTTCAGTGGCTCAGAAGCATTAACCTGCTCCCTTACTTTCTCAGTAAATGCATGGTGCCCGTACATCGGCAACATTAAACCTTCTGGGAGATGCTGGTAATTACAATTAATAATTGCCACATTGTTCTCCACCAATGAACTTAGAAGCGCTTGAGTGATTGTAACCTGAGGATGATCCAGAATCATTATGCCAATATCCTCAATCGGAACTGTAGAAGAATCTTTATCCTTATCCGGATATTCGATCAATAATTGCTGGGAGTTTTTTCGCAGGTAACCTGGATTGCCGAAGTATAATGTTCTTTTAATCAATACTTTGTTTTTTGAATTGTTCCAAGTCGATCTAATTTAATTTTCCAGCATACAGACTTTATCGTAATACCATCAACTGATTTCTCCATTTTGTTCAGACTTCCAAACTCTCCTATCTTCGTTTTACTATCGTAAGATTTAACTAGACTTGCTATCGAATTCTTCATAAAGTAACATTCTGTGCCACTACAACTTACCATCTTATAAATTCTGTTTACCTGTTCTGGTGACAGGTTATTGAAATCTACAATGTGGGGATTATCCATCTCCTCCAAAGATGGAACATACACAAGATCACTGGGAGAAAGTGAGAAAAGAAATTTTCCCAGCTCAGCTTTTACTGGCACTGGTGTTCGCTGACTCTTTGGCAACTTTACAACCTGCTTCTGATGCTCAATTACCTCAACAAGCGGCACTGTTTCAAATTTTCTTTTATTGTCCTCATCAACATATATGGCAAAAAACAAATTGGTTCCTTTTGCTGCCTCTACATATTTCGTCTTTTTATTTCCGAATTCTCCCAACGAAAACCTACTACCCGCTTCCCACTCCCTTACTTTAAGAATAGGTTGATGCGGCTTTCCATCATTCAATTCTACTATATTCCGATTCATATCTACAATGCCCTCCGGGCTGAAGGCTAGCATTTCCGGAGCAACACTTTTGCCCTTCTCGTCCATTCGATTCTGATACTTTTCACTTCTCAAATGATTTAGCAGTATTTTTCGAATACCAGAATCAGTTACCTTTTTAAGTATCCTTTTTTCATCAAAAGAGATATCCAGAGAAACACGACTGGCGGTCCCCGGCGTCAGGACATTAAGTTTCAAGGGGAAATCTTTGTGGTTTTTTCTTATATAACCATACACTTTATTCACATCAGCACCGTTTTGGGCCAAAAACGCTTCAATTTGCTCCGCGTATTGTTTGTTTTTTATCAGCTCTGGTGTTTCGATTGCTTTCTTCAGAGAGACTTCTTTGCCTTCATCAATAAGCACCTTTCCATACACTGTCTCTTTATGTAGTGGTTTACGAACTGCCCAATTATCACCTTTAACCTGCTTGACCAACTCCTTCTTTAAATTTCCATCTGGTTGCTGAACATAATTGGTATAATAATTCACAGTTTTATTTATAACCCTCAGGTTTTGTTTGTGACTCACAACTATTAATTCCAAATGGTCCTTTATTTCTTTTGGAAATCCTTGCCATGGAAGTGTAAATTCTTTTGCCACCCTGACCACCTTATTCTCACCGGTTTTCTGATCAATAATTCGCTTTTCTTCAATGTTCTTAAGCTTTGTTCTCAGGTCATAACGAATCCTGATCTTTTCATCTTTTGTTCTACTTTTTTTGGTGTGGCTCTCATTATTCAGATAATTAACGTGATCGGCTGAGGCACACGCAACAATTGCGGCATCCACTGCATGATGTCTGTGGTCGATTCTTTTCAGTCTGAAACCTTTTTGGAACTCAAAAGGCACCTTGGTCCGGAAGTAACGTTTACCATTGCTGCTTACATAGCATCCAAAAGCCCCCTCCTCCTCAATTCCATCGTTTGTTAAACCATTCAACCTCTTAAATCTTGGAGTCATCAGTTCACTCCATACTGCATTTAATCCCCAATCCTTCTTAAGCTCAGAAGTTATCTTACCTGTAACGGGTATTACCTTTTTAGCCCTGTGTTCAAATTCATCTTCTTCCCTCACAATATTCGAAAGCAACCCAATTATGTATTTACTTATGTATCGGGTATTATTCATTTGACGTTCAGCCATCTGTTCGGGAATCTCACTCATTAATAGCTTTCTGGCTTTCGAACTATTTCCTCTGTACTGTGCTTTAATAAAATCAACATATTCATCCTTATCAAAGACTTTTACATATTTCCCTCTGCTAAGCTCAATTTTTTCTCCTCCATGATTAGTAATAAACTCAAAGCCAAGCTGTTTATCTTTCAGCTTATTGATCTCACTTTCACAAATTACCTTATTTGTATACGAATCATCAAAATACCGTGCCTGTGGAATAATATGTTCAATCTGATAATCTGAAGTAAATAACCTTGTAAGCGGAATTACCTCTCCAGTATACGGGGACCGATATCCCTGCTCAAGCCAAGCTTTGTATCGGAGTACATCGTTCCCCGAAGGAGATGCTGATTTACTTATTTTTTCAATCTCCTTTGGAAGATCTCGGCTGTTATTTACTCCCTCCTCAAATATTTTCAAAGCTTCCCTCTGATAGGGAGACTGCGGTCTGACATTCTCAATTGAGTCATCATTCGCTAACTCCATCAATAAGGCTTTAATTCTAAGATTGGTGTTTTCATTCTCTGTTTGTAGTTTAGAAATATTTCTTCTTTCATCAGCATTATTCTTTAAATCCCGGCCAAGCTCAACATGTATTTCGTCGAAAAAACCTTTTTCTCCATTTCCGTATTTTTTCCATATATCTGATACTATTTTCATAGTTTCTGCAATCACTTGCTCAACAATTGGATTCCGTAGTGAATGTTGCCGAAATTCATTCTGAAGAAAGTTCATAATATCAAAGGGTTCACTCCACCTCAGTGCAGTGCCTTCTTCTGAATGCCTGTTATATACAATATATGTAATAAGCCAAAGGGGTAAGAAACTAAAATCCTCGATCCTTTGGAGATTTATAGCTTTTTCTCTAACTATCAACTTAATTTTATCATCATATTCACCATTAATAATTTTAAATACCCTATCCTTTGTTTGTGTATCAATTGCATCAGAACTCCAATACTTTCCACATCGCATTAACGGCAACATTTTTTTTATGGCCTTTTCTGAATAGGCACCATATTCTTTCTCAAATAATGGCACCTTTTCGAAAGCCTCAAAAAACGTTTCATGCAATCTGTTTTTATCCATAAAATGCCTGATGGCTCGCCTGTATTCTTCCTTATCAACTACTGAATATATCAAGTGCCATAATTCCTGCTCCTTCTCAGCTGTTAAAAAATCTTTCGGTAGATCTTTGACTGTTTTTAATCTATTTCGTAATAAAATACCAGTCTCATTACAAGGATAAGTTTTATCTGGTTCATCCAGGTAGTTCCATCGATGAGTTGTATCGCTTACTCCAAAGTATTTCAGTAAAGCTTTCTGCTTGATCTCCTTACGTTGAAATAGAAAATCAAACAAATCAACATAATCTTCAGTGCTTTTTAAAAATTCCCCTGTTACCGGATGATCGTGCACAAGCTTGTTGCCAATTAATGCCTGTCTTTCAAATATCCTTAAATTATTCAACCAATGCCAGATGCGAAATTCCTGAAACATTGGATTTGTTTTTGGTATCCCATTCAATCCAATAACCACTCTTTCTCCATCTTCCGACTTATAATACCTTCTTTCAAACCGGCATTTTGATATCAAAGATTTCTTGCTTTTTAGTGGCCTCTGATAAAAAATGATATCATCAATAAATAGGTATTTAAAATCCCTATTATTGATATTTTCCCTATGCGCTATATTTTGAGGGTACAGCTCCTTTACGGCTCTGGAATATAACCGTTTATCTTGTAATTCAGAATGATATCTCTGTTGCGATTCAAGGATGAGATTCAATTCATCTCTGTAAAACCTACGTTCAATTGTTCGAATTAACTTCCCTCTAATTTTCTGACTTGGATTTGATAGCAAAGCATCATAAACATACTCTCCAATCGTTTTTCCCGAATTTGCAATATTAGCCTCCGTCTTTGTTTTTAAAAGATTCCAGTCATCCTCGCCAGGGGATCTGAATGATCGTTTCTCATTGCCCTCTTTATCCTTTGCAATAGAACCATCACTATTTAATTCTGTAGTTACAATGAACTCTCTGGTTTTTCCTATCCAATCGTCCAAAGAGACTTTACTTGTACGTTTGTATACCCAACCATTCTCTAATAACACATTATACCAGGCAGAGTCCCCTCGTATATCGCCTGTATTCTCTACTCCAACAATCTTCAACTCATAATACTCAACAATTTTATTGTCAGATACTTCCTCATCCTCACCCCTTAATTGATAATAGCCTCGCTTTTGATTAAAATTAAGCAGAATCCAGGCCAGCTCCTCCTTCGAAATCATTTGACTCAAGGCCTTTTTCCGCAAGTAATAAATGGTCCAGTCATATGGAATCCGTCTTCCATTCGATAATAATTCAGGCCACTTTTCCTGAAAATCCGCCAACATCTCTTCAAAAGAATCAAGAAATAAAAAATGATTATTCGCATAAGCAAGCTTTGGCTCTGCATCTTCGATAAATTTCCCGGGATGAATTTCCCAATCAATCTGTCGCGCATAATGCTCTGGTAAAAAACCAAGCACATTTAAAACCCTGTGAAGTCTTTCTCTCCTTAACAAATGCCTTTCGCGAAGTCTACGTGTCCCACGATACCCTGTTCTTGAAGCTGTTTGTGATACAGTATTACCAGATTGAAAATCATTTACTATATCTTGGCTCATAGGGATAATGCGAGAACCCATTCCCAGAACAGAGCCTTTTTTTTCATTAAAATCATGTTTAATTAAAGCCCAGCCAATGGAATTTGTCCCAAGATCAAGTCCTAAAATTTTCTTCATTATAGCAGTTGTTAGAATAATTTCATATATTTGACATACAATTTGAAGCAATTCACAATAAGGATTATTCCGTTGTGAAAACATCTAAAGCGGCCCTGCAAAGGGTCGTTTTCTTTTATAAGTAACATCATAGAAACGTTAGGTCTGTAATCCTCAAATTGATTCCGGTAAATAAATTTAGATAAATATATTTATTAACCAAAATATAGGGCATCATATCTATGTATCAATACATATTGATGCTCAAACTAATATATGACTGGAAGTGAATAATCTCTTTCGTAAAATCTACCTTAACAAATGCAGAAAACCGCTCAGTGAGGCTTCGACCGGGGTATACGTGCCTTAAAAAGTTGAATTAAAAAAAATTACTCTAATATAATTTGGTAATTCGGAGAATTAATTCTTACTTGCGCTTGCTACTTATCCTATTACTTTAGTAGTATTTAAATAATAGCAGATTAGAAATAAGATGGAAGCAATTTTGAATTACATACCTGTAAGAGACAAAAAACCGCGAAATACCGGAATAACTATTATCACAGATACAGGACTCTCCACTTCTGAAATTGAAAGCCTACATTCAGTTTCCGGGTCCATAATCGACTTTGTAAAAATCGGGGTCGCAGCCCTCCTCACTGATCTCCCGCTGAAGGAGAGGTTCAGATTGTACAAAAATGTCGGGGCACAACTACTTCTGTCTGGCACCCTGTTCGAGGCCAGTTACCTGCGAAATAATCTGGATGAATACAACGCCTTTATCAAGGATCATGAATTTGATGCCGTCGAAATATCAAACAGTATCATCAATATAAGTACTGGGGAAAAATGTGAGATCATTCAACGTTTATCCTCGGATTTTAAGGTGTTTTCAGAACTTGGGAACAAGCAGAACAGAACGCGGGCATCTTCTGAGGTCTGGAAAACAAATCTGAAAACAGACCTGGAAGCAGGTGCCTGGAAGATTATTCTGGAAGGTGGTGAAAATGGCCGGGCCTATCTATACAACGACCTGGGCGAGCCATCAGAAAACAGGATCAACTCCATCGCCTCTCGAGGCGATCTTAAAAATATTATTTGGGAGGCCCCAATGCGATTTCAACAGGAGTGGTTTGTCAATAAATTCGGTTTGGATGTAAACCTGGCCAATATCAGACCTGGGGACCTGTCACGACTGGAGTCCCTCAGAATAGGGTTACATAGTGAAACTTTTTCTGCCGGGATTCCAGCTTCCCTTCTTGAAGGGAGGATTAAAACCGTGGATCCACTGTATAATCTTGATATTCAAATATAATCCCATGAAATTAAAAACAAATATTAAATAGATGAAATTTAACACAAAAGTACGCTACGGGCTTCGCTGCATGATAGAGCTGGCCATGGCCGATCCAACCAAAGGAATGCTCCAGAAAGAAATCTCACGGAAACAACAAATTTCCCGCAAATACCTGGACCAGATCATCTTTGCCCTTAAATCAACAGGCTTGATTGAAAACAGTGCAGGAAGGGGAAGTGGCTATAAGATCGGAAAGCAAGCGGAGAAAAGTACGGTGTATGATATTTACCGCTCCTTCGAATCGGAACTGGCAGTAGTGGACGGGCTCGATGAGGATGAAACAAAGAATCATTGCTACGCAGCCAGGGAGTACTGGATTCAACTGAACGAGCATATCAAGGACCACATGAAATCTGTATCCCTGAATAATTTAAAAGAGAGACAGATACAGTTTTCACAACAAACATCAGGATTGGATTACGTAATTTAATAAAACAGACTATGACAAAAATTTATGAAAACATTACAGGTACAATTGGGAATACCCCACTTGTAAAACTAAACAACATCGCTACTGGGACCAATGCTATTATCCTGGCAAAGTTGGAGGCCTTCAATCCCTTGAGTTCTGTAAAAGACAGGATCGGAGCATCCATGATCGAAGCGGCAGAACGGGATAAGCTGATCGATAAGAATACGGTAATTATTGAGCCTACCAGTGGTAATACCGGGATCGCACTGGCCTTTGTATGTGCTGCTAAATCTTACAGGCTGATTCTTACCATGCCGGAAAGCATGAGCATCGAAAGAAGAAAATTACTTGTCAGGCTCGGTGCTGAACTGGTGCTGACCCCGGCATCAGCGGGAATGAAAGGGGCTATTGAAAGGGCCCATGAACTGGAAGCAGAACACCCTAATTCCTTTATTCCCCAACAATTTGAGAACCTGGCCAACCCCCAGATACACAGGGAAACAACTGCAAAGGAGATATGGAATGATACTGATGGCAAGGTCGATATACTGGTTTCCGGGGTAGGTACCGGGGGAACCATTACAGGAGTTTCTGAAATAATTAAAAATCTCAAACCTGAATTTAAATCCATCGCTGTTGAACCCGTTGATTCACCGGTACTCTCGGGTGGATCACCCGGTCCGCATAAAATTCAGGGGATTGGTGCCGGATTCGTTCCGGGTGTGCTGAATACAAAGATCATAGATGAAATTGTGCAGGTCTCCAACGAGGACGCCATTGCCACTGCAACCAGGCTGGGAAAAGAGGAGGGCATTCTCTGTGGAATCTCCTCAGGAGCCGCAGTCTTTGCAGCACTGCAGGTTGCCAATAGACCAGAGAGTAAAGGGAAATTGATTGTTACCGTTTTACCCGATACGGGAGAGAGGTATCTGAGTATAGACTAAAATATATCTCTGGTGCGAAGCAACAATATACCAGTAGTTTGAACGATGCTTTAAAGAACTATTTATCAATTATTTAAATATAGTATTTATACTAATGGGATTCATAACTGATTAAATAGAGTGTGTCCATAGAGTCGGAGTGGCTGGATCATAAAGTTCGAGAGCAAAGCGCGCAAAAATCTTAAGACGCAGTATACTAACGTATTCGAGGATTTAAGATTTTTGCAGCAATGCAGTTATCGGACTTTATGGACAGACACTAAATAGTAAGGATTTAAATAATATATACTTGTGAAAACTGATCTTATATTTTCGGAAGAGCAGGAGAAGCTCATGAAGGAGATCTCAGGAAAATTCTCTCCGGAACAGCAGGCGTGGCTGGGAGGATTTCTAACCGGGAAATTTATGAACTCAGGTCAGGATATTGTCCAGGCTGAAAGCATTCAGTCGGAAGCTGCGCCCGTTAACGGGGCACCCGGTAAGGTGAAAATCCTTTACGGTTCACGCACAGGAAACTCTAAAAAAGTGGCAGCCGAAGCTGCTGAATTTGCTGCTTCCTCCGGTATGCAGACTGAGTTGGTGGACATGAATGAATACAATGTAAAGAACCTGAAAAAGGAAAAATTCCTGTTGATCATCGTGAGCACGGATGGTGAAGGGGAGGCCCCGGTACCGGCACAGGAACTGTATGACTTCATTCACGGGAAACGGGCCCCGGAACTGCCGGAATTAAGTTATGCGGTACTCGCTCTGGGTGACAGCAGTTATAAGTATTTTTGCAAAAGCGGTGTCGATTTTGATAATCGCCTTGAAGAACTTGGAGCAACAAGGTTGTTCAAGCGAATTGATTGTGATCTTGACTTCGAGGAGCCAGCAAGGAAATGGTATGGAGAGACAGTGAATCTTTTCAGAAAAAAAATGGGGTCTTCAGAATCTCCGATAGCAGAGTCAAGGCCGGACCATTCCACTCCGAAGGTAAAACACGACAGGATGAATCCCTTCCCTGCAACCATCATAGAGAAGATTAAGCTTAACGGAAGGGGATCGGATAAAAACATTCTACACCTGGAACTGTCGCTCGAAGGCTCTGACATTACCTTCAGTCCCGGTGATTCATTGGGTATTATTGCTCCCAACCCGGAAGGACTGGTGGACCAGATCCTGGAACGGGCAAAAATCCGGGCTGACTCCATGGTGAAGATACGGGAGGAAGAAACAACTATCCGCGAAGCCCTGATTAACGACCTGGAGATCACCTGTCTCACCAGGCAGGTACTCAGTACCTATACAAAATATCTCCTGAATGACAATCTCAGTACCATCCTGGATAATGAAGAGGGGCTGATGGATTTCATTTATGGTCGTGATTTCCTGGATATCCTGGATGAGTTTCCATCAATCCTCTCCGCCAATGAATTGGTTGCAATCTTAAGACAAATGCCCCCAAGGCTGTATTCCATTGCCTCTTGTCAGCAATTCCTGCCGGATGAAGTCCATCTGACCGTAAATGTGGTTCAGTATGAAAGGAATGGCAGAAAAAGAACCGGAGCCTGCTCCGGTTTCCTTTCAGAAAAGAACCCAGTGGATTCCAAAGTAATGGTCTATGTGGACCCAAATGAAAGCTTCAGACTGCCTGATGATGCAAAGACGCCCATCATTATGATAGGGCCCGGTACCGGTGTAGCACCCTTCAGATCCTTCCTTCAGGCGCGCGAGCTTGTAGAGAACCGGGGGAAAAGCTGGCTCTTTTTCGGAGACAGGCATTTTACAACAGATTTCCTGTATCAAACCGACTGGCAGAAATTTAAAAAGAAGGGGGTGCTTACAAACCTTGACCTGGCCTTTTCAAGGGACCAGAAGGAGAAGGTTTATGTACAGGATAAAATGCGCTTGAAGGGGAAGGAGTTGAATGAATGGATCATGCAGGGAGCGCACATCTACATTTGCGGTGATAAATCACGGATGGCAAGGGATGTGAAAGATACACTGCTCTCTATCATTGAAAGTGAGGGTGGAATAAGCCACGAAAAGGCAGTGGAGATTTTTAAATCGCTCAGAAAGACAGGACGCATGGTGGAAGACGTATATTAATGCCATTGACCTGCTTAAGTAAAACCAGAAAAAAATGAAAATATTACGGGATTTAAAGGATTACCCCGGTCAGCTTACCGGCGTTGAGAAGATCAAGTATAACAGCAATTATCTGCGAGGTACCATCAATGAAAGCCTGGTGGATGAGATTACCGGAAGTATTTCCGAAGAGGATGCCCAGGTATCAAAATTTCACGGGATCTATCAGCAGACTGACCGGGCCCTGACAAAGGAGCGCAAAAGACAAAAGCTTGAACCCTATTTCATGTTCATGGTGCGGGTGCGGGTGCCCGGTGGAATAGTCAGTTCATCCCAATGGCTTGAGATGGACAGGTTGTCGGACCTGTATGGGAACAACACCCTTAAGCTCACTACACGTCAGGCTTTTCAGTTTCATGGTATCCTTAAAAGAAACCTGAAAAAGCAGATACAGATCATCAATGAATCCCTGCTGGATACCATTGCAGCCTGCGGAGATGTAAACCGGAATGTTATGTGTAGCCCCAACCCGAACCAGTCGGGGATTCACGGGGAGGTGGACCGAATCGCAAAGGAGGTTAGTAAACATCTGACCCCGGCAACAAAGGCTTACCATGAACTGTGGTTGGAGAACAAATTAGTCGCAGGTGGTGCAGTCACTGAAAATGAAGAACCCCTCTACGGCAAGTTCTACCTGCCACGGAAATTCAAGATCGCTTTTGCCATCCCGCCTTACAATGACACCGATATTTTTACAAATGACATCGGGCTTATTGCCATCGAAAAAAATGGTAGACTCGCAGGTTTCAATATTGCCGTAGGTGGAGGTCTGGGCAATACCTTTGGAGAGCAGCAAACCTATCCCCGTTTAGGCGACAATATCGGCTTTTGTGAACCGGACCAGGTGATTCACCTGATTGAAAAAATTGTGGAAATCCAGCGTGACCATGGAGATCGAGAAAACAGGAAGGTTGCAAGGATGAAATACACAATCGACCGAAAAGGATTGGATTGGTTTAAAAAGGAAATTGAACAAAAATCCGGTGTAGCATTGAAACCCCCAAGACCTTATGAATTTCGCCACAATTCAGACAATTACAGGTGGGCTGAGGACAGGGAAGGAAGATGGCACTACACTGTATTTGTGGAAAACGGGAGGGTCACAGATACCGGGGTAGTTCGCATGAAATCATTTTTACAGGAAGCAGCCAGAATGGATATTTCGGACTTCAGGCTCACCGGAAACCAGAATGTGATCCTGGGAAATATCCTGCCTTCTGACAAAGGAAAGCTAGAAAGGTTAATGAAAAAATACAGGGTTGATAAAACAGAGCTGAGCGGACTGCGCCTTAATTCTCTGGCATGTGTGGCATTGAATTCCTGTCCACTGGCCTTTGCAGAGGCAGAGACTTACCTCCCGTCCCTGATCGATAAAATCGATGAGATTACCAGGAAACTTGGTATACATCAGGATCACATTACCATCAGGATGACCGGCTGTCCCAACGGTTGTGCCAGGCCCTATAATGCAGAAATTGCATTCGTGGGAAGGGCCCCGGGGATCTATAACCTGTATCTTGGGGGAAACCGGGAAGGGACCAGACTCAACCGCTTATATAAAGAGATGCTGAAGGAGGAGGAGATCCTTACAGAACTTGAAAAAATTCTGGGCGATTACGCTACAAATAATGCGAACTCCCACGCATTTGGGGATTTTGTATGGGAGAAAAACTATGTGAACCCGGATATTCCCCTCAATATATAGGTTAGCAATGATTCTCTATCCCGTAAATATCAAACTCCGTGGATACCGGTGCCTGCTCATCGGGGGAGGAAATGTGGCCGCAGAGAAGATTCCATCATTGCTACGAAGTGGAGCCATCGTGGATGTGGTCGCTCCTACCCTGAATGATGAAATGAGCGCTCTGCTTCAACAAAATAGCTTCACTTGGAAAGCCAGGAAATTCAGAAAATCGGATGTGTCAAAAAAATATTTTCTGATTATGGCAAGCACCGATAATCCGGTTGTAAACCAGGAAATATACGACCGCTCGATCAAGGCCGGAAAGCTGGTGAACTGCGTGGATGACCCGGATCGGTGCAATTTCTATGTACCTTCCATTACCCAGTGCGGGGATTTACAGATCTCTGTTTCCACTGCCGGAAAAGCACCCCTCCTCTCAAAATCACTCAGGCAGTTCTTCGAATCAGTTTTCGGACAAGCGATGAAACCCGCCCTGGAGGAAATCTACCAAATAAGGGCAACTATAGTGAAGGGCGAAAATAAGAAACAGGAGAGGATCAGGCATGAGTTAAAACCAAAAATTGATTCATTTTTAAAAAACATTCATTGGTCATGATAGGGTTCCTCTCTGTTGAGAGGATTACTGTGGCAGTTCATTCGTTATAAAGTATATTATGGGTAGTATCGGAAAGGTATATATAACTGGTGCCGGTCCTGGGGATCCGGACCTATTAACAATTCGTGCCAGACAGGTGCTTGAATGTGCGGACCTTGTGGTCTATGATAACCTGTTGAACAGGGAATTGCTCACAATCTGTCCTGAGTATACCAGGCTGTGTTATGCAGGTAAAAAACCTGGCGCTCACCACATGAGACAAGAGGCGATCAATACGCTGCTTGTGACTGAATCCATGAATGGAAAGCAGGTTGTAAGACTTAAGGGAGGCGATCCCTTTATCTTTGGCCGGGGTGCAGAGGAGGCTCTGGAACTCAGGGCCAAAGGAATTCCCTACGAGATTATACCGGGAATTAGTGCAGGAAATGCGGTCCCGGCCTATGCCGGAATACCCTTAACATTCAGGGGCCTCTCCTCGAGTGTCGTTTTTGTTACCGGGAGTGAGGATCCCTTGAAAGATAAATGCAATGTGGATTGGAAAACTCTTGCCCGGCTGAATTCAACGCTGGTTTTATACATGGCTGTGGCAAACCTGACTAAAATAACTTCCGCCCTGTTGAAATACGGAATGGATCCAAATATGCCAGCAGCAATCATACAGTCAGGCACCACTTATAAACAAGTTATATTGCATTCGGAATTAGCAGCTATAGCTCATCAGGCTGTCCAGGCAAAGATAGTTTCACCCGCCATCGTGATCATCGGCAAGGTCGCCGGGCTGGGAACTCAATTGGAATGGTTTCAAACACGGTCAGCGTTATCTGTCAGCGATTATTAGTAAAACGTTTTACTGACAGTACACCAGGAAAAATGAGAAAATACAACAATGCAAAACAGACAAGCTACAGACTTCTCGCCCATAGAAAAGTTGATTTGAAGAATTAAATTCTGGCTATCTGAATAAATGCAGAAAACCGCTCAGTGGGGGTTCATTCGAGGGGTCGCTCCTTCTGATGGTATAGTAGTATACGCCCTCCGGAGCCTCCCGTCCGCCTGCAAACCGTCCGTCCCAACGAATAAAGGGTGACATGGAACTGTAAATCAGCAATCCCTCCCTGGTAAATATTTTGAAGGTATAGGTGAAATCACCAGGCGTGGTAACCTCAAAATAATCATTGATCTCATCACCATTGGGCGAAAAGACATTCGGAACCATCAGCTGCCTCGATACCGGAACCTTTTTGGTGATCGAATCCGAGCAGCCGAGAACGCCCTCCAGCATTAGAAAGACGGGGTAAATTCCCTCATCTGTAAACACATATTCTGCCGTGCTGTCATACTCCTCTGTACCATCGGGAAACCGCCAAATATAATTAAGGCTATCCTCCTCCACAGGATTAAAATAGACAGTTTCAAAACGAAAACGGAATTCTGAATCGTCTGTCGAGATGTCTACGAATGTAAAATCAGCATAGGGCCGTTCCCCTAACTCGATAAAACCAACCTCCTCCAACACCGTAGTACCGTTCAGCACACAACGCACATCGTACAGCCCCGGTTGATTGTAAGTATGGGTGGGCGACAAAGTACCGGCAGATGTTGCGCCATCCCCAAACCACCACTCCACAGCGCTGTAGCTTTCCAGGGGTTGCGCATTGTCAAGGCTGAACGCAACTTGCAGCGTATCACACCCTGAGAGAACGTCGGCAGCTATGTGTTCCTGGGCAGAGAGACATATCGTTGCAAGCAGCAAAAACAGCTGTATATAAATCGTTCGTAGTACCATAGCCGCGACAGCGCTTTCAAACTGCTGTCATTCTGAATTGGGTCGGATAAAGTTATTAAAAAAAATCGCTCATATAAAAATAGTTATAACTATGTTATTATCCTGTTTATAACCTGGATTATTCATGCATTTAGTTTTGTGCAGCTACAACTTACAAGACCTGCTGATGTAGTCGCCTACTTCAAAGGGCTTGTAAGGAAGTAGATGTGCAAAAATAGATGCACTTTAGTAAATTTTGGCAAAAAAAACTTTTTTACAGAAATATTACTAATTTTCTATTATTCTGAATGTTACAATATTTTTGCCAAAATTTATGAATAATTCAGTATAAAAATAGCTTTCATTATCCTTTCTGAAATAGTAATTTTACCAACAATTAACAGGTGAACGGATTTTCCAAACCGAAGGGTCATTTTCGGTCCGGTCCCCGCAAAATGGAGCTCAATATGAGGCAGTACCTGGACCTGCTGGAACATGTGATGGAGAACGGAACCCGCAAGGAGGACCGCACAGGTACGGGGACCATCAGTGTTTTCGGATACCAGATGCGGTTCAACCTGGAGGAGGGGTTCCCGCTGCTCACCACCAAAAAGCTGCATACAAAATCGATTATCCACGAACTTCTCTGGTTCCTGAAGGGCGATACAAATACCAAATACCTTAATGACAATGGCGTAAGGATCTGGAACGAATGGGCCGATGAGAACGGTGAGCTTGGAAATATCTACGGGTACCAGTGGCGGTCGTGGACCGCACCGGAAAAGGGAAACATCGACCAGATCAGTCAGGTGATCGAATCGATTAAGAACAATCCTGACTCCCGCCGCCATATTGTCAGCGCCTGGAACGTGAGCGACCTGGATAAGATGGCACTGCCTCCCTGCCATATTCTCTTCCAGTTCTATGTGGCCGACGGGAAACTATCTTGTCAGCTCTACCAACGCAGCGCCGATATCTTCCTGGGCGTTCCGTTTAACATCGCCTCCTATGCCATGTTGATGATGATGGTGGCACAGGTAACGGGACTAAAGCCTGGCGATTTCGTGCATACACTGGGAGATGCACATATCTACCTGAACCATCTTGAGCAGGTGAAGCTGCAGCTGACCAGAGAGCCGCGGCCGCTGCCTGAATTAAAAATCAACCGGGAGAGGAAATCGGTCTTCGAATTTGAATTTGACGATTTTAAGTTATTGAACTACGATCCCCACCCCCATATAAAAGGAGAAATATCTGTCTGATATGGAAGGGATCAAAAAAAACATCTCGATTATTGTCGCTATTGCCAGGAACAATGCCATCGGAAAGGACAACCAACTGCTCTGGCACCTGTCAGACGACCTGAAACGGTTCAAGCGCCTCACCACCGGGCATACCGTGATCATGGGACGAAACACCTACCTGTCGCTGCCGAACGGCGCCCTCCCGAACCGCAGGAACATCGTAATCACCGATCAGCCGGAGGAGAACTTTGAAGGCTGTGAGATGGCCCACTCCATAGAAGAGGCACTTGAGCTGGCCGGCGATTCGGAGGAATGCTTTGTGATGGGCGGCGGAATGGTATACCGGCAGTTGCTTCCGGTGGCAGGCAGGATCTACCTCACTAATGTTCACCAGTCGTTCGATGCCGATACCTTTTTCCCTGAGATAGACTTTTCAGAATGGGAAGAGTTGGAATCTGAATTTGTCGGGGCAGGAGGAAAAAATGAGTTCCCCCATACTTTTGTTATTTACAACCGCCGGCAGTAAATTTAAAGAATGTTGTTTTATTCATAAAAAGAGTTTAATTTTCGCCTTCAAACCAATAACTTTCTAAAATGAAGAAAATACTTTTTACCCTCACTGTCCTTCTATTGGTTCCTTTTATCGTGGAGGCACAGGCCGACAGAATTACCGGAGTCTGGATCACAGCGAGTGACTCATCATCAGTTGAGATTGTAAAGCATACCAATGGTAAATACATCGGAACGATCAACTGGCTGATGGAGCCGCTGGATGAAAACGGAAAGCCCAAGGTGGATTCTGAAAATCCTGATCCAAAAAAGAAAAATGATCCGATCATCGGACTTAAATTGCTCAAATCATTTGAATACAATGCAAATAAAAACAGGTGGGACAATGGAACCATCTACGACCCCGATAACGGTAAAACCTACGATTGTTACGGATGGTTTGAAAATGGGAATTATGACATACTGTACCTGAAAGGTTATGTTTTGGGTATGAAGTTTCTGGGACGTGAAACAGTGTGGAAGAGGAAAAAATAGGATTCACCGAGCCTTAAATAACCTTATGGTCACAACCTCTGCGCTCCACCACGAGGAGTGTCTGAAAGAATAATTACAAGGAACCCACTTATCCTAAACTATGATAGCCGCGTTGACGGCAGAAAAAAGGGGCCGTATTGCGGCCCCTTTTTTTTATTGTTTCAGCAGGTAGCTGATTGCCACAACCTCGCTCAGTGCAACTCCGGCTGACACATCAGATAAACGATAGTAGCTTTTCATAAACGGATCGCTCTCCACATCGCTTACCCCATATTCGTAGGTCCATACATTATCTGTAAAATCGAGGTGGTCCTGGATCTGTGCAACTATCACCGGATCATCGATCATTTCAACCAGCCAGTCGGCATACCGGTTCACGGCCCGGGCAAACCGTTGTCCGATCCCTGAATCAAGAATAGCTTCCCGTCCTGCCCTTTTGTTATCTATGTTGGTAAGCTCGTCAACAGGCACGCTCGACTGTTTGATAGAGCGGAAGGAACACCAGGACAACGAGTCCGATCCCGACTGTGAGGAGAATACCGGCACCGGGCCAGTGCATTTTCTTGAACAACGTGCCCAATATGGCCAACAGGGCTGAGCTTAGCCCGAAGAGATACGTGAAATTTTTCATTCGTTGAAATTTTTTGTCAAGTAAAAGTATCGTCTGGTGCTGAAGATTTCCCAGCGTGGCTCCGCCGATATGATTGAGCACTTCGTGGTAGGAGGAATTGAAATCCTCCCCGTGCTCCATACGCTCCGCCACCATGCAACAGACATGGTCGAGGATATCCTCCTGCAGCCGGTCGTAGGTCAGCCCCCTGGTTTCCAGGTCGGACCTGATCCGTTCGATATTGCTGTCAATTACTTCAGCGATCATATTATGCGGGACTCGGGTTCAGAATATGGGTCAATGTATTCACGTAATCGAAGAATTCATCCACCTTCTTTTCTGTCCACGTCCTCCCCGTTTCGGTGAGAGAGTAGTACTTCCGGACACGCTTACCGATATATTCTGTTTCGGTCCGTATGTGCCCGTCGGCTTCCAGTTTGTGTAAAACCGGATAGAGCGCACCGAATGTGAGTTTGATCTTACCGGCGGAGAGCTCTTCCACCTTTCCCGTAATCTCATAACCGTACATCCGTCCGTTGTCGGCCAACAACTTCAGAACGATTGTTCTTAAGGTACCTTTCAATAAATCATTCGCTATCATGGCACAAATATATAAGTTTATTATATATAAACAAATTATATATCAAAAAAAAACCTCTAAACTTCCTGCGTTGCAGGAAATTTAGAGGTTTTGGGGTGGGAGACCGGGTTCGAACCGGCGACCTCTGGAACCACAATCCAGCGCTCTAACCAACTGAGCTACAACCACCATAAGTTTTAATAAACCAGCACATCCTGTTAAACTTTGATTGGCCCCTCAGGCTGTGCTCCCGATCGACAATTTCATGAACCTTCGTTTTCGGGAATGCAAATTTAAACAATAATTTTCGAAGTTAGAATCATCCGCCCGAAAAAAATACCAAGTAAATTTTAGAGGGTCTGAAACAGATATAAAGGATCGGCTGCATATCCTATGTGCAAGCTGCATATCCTATGTGCATGCTACATGTCATCGGCAGGATTGGCCGCCGGAATGGTATCTTTCTCAAAGGCCCGCACCAGCCGGATATACCAAAACAGCGTAAAAACCACCACCAGGAAGCTTGCTGCACTGAACAATCCGAGCGCCAACAGGATATCTCGCTGCCAGATTCCGACTACCATCCCTCCGATCCGCAATACCAGCCTAATGATATTCAACATAAAAGCTGTTTTCTGTCGCGAAAAAAGGTCGGGTAAAAAAGTGAGCTGGTTGGCCATAAATGCCGTGAAAAACCAGGGGATCAGCAGCTGCATATACCTCCCCGACTCCTCCCATTCTGCGCCGAATATGGTCCGGAAGATCAGCGGTCCGAATATCCCTGCAAGTAAAAAAGGAACGATGCCGATCTGAAAGGACCGTTTTATCAGCGTCATCACATCCCTCCTGATGGAGATCCGTTCAGTGTACTTCTTGATAACCCGCTGTGAAAAAACCTGTTCCATCGAATTGGTCACCAGGTTCATTGGCCTGAAGATCATCGTAAATCCCAGGCTGTACAACCCCAGCTCGGCCGCGCCAAAATAGGCCCCTATCAGAAATACCGGCAAGGAGTTGGAGATGCTATTCACCAGGTTATTGGGCAGGTTGAAGCCCGGAAAGCGGTAGTAAATCGCTGCAACCTCCTTCATCCCCGACCGGGAGATGTCTGTGAAATACATCCTGAATTTCCGCAACCAGCTAAATAAAAAGTATCCTGCCCCGGCCACCTGTCCGGCAATCGCGCCCAGTATCAGTCCGCCGCCGGCCGGCACCGCTCCCGAAGTTGTCAGCTTCACCCCCGAATTAACGATCGACTGTGACAGGTTGCCAACAGCAGTGCGACGAAATTGTTTGTGCCGGTTGTGCCAATAGATCGAGACCTGGAAAAACCCGATCAGCAGGGTCGACAAGGGCACATACCAGAGCCACTTCTCAATGCCCGGCACCTTGAACATCCCGGCGATCTGCTCCCTGAAAAGGGCAACAACAACCAGCAGGATCAGCCCCACTCCGATCGACAACAACAACCCAAGCGCCGCCAGGTTCACTGCCTTTTTGTCCTCCGCCGGCATCAATATCGCCAGCTGATAACGGCCCGTGGAAATAATCCCGGTAATCGCAATAATACCCATATACAATGAGAACAACCCATGCTCATCAGGCGTGTAGATCTTTGTCAGCACCGGGTAGATCGCCAGCGCAATCAGCTGCGCAATTGTAGAACCGGTCATGAGCGTAGCCACATTCCGGAAAAACTCGCTGCTGTAAAGTGATCTCAATTTCCTTCGCATGACCAAAAGTAGCTATTTTCTGCAAAAATGGCAGTCGGCCCGCAACAAAACCATTTGGCATGCTGTTTGACTATAAGAATAAAAAAAACTTGCAATGAGAATGATGAGATCCTCCAACCCCGCTATGACGGGCGGAATATTTGAAAAGGCAGTCGCCACGGGCGAACAGACCGGTGCCATGACGATCAACGGTACAATCAACAAGATCGGTATTATGCTGTTACTGGTGATCGCGGGAGCGGCCTACACGTGGAACATGGTTACCGGGCAGGATCCGGCAGGGGCGCAGACCTATATCATCATTGGTGCGATCGGCGGACTGATCGCAGCGTTGGTGACGATCTTCAGACCACGGTCGGCAGCGATCACTGCCCCGATCTACGCGATCCTCGAGGGACTCTTCCTAGGCGGGATCAGCGCCATGATCAACCAGCAGTACCAGGGCATCCCATTTCAGGCAGTATTGCTCACGATCGGTACGCTATTTACCATGCTGTTCCTCTACCGTTCAGGATATATCCGGGCAACACCGAAATTCAGGCGGGGCGTTATGATGGCTACAGGCGCTGTTTTCTTCGCCTATATCATCAGTTTTCTATTTAGCCTGTTCGGACTCAACCTCGGCTTTATGCACAGCTCCGGTCCGATCGGCATAATCATCAGCCTGGTAATCATTGCTGTGGCTGCCATGAACCTGATCCTCGATTTCGACTTTATCGAGAAGGGTTCGCAGATGTCGGCCCCGAAGTACATGGAGTGGTACGGTGCTTTCGGACTGCTCGTTACGCTGATCTGGCTGTATATTGAGTTTCTGAGACTACTGTCACGATTTGCCGGCAGAAACTAGCAGCGTCTGTCTTTAGTTACAAACTAGAAAGAGTAAGGCTGGATACTAGATAACATGTTCGTGGTTCAGAAAAAATTCAAAATGGTGTGTATCTTTACGCACCATTTTTTATTGGATGGTCATCTGTATCGTTGTTTACAAAATCGATTCAAATCACCAATGTCAGAACTGGAGCAGTACTTTCAGAAATTCAGGAAAAGTATTATAGGTTGCGAACAGGAGTTCGAATCGCCCTATGGCATGAAAAAGATCCATTACGCGGACTGGATAGCGAGCGGACGGCTGTACGGTCCTATTGAAAAGAGGATCACGAATGTTTTCGGTCCCTATGTTGCCAACACCCATTCAGAATCCACCACCACCGGAACGCTGATTACCAAGGCCTACCACTACTCACACAAGTACATTAAGAAACACGTGAATGCCGGTCCGAACGATGTGATCATCACTGCAGGTTTCGGGATGACCTCCGTGATCAACAAGCTGATGCGGATCCTGAGCCTGAAGGGGTGCGGAGGAGCCGGCCGCGATTGCGTGAAGAAGATGGACAAGCCGGTGGTTTTCGTGACGCACATGGAACACCACTCCAACCACACCTCCTGGTTCGAGACCATCGCCGAGGTGGTGCAGCTGCAGCCCGACAAGGATCTGCTGGTCGACCTGGGCGATCTGTGCGATAAACTGGAGCTGTATAAGGACCGGACCTTCAAGATCGGTTCGTTTACCGCCTGTTCGAATGTGACGGGTATTTGCACACCGATCCACCAGATGGCTAAGCTGATGCATGAGTATGGCGGACTGGTCTTCGTCGATTATGCTGCAGGGGCGCCCTACCTAAATATCGATATGCATCCGAAAGATCCGCTGGAGAAGCTGGATGCTGTCTTCTTTTCGCCCCATAAGTTCCTTGGCGGACCGGGATCTTCCGGGGTGCTGGTGTTCGACAAGGCGATGTACAAGCTCGATGTTCCCGATAATCCGGGCGGGGGGACGGTCGACTGGACCAATCCGTGGGGGAAATACAAATATGTGGACGATATTGAGGCGCGCGAAGATGGCGGAACGCCAGGTTTCCTGCAGTCGATCAGGGCCGCACTCGCCATTGAACTGAAGGAACAGATGGGAGTGGAAAAGATACTGGCACGGGAGGAGGAGCTGCTGAAAATCGCCTTTGAAGGGCTGATCGCCATACCAGGTGTTGAAATCCTGGCAGAGCATATTCGCGAGCGGATCGGAGTGATCTCATTCTACCATCCGGAGATCCATTTCAACCTCATGGTGAAGCTGCTGAACGACCGGTATGGGATCCAGACACGCGGCGGGTGCGCCTGTGCCGGAACTTATGGCCACTACCTGCTGGAGGTGAGCTACGACCGCAGCAAAGAGATCACGGAGAAGATCAGCAGCGGCGACCTATCGGAAAAGCCGGGCTGGGTAAGGTGGTCGCTGCACCCTGTGATGAAGAATGAAGAGATTCATTATTTCCTTAAAGCTGTCGGGGAGATCGTTGAAAATATTCGTACTTTTGAAAAGGAATATGTGTATGTTCGTTCAAAGAATGAATACATTCACTCCACTGAAGTGAACTCTAATTGTGATAAAAATATTTTGGATTCCTGGTTCAGTCTGGATTAGGTAAGTGAAATGGAAATTAGGATTGTAAACAACTGGAAATCAAGGAGGGAATTTCTTAACCTCCCGAGAAAACTCTATAAGGATGACCCCAACTATGTCATTCCTTTCGACAAAGACATTGAGGCAGCATTTGATCCGAAAAAGAACGTCCATTTTCAGCAGGGCGATGCCTGTCGCTGGATTCTGCTGAACGATACCGGAAAGGTCATTGGCCGGATCGCTGCTTTTTATGAGAAAGACAAGGCAGAGGCCGACTACGCCCACAGTGGTGGTTGCGGGTTTTTCGAGTGTATTAATAGTCAGGAGGCCGCCAACCAACTCTTCGACGCAGCCGCAGCCTGGCTCGAGGAACATGGGCTGGAGGCGATGACCGGTCCTGTGAATTTCGGTGAAAACGAATCGAACTGGGGTTGCCTGGCGCATGGATTTGAACCGCAGGGATACGGGATGGCCTACAACCTGCCTTACTACAAGGAACTCTTCGAAAACTACGGCTTTCAGCTCTACTACAGACAGTATAGCTTCCATATCGACATTGAGAAACCTTTTCCTGAGCGGTTCTGGAAAATTGCTGAATGGATCAACCAGCGACCGGGTTACAGTTTTAGGCATTTTGAGTATAAGAATGCAGAAAAATATGTAAACGATACGGTAAAGGTCTACAATGAAGCATGGCCCTTGCTGAAGGAGGATTTTACACCGCTGGACCCAAAGGCAGTGTATGACGTGATGAAGAGGGCCAAACCGATTCTTGATCCGGAGCTCTGTTGGTTCGCCTATTACAAGGAGGAGCCGATCGCCTTTTTTACCTTCCTGCCTGATGCGAACCAGATTTTCAGACACCTGGACGGGAAACTGAATTTGTATAACAAACTGAAGTTCGTAATTCTCAAAAAGCGGAAAGTGATGACCCGGATGCGGGGGAATGCAGCCGGTGTTTCACCCAAATACCAGAACTCCGGCGTGGAGTCGGGCGTGATCTACCAACTGAAACAGGTGGTGGAAAGACGACCCCATTACAAGCAGGTGGAGCTGTCCTGGGTGGGCGATTTCAACCCGAAGATGATCTCCCTGTACAAGGCTACCGGTGCCTACCATGCAAAGACGCACCATACCTACCGCCACATGATTAACAAAGCAATCCCCTACAGGCGATTTATGCCGGAGAAAGTGGACGAATCGGTGCTTCCCGATGCGGGGAACTAATTTAAATGAAAAGATATACATTGGATTGAAGAAAAAGTTTTGTATAAAAGTGAAACATGATTATCTTTGCAGTCCGTTTTAAAACAGAATCTTAAGACACGTAAAAAGAAGACCAAGATGAAAAAAGGAATACATCCGGATAATTACAGGTTGGTGGCATTTAAGGATATGTCGAACGATGAGGTATTCATTACCAAATCATCTGCAGCATCGAAGGAGACAATTGAAATTGAAGGTGTCGAATATCCGCTACTCAAGGTAGAGATCTCCAATACATCTCACCCATTCTATACCGGTAAGATGAAGCTTGTTGACACGGCCGGACGTGTGGATAAGTTCATGAACAGGTACAAAAAACATTACGACAACAAGAAGTAAGGATCCACTTACTTTATCAGAATAAAAAAAAGTGTTTCGCAGTTGCGGAACACTTTTTTTTATTAGTTGATGATTACTTTCTGACAAAACTGTTTCTTATCCTTTCCTTCCATTGTTAAAAGATACAGGCCTGGCTGATATCCGGATGTATTTATAACCAATTGACCAGACTCATTGTACTCAGTATTGGACAATCTTCTTCCCTTCATATCAAAGAGTTTGATGACACTGGTACCCTCTACCGGCAGGATTATAAGGTGATCCGGACCCTGGACAATTTTTGCCGAACTTTCATGCTGCGAATACCCAGTGGTGCCAGGATCTTCAGTATCATCAGAATCATCAGAATCTACTACACAATTTCCATCGCAAATAATTACATCCCTGTCAAGACTGGCGCCATTTCTTAGCGCAGACTGAATGTTCCTGATATATTGAACAACCAGGGAATCCGGAGCAGCTGCATTCGGACCGGGAATGAATTCACCAAATGGTCTGCCGGGGAACAATGCCAGGTAACTACTGAGTCGATCCTTCATTTCTCCAAGCACCTCCTGGTAGGATGGATCCTCTGCCAGGTTATTCAACTCACCCGGATCGGAGTTCCAGTTATATAACTGATCGGGACTCAGATATTCAGGACTGTATTTTATGCCCCGGGTACTAATTCCGATGTGCCCATCCAGGTATATAAGCTGCTTAATGATACTCTCCTTGAGGTCATCCTCCGGTATACCCAGTATCTTATTGATGCGGTCCTGTGTATAGCGCACTGCGATATACTTATACTTGTCAGTGATTACTCCCCGTGCACATCCCAATTCAAAATAGAGACTTTCATGCAGTTTCGTCTCCGGAGCATTGAAAAGCGGAGCAAGCGATGTTCCATCAAGGTGATATGCTTCGGGCAAATCAACACCAGCCAACTCATAAAAGGTCGGCAAAAGGTCGATCCCCTGTACAAGAGAGCTGGATTCCAGACCTGGTTGAATCATTTCCGGATACCTGATGATCATAGGAATATTCGTACCGTGCATGCTGAATAGCGACGCTTTATTTGCAGAGCCATGATCGGGCACCACAGCAAGAATTGTATTTTCAGCAATCCCCAGCTCATCCAGCTTATCCATAATTGCACCAACACCATCGTCCATCCAGGTAATACCCGCAGGGTTATCTTTCAGGTTATAACCGTTGGACTCTATTCGTTCGATTATCGTGCTTCTTGGGGGCATATTGGCTTCAAACACCCCGTCAGTAAGCCCCTCTCCTGTGTGTTCAGGATAATCAAAACTACGCTCCCAGCTTTTGTCCGGACCATGTAACAATGTTGTGTTAAAGTGAAGATAAAATGGCTTATCGCCAACAGAATCTATAAATTCGAGCGCCGCTTCAATGGTCCATTCAAGGTTATGATGATTAAAAGGATCGTTCAGGTTACCCTCATAAATATGCTTTGCCCACGAGAATCCTTTATTGACAATATAATCGCGGTAGGCCTGCTCCTCCCTTTTAAACAACTCCGTGG
The DNA here is from genome assembly GCA_040903745.1 of Bacteroidales bacterium. Lineage (GTDB taxonomy): Bacteria > Bacteroidota > Bacteroidia > Bacteroidales > M55B112. The sequence goes on along the minus strand of JBBDUV010000061.1, from coordinate 7,155 downwards.
CCCGGGGATCATCCGGTGAAGCATTTTTTAGAAAATCCTTCTCGGCAGATGTCAGTCCTCCCTCCAGGGTATTATCGGCATGCATGTGAAATTTGCCGACCCAGCCGGTAGTATACCCCGCGGTTTGCAGCGCATGACCGATATTCATAAAATCGTGTTCAAGCCCCACGTTGAATTCCGGGTGTCCCTGGGAACCCACAGGATATTGGTCCAGGTAATCTGCATAGGCTGAACGCCCTGCATACCTGCCTGTAGTAAACCCGTACCTGGAGGGGGTGCATATCGGCGAATTGATATGCGCGTTATGAAAGAGTAATCCCTCCTCCGCCAACTGGTCAATATTCGGTGTATAGACCGGTCCTCCGTAACAACCAACCTGGTATTTGTCCGTATCATCGAGCAGCAAAAGAATGATATTGGGCTGGTCCTGAGCAGATAATGCCATCGACTGAAATACTCCAGTGCCCCCAATCAGGGCCGCAAGTAATCCTATTCTTAATTTCATTGTATATAAATTATTGTTTATAAATCTGTTCAAGAATGATGATGCTCGTTTAGAACAATTAATGCAAAAATATTAAACCCCTGGCCTGTTCTTATTCAAGATCCCTCCGGACCTCATTTTTCCATTCAGCTATACTGTTTCGCAATTCGTTTGCCAAATCCGGATGAGTGGCTTTAAGATCATTCAGCTCTGCAGGATCGTTGACGATATCATACAATAAAAGTTCACCGTCTCCTTTCAAAATTGCTTTCCAGGGGTCCTTCATTGCTGGTCATGTGCCATTTACCAAAATGTCCAATGTTGTAGCCTGCCTCATTCAGGATTTTCGTAATCGTCGGCTCATCAGGCCGTATATTCCTTGTCTGATCGAAGTAGCGTGCCGGAAACTGTCCGCTCATCAACCCATACCGGCTGGGCGCACACCAGGCAGCAGCCATATACGCCCTCTCAAAGCTGATCCCCTGACCGGCAAGCCGGTCAAGATGCGGCGTCATGGCGTATGGATGACCCGCAAAGTGCAGGTCGCCTGCCCCCAGGTCATCCGCCAGAATAAAAATAATGTTTGGACGGTTTTCCTCCTTTTCCGGTGAACTGCAACCGGCTAGCATCGCCGGGAACAGCATGAGTGTCAATAACGTTAGTTTCATTAATAATAATCTTTAAATAGTTAATAATATTCGAAGTTGCACAAATAAAAAATTTTGTTTCACTATTTCAGCTTCCAGTGAAAAGTCTCACCTTCGATAACCAGTTCCAGGTCCTTTTTTGGGGTTGCTCCCGGATGAAAATCGGGAGCAGCTTTCCTGAGATCTTCGATCACTGACCGGTAGTTTGCATCTCCTGCAAGGTTATACCATTCATCCGGATCATCCTTGACGTTATAAAGTTCCTCCGTTTTATCGCTGTAAAGGATATAGCGCCAGTTCTCATTCACAACAGCATAACTTTCCGGTTCAAGGTTAGGTATCAGCAGGTCCCTGTCAATAGCGGAAACGGGATTCTTCAGCACAGGTGCCAGTGAAATCCCATCCATTTGATGCTGTTCAGGCAGCTCGCAAAGATCGATCAGCGTAGGATAAAGGTCGATCAGCCCGACTGTGGCATTAACTTCCTTGTTCTTCGCAACTCCTTTTCCGGCAAATATCAACGGTACCCGAGTAGTCTGCTTCCAGAGCGTATGTTTCCCCCACTGACCTTTCTCTCCCAGGTGATAGCCATGGTCGCTCCAGACGATTACAATGGTGTTATCAACATGACCGCCTGCCTCAATGGCATCAAGCAGCCTGCCGAGCATGGCATCTCCATAGCTAATCGCTGCAAGATAACCCCTCACTGCGTCCCGGTAGGCATCAATACCCTCAAGAACTTCCAGGTGCATCCGCCTTCGGTTTATCATGCGGTTACGGATTCCATCCGGCAGATCGTCCAGATCATCTTTTTTAAGATAGGGAACCTGTATCTGGTTCAGATCGTACATGTCGAAATACTTCTGCGGTGTGTAATTCGGATAGTGCGGCACATACAGTCCCAATGCAAGAAAGAAGGGTTTGTCATGCGACTGCTTCAGTACATCGCACGCCCATTTGGTACGCATGTCTGGGATCATCCGGTCCTCCAGGCTATCGGGCACCGGACCCCACTCCAGAAAATGACCTCCTGTAAGTTCCTTCCCTGTTTTCCGGTGGTACGAACTGTAGGGGTAGGGATCCGGGAGCAGTACATCACTCCCTCTGCTTCCCATTTCATAGCCCATCTCCTTTATTTCCCTGCTGCGGGCAAAAAATTCATTCCAGCCGCGCAGATCCACCATACCGGCCCGGTGATGAAAAAGTTTTCCTGCACCCCAGGTAGAATATCCACCCTGCTGAAAGGCCATCTGCAGGGAGACCAGGTCCGGATAATCATGAAAATAAACCTCATCCGTGTAACAACCTGTAGTGGATGCCTGAAGTCCGCTGAAGATGGCCGTCCTCGACGGGGCACAGTACACCCCCGGTGCATGCGCGTTGGTAAACATGATCCCCGACTCCGCCAGCCGGTTCAGGTTGGGTGTGATTGCCTGCTGATAGCCCAGGGGGTTGATCCAATCGTTCAGATCATCAAATGAAAAGAAAACAATATTGGGCCGCTCTTCCGAATCAGTTTTGAACCGTTCAGATGCCCATCCATTGCTGCTGATTACAAATAAGAACAGCAATAAAAAACTCAATGATTTAGTTTGTTTCATGTGTAACATTAATTTTAGTTTTATATGTTGAAAAAATCAAACAGGTTTTCCTGTATGTAAAAATTATTCTCTTCCTTATGAGCAAAACTATAAATCGATCATTGAATCACAACCGGAACAATCTCCCTTTGCAACTTTTCTTCCAACACAACAAAATAGATCCCGCCGGGTCCGAGTAAGGTCACATCGATAAGCAACACCTTATCGCCAGGACTGCTGCTATATACCTTTGCACCTAAACTGTTAAATATTCTTACTTCTTCAACACCATCATTCTCCCATTCAATCGTGAGTATTTCACTTGCCGGGTTGGGATATACTTTTACCAGGGAATGATTCACTTTTTCGTCAAAAAATATTTCGGAGTTAAGGGTATGGTCTATAACGATCTCTCCTGGAAATAGAAACAGATCGGGATTCATGATGATCGAATCACCAGCCGAATAGATATCATTGATATAATCCCAGTAAACCTTCTCTTCCTCAAAATTCAGTTTCAATATACCCTGCCTCATATATGCACCGTACAATCGCAGTGGAACGTCTGGCTCTCCGAGCTCTATCTGTAACCCATTCTGAAACAATCCATTCACAATCTCCACTTCACCATGCGGGTATTGTATTCTTGTATCAACACCGCGATGAAGAACCTGGTTAAAAACAAGTTTACCGATCCCGCTGGTTGATTGAATAAATTCCTCACTTTGCTTTGTACGTGAATTGAAAAGCTCCAGCGTGTCATCTGTATTCATGAGTAACGTAGCACTCTCAGACAGCAGGGAAGCGTTGATGAAACTGAATCCGTTGTTGGCCTGCACATCCAGACACGCTCCCTGGGTAATATCCTCAATTCCAAAGCCTATGGATAGTCCGTTCGGTCCTGTTCCATTCTGCTCATAGAGTACAATGCCTGCACGGCAAAGTCTTCCGAAGCAAAAGAGCATCTCCTGGTCGACGGTATTGCCAAACCTGAATGCTTCGGTATTGGGATAGGACCAGACATCCAGTTTCTCCCTGTTGCCAGGATAGAACGCCTGCAACAGCATCGTGCCATTATAATGTACGTTTCGCAAACGACCTCCTTCTGAACCTCCACCTACATCGATACCGTAGAGCAGGGGCATGCTGTATATGTTCTCAATAAAATGATTGTCACACCTGGCGGAAGCAATATCCATCAACTGATAAGGATTCACTGCACAGACATTTTGAATGTAAATGTTTTCTCCATTAAGGCCAAATAACCATGGAAATGGTCTGGCTACACCATCAACATAGAAATCCTGTTCTGGGTAATAAGCGGTTATGCCCCTCACGCCTGCATTGGATGACACATTGATGGTGGCTCCATCACTGCTGCCATTCCCATGGTTTACGTAGAAAAAGGAGCCGAACTCATGCACCAGATCACGGTTCAGGGGAAGTTTTCCATGGTGCGGCATATCGAGTACCCCCCGCAATTCAACATTTGGAGGAACGTTAATTGAGGTGTTCAGGACATATTCTCCGGCTGGAACAAATACAATTCCTCCGCCATCATCAGCCGCCTGGTCAAGTGCCAGTTGAATCCCCGGTCCGTCGTCCAGGTCATCACCCGTGTTTACACCTGTGAAATCGGTTACAATATATAAAGCTGCCCTGGAAGGTTCATGTGGTATAAATGGCACATAGTTGAAATCGGGCGTGGGAGAATACACTTTTGAGGTATCACGAACCAATGCACTGCCATTACTCATGTTATTGACAATGGTCCTTTTACCGCCATAGCGGTTATCCATTAAGATTGCATTCTTCATACTGTTATCCAGCGTAACATGATCGCCGGCAAACGAGAAATCTGAATTGGCGATGGTTGCCATGAGTCCGGAAAGATGTGCCGGACCATTGAAATCACAATCATGAAATGTAACCTGGGAGGCAGAAAAATTTCCGGGTTCAGCGGGCTTAACGGTATGGGATACGCTCCTGAAAACGGAAGTATTGAACTGGGCTGCCCCTGTCATGCCATCCAGAACCAATGCAGCATCTAATCCTTCAAAAATGCAATTGGTAAAACAGGCAGGCACCTGGTTGATCGAACGAAGGATCAATCCCACACCGCAATTGGTAAACTCCAGGTTGTAAAATGGTCCGGCAGAAAAGCCACTGTTCATTGTCATTCCTGTTCCATAGCCTGTAATATACCAGAAACCATTGAACCCGTTGTCACTGCGCAGATAGTCTATGGCATGTCCCTGCTCCATCATAAAGACCGCATGAGGACCACCTGTTGCAGGAGCTCCCGCAAGTCCGGATTGCGTCCAGTAGTCGGGGCCAAAATGAATATCAAGGATCCTGCTTACATCAGAACATTCATTGATCCGGATCCCCTTTTTTAAAGGCGACCCATAAATATTGGAGAGTAAGGGCAGTGCTGTATTAATTACACCGATATCAATTCCAAAGTAGGAATTTACCAGATTGATACATCGGGCCGTTGCACAATGTTTCGGATACCTGTTGTTTGGATTCCTTTCGAACAAAATTGTAACGGGGTAGGGTACGATATTGGATGCATCCTGCTCCGGATACCAGATGGTAAATCCATCGATACAGGCACTTCCCCTTAACGTAATAAAAGGATCGGCTGTTTCATTGTCTCTCCCGCCCCTGGGTTCAAAAAACGTACCGGTAACAGCAGAACCCCCGGGCACATGGAAGTCACCTCTCAGCTTCACAGATTCCCTTATTTCAATAGAACCGTCAAACCGGTACCGGCCTTCGGGGAAATAGATGGTCCCTCCTCCCCCGTTAAACACATTATTGATGGCCTGCTGGACCAGGGTCGTTACATCTTCCTGTCCTGTTTTATCAACCGTGCTCCCTGCTGCGTCATCAATATGTATCGCAACAATCAGCCGATCTGCCGGATGTTCGGTATCAAACAATTGCCAGGGACCTGGAGCGATTTGACCATGTATAGGTAAAAATCCCTGAAGCAGAAAAAAAAAGAAAAAAAATTTTATCCCATAAATTACTTTACTCATCGCGCCTGTTTTAAGAATTCCCACTGACATTGCTGCCTGTAATATAACCAAATGAAAACCAGGGCAGCCATTTGAACGCAATGGCGGATTCCTGCTCCTCAATTTCAGACCAAAATATAGCGCAGGAATAATAATTTCCACTTAACAAACGCTTAATATATTTGAAATAGTGGAGTGCGACAGCTCATGATTTGAAGAAAGGACACAAAATACAATTCAAAGTTTGGGAAAAAGGAGCTCGACAGGATTCGCAAGACAACATCTACACGATAGACAGGTACTTCGAAAAGCAGGCACCAAAAACATTAGGACCCAGCTTTACTGATAAATATCATACGTAAAGAGATGCTGGTCAACCGGCATACAGGGCTCCGGCAAAAAACTTTTTGCGAATAAATTTTAGATCTCCGGCAGTACAGCTTCCGCTCCCCAATCCTTGTTGGGAAGTTCTCCCAGCTCCAGCTCCAAAGTGGCTCCCGACATTACCTGTTCGTGGGTGATAAACGGACTGAAAATCTCCTCTCCGTCGATAAATGCCCGCTGAATGTATTTATTCTTCTTGCTTGCATCCTCAGCAATCACGGTGAATGTTTTTCCATTTTTTAAGGCGACACTGACCTTTTCAAAAACAGGACTTGTAATGGCATAAAATGGTAGTCCGGGTGTAACAGGATATATCCCTATGGAAGATAAAACGACCCAGGCGGTCATTCCTCCCCCGTCTTCATCCCCAGGTATTCCGAATATATTATCCTTGAACCAAACATCGAGTAAAAAGCGTGTCTTTTGCTGTGTTTTCCATGGAGCACCGAAATAATTGAACAGATAAGGAATATGAAATGAGGGCTCATTCCCCATACTGAACTGCCCCACCATTCCGGTGGAGTTGGCGCCATGTACATAAAACTCCCGTTTTCTCATTCCCAACGGTTCCCTGAACAGCTGGTCAAGCCGCTCTTCAGCAGCTTGCTTCCCACCGAGAAGCTCAGTCAACCCGTCAATATCATGCTGTACATCCCATGCATAGGTCCAGCCGTTGTTCTCGTCATAATAATTCCGGTATCCCGGACCCCCGTCGATTTTGGGATTGATGTCGATCCATTCTCCTGCCTCATCTTTGGGCATGAACAGGCGATGACCCGGATGCCACAGGTTCCTGTAATCTTTTGCTTTTTCAGCGAAGGTTTTATGTTCATCTTGCTTGCCCAATTCACCGGCAAGTTCCGACAACGCCCAGAAATCATAGCTGATACCAAGCGTAACTGCAACCGGCTGCCTCTTTTCAAAGCCGTCCATCTGTGGTTCTGTCTCTTCTTCTCCCGGTCGCAACGACGGAAAATAGCCCTTTTCATGGTAAAAATCATCTATGGGTCTGCGTGGGGTACCCTGCCGCCAGG
>JBBDUV010000060.1:0-6247 GCA_040903745.1 Bacteroidales bacterium | reverse complement strand
GCCTGAAAGAAAAATGCCAGACAACCATTCAGCTGAATGCCGACCTGAATAATTGTCTGCCCAATACACTGAGCATTTCTTTTAAAAAAGTGGATACGCACACGCTAGCCTCGCTCGTCAGTAAAAAAGTGCTGTTTTCAATCGGCTCGGCCTGCCATGCCGATTCGATGGAAATTTCGCCGGTGCTGAAAGCGATGCAGGTAAACCCGCTCACCGCTGCCGAAACCGTGCGCATTTCAACAGGGAAATACACTACAAAAGAAGAAATAGACCGGGCTGTGGAAATCATTTCGGAAACCGTAAATAAATTAGTATAAATCAAATTAATAACTCAATTTTCATGAAAAAAACAATTTTTTTGCTGACCATTGTTTTGCTGATGTTGTCAGGCAGTATTTCAGCACAAACAGAATTTAATCTTCAGAGATCATCTTATTCAACCACATCAATCGGGATGGTGATTTATTCCAACGATGTGGAAACCGTTTGGAATGCTTTCCGGCTGGCCAATCACTCAAAAAATCAGGGTGATACCGTTCAGGTTTTCCTCCTTGCAAAAGGAGTGGAAGTAGACAACCTCGTGGAAGAAAACACTGAACTGGCAGAACAGGTTGACGCTTTCCTTGAAAAAGGCGGAGAAATTCAGGGTTGCGGTACCTGTTTGCAAAGTCGGAAAATGGATGAACCCCAAATCTGCACGTTTTCATCCATGGCCGATTTATACGAAATAATTCGTAAAAACAAAATTGTATTAACCTTTTAAAAACAATAAGTTATGAGTCAAAAAGAGATACCGGCAGAAATGCCACCGGAAAAAATGATTGAAATGTTTACCTATAAAATTTCAAGTAAACAACCCATCGAAAAGATAATTGAAAAAGTACCTGCAGCGTGTGAAGAAAAAAAGTTCGCATTGCTTCAAACTTATGTTTATCATGAAATTGTGGAAAGCAAAGGTTTTCCAATTGACAGGAAAGTATATATCTACGAAATTTGCCAGGCAAAAACAGCCGCAGCAATGTTGACCGGCTTTCCCCATTTTGCCATTTTTATGCCCTGTAAATTGGCTATTTACGAAGACAACGGGGAGACCATTATTTCAACCATGAATATGGAAATTATGCTGAAAGCGGTGAGTTCCAATCCTGAACTTTTTAAAGAAACAACTACCCTTTTCAACACGTTAAAATCTTTAATCGATTCAATTTCATAAAATTTTAAAACAAAAAGAAAGGCAAAAAATTCTGATTTTAATTAACGACGGACCCTACGGGACAGAGAAAGCATACAACGGACTGCGTTTGGCAAACCAACTGAACAAAGCCCACGAAGATGTGGAAGTGCGGATTTTTTTAATGGCCGATGCAGCCTCCTGCGCTTTAGCCGGACAAACAACACCAAACGGGTATTACAACATCGAACGAATGATGAAGTTCTCCATTAAAAAGGGCGCCAAAGTGAAAATCTGCGGTTCGTGTGCCGATGCCAGTGGATTGAAAAATGCTCCGCTCATTGAAGGAACTGAAATCAGTACCATGGCCGAATTGACGGAGTGGGTGGTTGACAGTGACAAGGTGATAACGTTTTAAATTGAATGAAATCAGGGAAATTTAAGAGAACTGCGAAACTTTAGTAATTAACATATTGCATAATAGTTAACGAGTTGAGGCGATCAATGGGCAAGAAACCCCATGGCTTTAAAAGATAAAACAAAACAGCTGTCAACGGGTTATACTGTTGTTCTATCCTGTGCAGAAGTGCATACGCCGGAAAAGTGAACCTACCCCATTAATTAGGACGGTTAGTTAAGCTACGCTACGTTTTTAAAATTACAATTATTTTTTTCAAACTCTTCTATTGTTTGGTACCCCAATGCAGAATGTCTCCTATGGCGGTTGTACCAGCTTTCAATCCACTCAAATATTGAAAGCTGAGCTTGCTGTTGATTGTTGTATTTCTGGCCATAGATCCATTCCACTTTGATGGTTTTAAAGAAGCTTTCAGCCACAGCATTATTCCAACAATTACCCTTCCTGCTCATGCTCTGAGAGACCAGCTTGTTTGCTTTGAGGATATCTGTGAACTCCTTACAGGCATACTGGATCCCCCGGTCAGAGTGAAAAATCAACTCTCCCGTGATTGGTCGGTTCCAAACGGCCATGATCCAGGCTGTGATAATAGTCTCCGCCGCTGATAAGCCCTCACTCATGGACCAGCCAATCACCTTTCGGTCATACAGGTCAATGATGACGGTTAAGTACAGCCAACCCTTATGGGTACGCACGTAGGTCAAGTCTGAGACCCAGACTTCACCTGGTCGGGAAGCTGTAAACTCCTGATCCAGCAAGTTGGGTGCAACCGGATAGTTATGTTTGGAATCCGTGGTTATCTTGAATTTCTTCCTTCTTTTGGGTCGAAGATCTGCAGCACACATCATCCCGGCTACCTTATTCTTCCCTACGGTCCAGCCTCTTGCCTTCAGTTCTTCTGTCATGCGAGGGGCTCCATAACTCTGATTGCTCTGTTCAAATATCTCCATGATCTCTATTAGAAGCTGTTCATCTCTTTTCCAGCGGTTGGAAGGACCTTGTTTGAGCCAACGATAATAACTGCTTTTGGTCACCTTAAATACTTTACACATCATCTCAATGGAAAATCTGGTTCGGTGATCACTTATGAATTGGTAGATTTTCCATCGCTCCTGGAGAAGATGCTGACCGCCTTTTTTAAGATGTCCCTTTCCATCTTAGCATCCCGCAACTCTTTCTGCAACCGTGCATTCTCCCTCTCCAGATCAGTCATTTTCGGTGTTCCTTTCCCAGGAAAACTGTTGTCCCGGTACTTTTCATATTCTCTCCGCCACCGGTACAATAACTCCGGACGGATTCCTAATTCTTCGGCAATCTCTTTTGCATTGCCCCTTGCATACGAAAGCTCAACTGCTTTTTGCTTGAACTCCCGATCATAATAAGTTCTCTGTTTTGTCATCATCGTTAGTTTGTAAATCGAAAGGAAACAATGAAAAAAGCAAGCATTAATCGTGATTCGTATCTTAGAAAAAAAAGAGCTCCTTCTGCTGCACTAACTTTTTTGTCATCATAGGAAGAACCTAATTGCCATATTAAGGACAGCAGATTATTGAGTTATAGCCAGAGAGTATTTAGGGTAGAACCCATTATCACGATGTCTAATTCAATTGTTGTCATGTTGTGTTTCTTCAAGTTTTCGAATAATCATTTTACCTTTTTTACGGGTAGTATTGTAAATATAATGGCCCACCTGATACCAAACAGCTCCATCATATTCGTCCTTAGTGACTTTGTATGGGCCCCGGAAATCAAAACCCATTATTCTTATATAATCTATATCAATCTCGGTATCCCATATTCTATAATTTCTGTGAAGAATATCCTCATTTTTTGAGTAAGTATTTATTTGTTTAGAAATTCTATCTCGTCTTTCGGATGCTTTTTTATTGTTTAGAAATATTTTGCACGCATTGCTGCAATACTGGCGATTTTTGCGGCCATAGAATATTTTTCCGCAGTTGAGACAGGTATGTTTATAGCCATTTGGATGAGGCCTTTCGGATTCAATTTGCTCTTCTACTAACATGATTTCAATAGTTAATTGTGCTATAAAGGTAAAAAAGATTACTATATTGCGTAATAAAAATATAAAAACAGCTATATTTGGTATTAATCAATCCGTAATCAAATGCTACATCAGTTATTTCAGGAAGAGATTGATCTTATTAAAAGACTAAAAATTGAGATGGGTATTAATACTGCTCAGATTACAGAGAATATTAATAAAGCTCAATTTACAATGACGGACGTTGGATTAAGCTCCAGGCTTCTCAGTCACTGGGAGAAAAGCGAACTTTTAATTGATACCTATGAAGAAAGGAAGTGGAAGAGGTTTAATTTGATTGAATATACCTGGATTAAAATCATTGCTGAAATGAGAAAGTATGATCTTTCACATAAAGCAATTAGGAATGCGAAGGGTGCTATTGTGTTTGAGGTTAAGATTAAAGATCTGCCTGACCAAAAACAGTTTCATGAGAATATCAAAAGATTTGGGCCAAATGATCAACAAGAAAAAATCGAAGAATTATTACAAACGGCGCAAATGAAAAGTCAACTAAATGACTTCAAAATCAATTATCTGGAGCTGGTGATTCTTTACATTATCTTACTTAGAGGAAACTACTCGCTATTGGTCAATACTGAGGGTGAATGTATTCCTTTTAAGCTTCATGCAATTGATGAGTATCTTAAAAACGATATGTTTTCCGAATTTTTATCCGGCACCTTTATTAGCATATCAATAACCCAAATATTAAGAGATTTTATGATCGTAAATGAGTTTGCCTTGCCAAAAAGAAGACTCACCCTTTTAAGTAGTTCAGAATCTCAGTTAATAAATACCATTAGAGAAAAGGATGTAGTTTCTGTAAAGGTGAGTAAAGATAGCTCAAATCAGATTGAACTGATTGAAGAATTTAGAGAGGAAAAAATTGATAAAGCAGCCAGGCTCATGGATATAATCCTAAAGCATGGCTATCAGACTATTGAAATAAAAACTCAGGATGGAAATATCGTACATTGTTCTAACCAGATAAAACGTAAAGTATAAACTAATGCAGGTACTGTAAAAAGCAGACCTATATTCAAACTCCTGCCATTACTGAAAAAACAGAGTGGTGGGGCATTTCAGAAAGAAATGCTGACAATTATAAAGTGTTTAAAGATCTTAAATTCAAATGGTGGAAACTATTCACAGAGTGAGGCAGAGAAAATAAGAGACTTACTTGCAAAGCTTGCTAGCATTGAAACAAGTATTATTTTAAAAAAATAAGCTATGAAAACAGCTGTAATCATGTCCAGGGTCAGTTCAGATGAACAGGCATTGGGATATAGCCTGGGAGTACAGGAGGAATCATTACTGAAATATTGTGCAAAGAATGAAATCCAGGTGATTTACAAGATTAAAGAAGATCATTCTGCCAAGGATTTTAATCGCCCTCAATTCATAAAGTTTATGGCCTATGCGAAAAAAAACAGGGGAAAGATTGATTATCTATTTATAGTCTCCTGGGATCGCTTTTCCCGCAATATTACTGATGCGCTCATCGTAATACGTCAATTAAAAGAATTGGGAATTGCGGTTTCTGCTATCGAGCAGCCAATAGATCCTACTGTACCGGAAAACCTGATGATATTGGCAATGTACCTGGCTATTCCTGAAATTGATAACACGAGGCGATCACAGAAAGTGAAGCAGGGAATGCATGCTGCCTTCAAGGCTGGTAGGTGGTGTAGAAAAGCGCCTTATGGTTACAGAAATACCAGGGATGAATTGAATAAACCTATTATTGTTCAGGATGAGAATGCAGAAAATGTCAAATTCCTGTTTGAAGAAGTCTCAAAAGGGAAGTCTCAAAAGGATGTAATTGAAATGCTGAAAAAGAAGGGCCACACATTGAGTGTATCTACTGTATCAGATATTTTAAGGAATCCGGTCTTTAAAGGAATGGTTCGGGTTCCCGCCTTTGAAATGGAGCAGGAGCATTTCGTTGAGGGTTTACACCACCGAATCGTAAGTGAAGATCTATTTGACAGAGTGAATTTGATGTTAAATGATAACCATTCAAAAAGACGAAATTTTAAATTTAACTCGGCCAAGGAGGAGTTATTTCTCAGAGGAAGCCTGTCTTGCTCAAAATGTGGACAGCCCCTGACGGGAAGTCGATCAAAAAGTGGTAATGGAGAATTCTACTTTTACTATCACTGTAATTATTGTGCTCAGGAACGATATAGGGCGGATAATGCCAATAAAATAATGAAAGAGATACTTTCCGGGTTTAATTTCAAAAAGGAAGTAAAGCTTCTCTACAACGAATTATTAAAGGAGATGTTAAATGGGAGTGAAGCGGATCGTAAACTCAGGATTACCAAATTAAAGGATGAGCTTGGCAAACATGAATCCAGAATTAATAAAGCTCAGGATATGCATATTGATGGATCAATAACAACAATGGATTATCAATCGATGATGAGCAGATACACTTCTGAGCAACAAAAAATTCAACAGGAACTTGGGGAATTATTAAAAGTAAAATCGTCGTGGGAGGAGTATCTTGAAAGGGGGATAGGGATGCTGTCAAACCTCGAGAAGACCTTTAGTCAGGCCGATCCAAAGCAAAAAAGGGAAATATTGAGTTCGATATTTCCTGAAAAGA
>JBBDUV010000059.1:0-6311 GCA_040903745.1 Bacteroidales bacterium | reverse complement strand
GGAAAGATGGGATTTAAAAATAAATCCCTACCTTCCTACTCGATTGTTCTCTTTATCTCGAAAAGGAACAGCAGATTTCGTTCAACCGAGGATTCATGCTCGTCAATTTGCAAAAGGCGTCAAGAGGATTACATATATAGTTAGCGCCAGTAATTCATTTTTTTTCAGTCATCTATTTCTCCATCCAAATTATGATCTAATCCTATTTCTGAGGAAGTATTAAGATTGCTAATAATTGTTTCCAGAAGTTCCCAGTTGGATCGTGTGTTTATCCTTATTATGCCGGCACTATCCTTATCTGCCATGTCTAGATCTATCCCTTCAAACAGAAACGGGAGATCGATCTTGACCCAAACCATACTTGTTTTATTCTCCTCTATTTCAAATCCGGATGGATTAGTTAACTTAAAGTCAGCACCATATTTGGACTCCACTTCAAATGTAATATTTGTTGTATCATTCATTGCTGTCCCTGCAAGGTAGAAGCAAATACTATCTCCATTTACATAATATGAATCAATTTATTTACAATATTGACACTCTGCAGGCATATGTTCGTAAAGGCATGCAGAAACTGCCATTTAGGGATGTACTGTATACAAACAAAGTTACAAATTATATTGGGAACTTGGGATCTGATTTTTAAGAACTTGCTCATTCCACTCCTTGGATTGAAAAAAAAACTCCCCCAAATAATTCAAACAGATATTTTGGGCCAAAAAGACTATTCAACCTCCCCTGTAATCGAAAGTTAAATAAAGGGAGGATTGTTTCTGACTTTTTAATGTCAAGTTTAGTTATACAAGTCCACAAGTTTTTTCATGACAGCGTATGTGTGTCCTGCATGGGTAAACATTATACCCACTTGGAGGTTCTGAATAAATTTGATAAATGCACATTTATTTCAACAGTCAAAAGCAAGTTGCTATTAATGCCAGAGGGTTAAAGTTCCTTGTCAGCAAGTTGGAGAAGCTGTTTTACAAGCTGCCCCTCGAGCCGCCTTAGCTTCAGCGGTGGCGCAAGGTGGTATACTGCGAAGTATGTACTAAAGAAACCGTCGACGAAGGACGGGCTCACCGGCCTTTAATCGATTAGAATCCGTAAATTATTCAATTATCAATCGTAAATGTTTTCCTAATCCTGCCTCGATAATCTTTCTAAAGGTTGACATCTCCACATCGGTCTTATTGTTCTCAATCCGAGAAATATAAAACCGTGTGGTCCCACTTCTCATGGCAAGTTGTTCCTGAGTTAATCCGGCTTTTACTCTTGCCGATTTTATAATGTTTCCAGGTCTTGTTTCATCGGAATCAATCTGCTGGCTAAGTTGATATAAAACATCTGGCCCAATTTCGTAAGGATGTTTTTCGGTTTGGCCGTTCTCATCTTTTATCTCTAATCCTATGTTTGGCCAGGATAAGGTGAAATTTCTTAATTCGACTTTTTTAAATTCTTTCAGATCAAGTAGTTTATATTCTATATCATCCTCGGAAACATTCCAGTCATGGAATATTTTTTTAAAATACAATATTCTGCTTTCGCCGTTATTGAACATACATTGAATATTGAATTTATTAATATTCTCAATTTTAATAATCCTGGGTAATTTAAGTTTCTGTCTCATAATCTTGGATTTAATTGTTTAAAAATACCCATCAGATAATCTTTATTGTCATTAGCCCAATCAGTAATCTTTTTTCTCTGGGCTATTGGAATATTTCCGACATAAGTCATTAATGAATCAATCTCTATTAACTCCTCATACTCAGCATATATTGCATGAAAATGAGGGGGTGGATGCTCTCTCGAGTAAATATCAATCTTGACTGAGTCAATAATTTTAATTGTTGGCAAATCTTGTTATCTAATTCGACAACAAAATTAAGCAATCATAACGAAATTTCCAAATTTTGCAGTTTGTTCATTTTATCCATGCTTACTTGATTTTGTTATAAGTTACTACCAAAAGACTACTTGCCCTTTTTTGAATGCACTATGAATGATGGAGAATATATTGAGGGTAAAAAAAACCTCCCTTTATTTACTGTCCAAATACAGGGGAGGTTGAAGCATAATTAGAGGTTGTGTGGAGAGGTGAATTGTTTGGGGGAGGACTGCTCCCGCCTGCCGTTTCGATCTTTAGTATCCGCAGATCAAACCACCTGAGAAAAGGATTGTCAAGGAAGGTCAGGTCCTGGATATTTCATCTCTTGCCACTGTTTTACCACTAAACAAACAGACTGGCAAGCAGCGTGAATCCGAGGCCGCAAACGGCAATAATTGATTCCATAACGGTCCATGACCTTAAGGTCTGCTTCTCATCCATTCCGAAGTACTTGCTAACCAGCCAGAAACCACTGTCGTTTACGTGCGATAACAATGTAGCTCCGGAGGCAATCGCCAGTACGATCAATGCCAATTCCGGAGCTCCCGGGTTTATGAAAGACAGTACAGGAGCCATAATTCCTGCTGCAGTAATCATTGCCACGGTGGCAGATCCCTGGGTTACCCTTATAATGGCAGCTAATAGCCAGGCAAGAAAAATCGGTGGCATTGAAGAACCTGCAATGGATTGAGCCATCATTTCTCCAATCCCGCTGTCTACCAGTATTTGCTTGAGCACTCCTCCCGCTCCCGTTATAAGAATGATAATCCCCGCCGGACCAAGGGCTTTTGTGCTTAAATCAAGAAGCTCCTGTCTGGATTTACCCCTTCGGATTCCCAAAAAGTAGATGGCCATCAATGCTGCAATAATAAGGGCACTGAAAGGGTGTCCTATGAATATAATTGCATCTGTGAACAACGATTTCTCCAGCAATTCTTTTCCGACTGCTACGGAGGTAAAGGTATTCAGAAGGATAAGCAGGAGAGGGGTAGCAACAAGAAGCGCTATGGAACGGAACGAAGGTAGTTCTTGCTGTTCTTCGCTGTTACTTTTTCTCGGTAGAATGATCTCTTCAGGCGGCTGGATGTCTATTTTCCGGGAGATGTATTTTCCAAAAACGGGTCCTGCAATAACCGCTATCGGGAAACCTAAAATGAATCCGAAGAATATCACCCATCCCAGGTCGGCCTCCAGTATGTCTGCAACTGCAATAGGACCGGGCGTGGGAGGAATAAAGCTGTGGGTGACTGCCAGACCGGCGAGCAGGGGAATGCCATAATAGAGCAGGGAACGTTTGGTATCCCTTGATAATGCATAAATAATGGGTATGAGAATGATCAGCCCCACATCCAGAAATACCGGAATGGCAACGATAAAACCGGTGACCACCATGGCCCAGGATGCCCTCTCTTTACCAAATTTTCCAAGCAAATAGTGGGCAAGGGATTCAGCTCCGCCGGAACTTTCCAGTATCTGACCGAAAATAGCTCCCAGTCCAACAACAATGGCAACGAAACCCAGGGTGCCGCCCATTCCCTCCTGGATGCTATTCATCAGGGTGTCCAATGGCATTCCTGCCATTATCCCAACAAGAATAGAGGATATAAGCAGGGAGATAAAAGCACTGATCTTTAATTTCAGCACCATAAAAAGAAGGAGGGAAACTCCAGCAATGACAATGGCGAGGATGTATGGTACAGACATATGATAAGTAATTTGGTCTCTTAAAGAATGTATTCTAAAGCAAAATTGTACCTATCGTTCAATATAATGACTCTATATATCTACTTTTCTTCCATCCATATCATCTCTCTCTTTCTCTGGCTCTAATGGGAATTTTATCCATATCCTGTCTCTCTGTGAGCGATAAATGGCTGTAAATAGTTCAACCGTTTTTCTTCCAAAATTACCGGTGACCAGTGGATCCCTGTTTTCGAATATTGCATCCCTGAAATCTTTTATCTGGCATTTCATGAAATAGACTGTCGGATCGATGCTGGCAAAGAAAGCAGCATCTTCTTCTTTCCACCCGGGAAGCAGATCTTCTTCTCCCGGAATGCTCCAAATATCGTTCTCCGGGGGCGCTGCTATTCCTGTCTTCCCGGCAATAAACATCGCTCCCCCATCTGTCTGAACGCCTGCAGATGCGCCATTCTTACCATGCACGTGAACTTTCCCGTAGATACCGGGTTTTTGGGAATTGCTTACGATGATATTTCCCAACGCACCGCTTTTAAAACGTATTATCGCCAGTGCCGTATCTTCCACCTCAATGTAGGGGTGGTTCAGGTTCTTCCAGACGGCAAAAACCTCATCAATTTCGCCCATGTACCAAAGCAGTATATCCAACTGATGGGGGGCCTGATTCACAAGGACCCCTCCTCCTTCCATCTCCCAGGTACCCCTCCACTCATCCGAATCATAATAATCCTTATCCCTCCAGCCCAGCATGTTAATGGTTCCCAATACAGGCTGGTCAAGTTTCCCGGCATCAATGGCCTGCTTTACTCGTCTTACCGGTTCATACCAGCGGCGCTGAGAAACAACGCCGATTTTTACTCCGTTTTTTTTGCAGGCGTCAAGCATCATATCACAATCCTCCAGGGTGGAGGAAATCGGTTTCTCGACCAACAGATGGGCCCCGGCATTGGCTGCGGAGATCGCCGGGGAACGATGAAATGGATGGGGGGTGCAAACGATAACGATATCAATATTGTTTTCTTTCACCATCAGGGAAATATCGCTGCAGGCTTTAATACCATATTGTTCAGCAAATTTAAGTGCGGACGACTTATTTCTGCTCCAGGCTGCTGTAAGGTTAACATTCTCCGTCTGCAGAATTGCTTTTGCATGAAGATGGGCAACTTTGCCACAGCCTGCGATTGCAATGTTTAATTCTGATTTTTTCATATCCCGGGTTATGGTACAAGAATTACTTTATTCAGATTATTGTTTTTTTGCCGCAGCAGACTGAACCATTTTGCACCCTCCGAAAGTGGTGCAATTTCAGATATCTGGTCTTTAACATTGATCGCCCCATTCTCAATAAGGCTAAGAACAGCCTCATATTCACCCCTTATTGCACAACTGCTTAAAATAGTTAATTCACTTGTAACCACCTTCTGAAGGGGGAATTCAACAGATTTGGAAATGTTGCCGACCAGGACTGTCCTTCCCCCTTTTCTAAGGACATTTATTGCGGCTTCAACGGTACTTGAAATACCAACAGCCTCAAATGAGAGATCCGCTCCCCGCTGGTGGGTCCTTTTAAAAATCTCTGTAATCATCGTTTTATCTTCCGGATGAAAAGTAAGATTGGCACCAGCCCTGGCAGCCTGTTCTAACTTCTTTTCATTTATATCCAGCACAATAAGATTTGCCAATCCTGATTCTGAAAGCAGCTTTACCAAAAAGATTCCAATCATTCCTGCCCCCACTACTACAGCTGTTTCAGCCAGCTGAGGTGCTCCCTTTTTGATGGCGTGGAGCGCCACTGCTACAGGTTCTACCATGGCTGCCTCTTCATAAGAGACGCCATCCGGAATTTTGTACAGAATATGGTCAGGCAGCGTTACATATTCTGCAAAGGCACCATGCCGCCTGAAATTGTCTGCAGAAACTCCCATTACCTGTCGATGATCACTCAGATTGTAGAGCCCCTGAAGGGTATACCAATCGTCTAAACGATATACCGTTGAGTCAAAAGTTACCCTGTCGCCGGCACTCCAATTCTTCACATTTTTTCCTGCAGAAACAATTTCACCAGAAGCTTCATGCCCCATAATTACAGGGGGCTGTCGTCTTCCTGTACTTCCGTCCATGCCGTGGATGTCAGAACCGCAAATTCCACATGCCTTGACTTTTACCAGGACCTCCCTATCCGAAATAACAGGGTCTTCAACCTCTTTGTAAACAAATTTATTGTACTGCTCGAGAACCAGTGCTTTCATAGGATTTGAATTAATTTGCTAATGTTACCATTTATGCTGAAATAGAAAAACGAAATCTCTAAAAATTCCGGTCGTTTATCGATTTTCACAGAACAAAAGCTTTAATGTACTAAATTACACAAAAATAAAGGCAATACCACCAACAATTATCCTAAACAATTATCCATTTTTCCATGGACAGGTATTCGTAAATTATTCTACCATGAATTCTTAAGATATATAATTATGATCGAAATAGCTTTATCCAGAGCAGTGCATATCAATAATTGACATTAAATATCAATTATTGATATAACAAATAATTTTTTATAACTTTTATAAAAGCCTCTACTTCAGCCCTTTTCTGTCCTGACGACCAGCCCAGCAGTGGTGCCACACGCTCCCCAACCTCCCCGGCTATCTCCATACTCACACGGGCGTTCATTATGCTAACAAAATGATTATGTAAAGAGAAGCCCCCTAAAATTTTACTAATC
>JBBDUV010000058.1:0-6363 GCA_040903745.1 Bacteroidales bacterium | reverse complement strand
CGGAGCAATGGGGAAGAGCCTCGTTCCTGTTGAAGGGAGCCAGGAAGTCGAGAAAAAACAACCGTGCCGTACTGTTTCAGCCCTTCTATTTACTGGACCTGGATATTTATTACCGTGACAACCGGGATCTGCAGTGGATCAGGGAGGCTGCTTTTTCTCGATCGATGGTTGGGATCCGTCAGGATGTGGTAAAATCGACCCAGGCGATTTTTCTGAGCGAGGTGCTTCTGAGGACCATCCGGGAAGAGGAGCAGAATCCCGAACTCTTCGGGTTTTTACTTCAATCGGTTACCTACTTTGAATCCCCGGCGGCTGCTTCTCCTTCCTTCCATCTTCTCTTCCTGTTTCAGCTCTCCAGGTACCTTGGTTTTTATCCGGCTAAAAATTTTTCCGGTACGGAACAATTTTTCAACATTGGTACGGGTCGGTTTTCTTCGACACCGGACACCATCGATATGGAATATGAGAAGCGTTTGGGGCTGCAGTGGAAAAGCGCTTTTACGTGCGAATATAGTTCAGCAGATCAAGTATTTAACAATCAGGAAAAGCGAAATATGTTTCTCGATTCGCTGCTGGATTTTTACCGCAACCACCATCCATCCATGTCTGAAATTAAGTCACTCGAAATTCTCAGAACGGTGTTTGGATAAAAAACCCCCATAATTCTTTCCATTTTTATTAATTTAGAAGCAACTATTGGCCCACTTTTACCGTATAAACATTGATGATAATCCATTTACTGCATTGACTTTAGAAAAGACATACCGTGATTCACGAAAGACTATTACCAAAGTATTTTAAGGTGGCTGACTAATTCGTAGTAGTAATGAAGCCTTTGTAATGAAGGTGGAGCGAAGGGGTTAACTAATATAGTTGTATTATTTACCAACCCGATAGGGGATGAGTTTCTGTAATTTACTATATTAGAAGAGCCGTATGACGGGAGACTGTCACGTACGGTTCCCTGCCTGCGTGCTACTTCGGCAGGCAGGTGTGAGAGGGGGGAGGTGAAATTCCTCCTCCCTACTCGACCAGCCGGAACGTTGTAACCAATTGAACGAAAAAAACGACTTGCAGAATAGGATAAAGAAGAATAAATTTGTAAAAAACCAGCGATGCAAAGACTACTATTAGATAACTTAGAAAATATCAGAACTTTATGTGACAATAATAACGTAAAGTCCCTATTTGCATTTGGTTCAGCTTGCTCAGAAAACTTCAATGACACAAGCGATATTGATTTACTAATTTCATTCAAACCCATGGATTATGGCGATTATGCTGACACTTATTTTGACTTGATATATAAATTTGAAGATCTATTTAAACGGCCAGTTGACCTAATTACCGATAAATCATTATCAAATCCATATTTCATAGAATCTATAAATCAGAACAAAACCCTTCTTTATGAATCTTGAGATTAAGAAGTTTCTGTTTGATATATACGAATCAATTGAGTCAATTGAAAACTATCTAGGAGAGAAGCGTGATTTCAAGATATATCTATCTAACAAAATGCTACGTCGGGCAATTGAGAGAGAGTTTGAAATTATTGGCGAAGCTATGAATCGTGTTGATAAATTAGATTCAACAATTAAAATCTCTAGCAAAAGACAAATTATCGACATGCGTAACAGAGTAATTCATGGATACGATAAGATTGATAATGAAATCATTTGGGGTACAATTGTCAGACACTTACCAAGACTTAAGCAAGAAATAAAAGGACTTCTAGGCTAGAAATCAACAGGTTACAACACGCGTTATAGTGCATGGCTAAGTGCCATATTTATGCAAGTTTCGCCCCTGAAGAGCATTCTTATCGGCCAGAAAATATCTACCAAGAAAATTAGCCACGCACCATATCGCCAACCGTTGTGCTTCATGCTGAGAGAGTCGTGCAATCAATAGAGCAGAATGTCATAATAAGAATCAAAAAGTGTACATTTGGATTGATTTGAAAGTTAATGTGGTCGAATTTGACCACTTTAAAATGGAAGCTGGATTACCAACATTTGTATTAAGTCCAAAACAATGGGCAGAAAAAACTGGAGCGATTGGAATAAATTCAAAATCTGGTCGATACAAGGGAATAAACCGGGTGATAAGTATAACGGCAACCTGTTTACTGGTTATACGGCTGGCGTCTTACAAAGAGCAGGAACTATATTCGGGCTTGGTTAGAACGAGTAAGGGATCAATTTCCTGGCTTGTTTTATCATTGGCGATTAGGGTTTTACTGAGCAAACGCATAGATTTGTATAACAAGAGCCGGATGAGCTGAGAGGTTCAAGTCCGGTTCCCTGCCTGCGTGCTACTTCGGCAGGCAGGTGTGAGAGGGGGGACGTGAAATTTCTCCTCCCTACTCGACCCCCCAGCCGTTACCGCCAAGCCGAACAAGACCGAAACCGAGTGCTTAAAAATTTGTATCTTAGCAAAAAAAAGAAATGATTGGAACGGATAAGATATCAGAAATAGTTAATAAAATAGCTTTTGGATATAACCCAGAAAAAATTATTCTTTTTGGTTCATATGCAACTGGAACTCCAAATGAAGATAGTGACTTGGATTTATTTGTAATTAAAGATTCCGATTTGCCCAGACCACAAAGAACGGCGCAAGTTAGAAAAATGATTTATGGCTCTATGGTTCCTATTGATTTAATAGTCTATACCCCAAAGGAGATTATTGAGTCAAAGGATAATAAATTTGGATTCGTTTATGAAGTACTAAATACCGGAAAGACATTATATGAGCGGGCAAGCTGACGAAATAAAACAATGGATTAGTAAAGGGGACCATGATTTGGGTACAGCAAAGGTTACTTATTTGCACATTCCCGAATACCTTGATACTGTTACTTTTCATTGCCAGCAAGCTGTTGAGAAATATTTAAAAGCCTACCTGATTTTTCAATCCACTGCATTTAGGTTTTCGCATGATTTGATTTACTTGCTCGATTTGATAACACAGAGAGATTCCGATTTCGAAAGTTATTACGATACTGTTTCTGAGTTACAAGGATATGCAGTAGAAATCAGATATCCCAATGAAACTATTTATCTTTCCAATGAGGAAGTCGAAAATGCCATTATGATTGCTAAGAGAATAAGGGATTTTGTTACGACAAAAATGAATATTACAATAGATTATAACGATATAATTGACAAATGAAAAATAGCCAGGCGGTACAGAGTATATGTTTAATGGCTTGTAATACTCTAGATATGAACACTTTTTAATTAATTTAGCAATAACCAGAAATCAAAATTTATCGCATTAAACGCCGCCATAAAACATAAATGCTTCAAAAATCTACAATCGTATTATAAATCAGTATCTTTGTATAAAATGATTTGATATGGAACTTACAGTTAATATAAAGGAGCAGAGTAAAATAGCTGCATTTCTTAATCTAATAAAAGAAATTGATTACATTGAGATTGTTAATGTGAAAGAAGAATTGCAGGAGCTTCCAACCGAGCATAAGGACTTGCTTGATAAAAGGCTGCAAAGAATAGAAAACGGCGAAACAACTTTTAAAAATTGGGACCTGATTAAAAAGAAGTATGAAGACAAAGCCGTTTAGTATTGAATTATCAGACCAGGCAGAAGTTGACTTTAATAAATCATATGAATTTTATTCGGAGGACAGTCCAAAAGTTGCAGACACTTTCTTTAAGTTTTTAAGCAAATTAATCTTGGATTCTCGCATCAAAGTTTGTTGTGCTCTGATAGTTAAGCAGTTTCGAAAACCCAACCGTTTCATAGTGTGCCGAGAAGCAGAACATCGGCGAGGTAAGGTTCTGCATGCTGTAATTGAGATGGCGGAAACTGCAAACGTGTAGTTGGCCCACCGGGGTCGCTTTGCAGGAGGAGGCCTCAACCGGAGCGAAGCGTAGCTCATGAATTTTGACAGACCCACAGGACACTGCGATAGAAATTTTGTATATTTGAACAAAGAAAACTTGATATGATAGTAGAAAGGACAAATAACGAGATATTAGTACGACTTCCTTCGAATGTTGACCTATCTGAGTTACAAGATATGTTGGATTATCTGAAATATAGAGAATTGACTGCAAATTCAAAAGCAAAACAAAAGGATGCAGATAAGCTTGCAAAAGAGGTTAATTCATCTATGTGGGATAAAATTAAAAAACAAAGGGATTTGTAATTGATGAAAATCACAGTTGACTCCAATATCGTATTTAGTGCGATATTAAATACAAAGAGTAATATCGGACAAATATTAACGATTGGATCAAAATATTTTGATTTTTACACTATTGACCTATTGAAAACTGAGATATTGAATCACAAGTCAAAAATTCAAAAAATTACAGGGTTTTCAAATGATAAATTTGATGAAATTTATCATTTAATAATTTCAAAAATCCGTTTCGTTGATGATATACTCATTTCTGATAAATCAATAAAAAATGCATATAAGCTGACATATGATATTGATGAGGAAGATACTCTTTTTGTAGCTTTGACAAATCATCTTAAATCCAAACTTTGGACGGGCGACAAAATATTGGAAAATGGATTAAAAAAGAAAGAATATTCCCATATTATCACGACTTCCGAGCTGTATGACATCTTTATAAAGAAGGAATTAAAGAGAAAACGGACAATATAAAGAAAAACTGCTGGCAATAAAAAGGACTTTGAGCGGCCTGCAAAGCCTGTCCCGGTATTCCGGGGGCCCAGCGAGGAGTCAGTGAAAGGTGTACCACCGTCCGTACAGGCCTGGCCTGCCTTCGCCGAAGTGGCCGGGCGCAGGAAGGTATACAGCGGTTTCCTGTTCACAATCGGGAGGGGCTATCAAACATTGGTGAAAATAAATACACTAATTTTGTGGGATGCTTCAAAAAACCAGGGCGATAATACTTCATGCGGTGAAGTATGGCGATAGCAGCCTGATTGTTCAGGCCTATACGGAGCAATGGGGTAGGGCCTCGTTCCTGTTGAAGGGAGCCAGGAAGTCGAGAAAGAACAACCGGTCCGTACTGTTTCAGCCATTCTATTTGTTGGATCTGGATATTTATTACCGCGACAACCGGGATCTGCAGTGTATCAGGGAGGCTTCTTTTTCGCGATCGATGGCCGGGATTCGTCAGGATGTGGTAAAATCGACCCAGGCGATTTTTCTGAGCGAGGTACTTTTGAGGACCTGTAAACGGATAATAGCAATGCAGGTTTTTTAGTAAATAAGGATGTAGGTATATTCTTTGGTCTTTAGCTTTTTTCAGCGAAGAAGGAGTTCTTCAACACACACTATAGCAAATTGCGGGGAATGTGTTAAATCCAGGCATTGTAGCCCGCCCGCTTCAGGCTTTTGTGTTGGTGGATAGTTTACGCACTTCGCAAACCGCCACTTGCCATATTGTAAACTGTTGCGGTAATGCTGTCAGATCCACTGCATATGCAGATATTTTTATGAAAAGAGGATAGATTTTTGTAAATTTGTATATGAAAAAACAAGAAAAACAAGAGATTGATATTGAAATAGATGAATTGACAAATTCAATAAAAAATGTTATTTCAGGTGATAGTTTTCTGACCGAAATATCACGGATTACAAAACCTGATTTAAAAACAATTACAAAAAAAAATGGATGGCAATTTGATTGGAAATTCGAGCTAAAACATCCTGAGAGAGATGTATATAAACTGACAATTATAAATAATCAATTGATTATTCAAGGATTAATCAGTTTAGAGGTCAAATCCGATCATGTATTTATGCATCTCGTTGAGAGTGCTCCCTTTAATAAAGGTAAAACAAAGATTTATTCTGGAGTTCCTGGAAACCTTGTTGCGTTTGCTTGTAAATTTTCATTTCAAAGAGGACATGAAGGTAATATTGCATTTATTTCAAAGACTCAACTGATTGACCATTATGTTAAGACATTAGGAGCTGTGCATTTTGGTGGCAGATTAATGATTATTGATACAAATGCTGCTTTAAAACTGATTAATAAATATTTCACTAATATAATTTGAGAATTATGAAAAATAAAAGAAATGAATTAGATGTTGATTTTATTGGTACACAACCATCAAAATTGACTAAAGAAGAGGAAAAGATGATTAGTGAGTATATACGTTCTCATAAAGCTAAAATGAGAGAAAAAAAGTCTAAAGATAAAGTAGATGTATAATAGCACATACCGCCAATAAATAGGACTCTGAGTATTCCGTATGTACCGGCCGGGCTTGCCTTCGCCGAAGTGGGCAGGCGCAGGAAGGTATACGGCGGTTTCCTCTTCACAATCTGGTCAGGCCATTAAACAATCGGGAAAATAAAAACACTAATTTTGCGGGATGCTTCAAAAAACCAGGGCGATAATA
>JBBDUV010000057.1:0-6391 GCA_040903745.1 Bacteroidales bacterium | reverse complement strand
TAACCTTGGTCGAAGCATACGAGATGAAGCATTAACCCATTGCCCCACCCGACCCGATTGATGCTATTAAGTTTCGCATGGAGCAAATGGGAATGACCAAAGCCGATATGGTAAAATATCTTGGTAGTCAGAGCAGGGTAAGCGAGATTCTTAACCGAAAGAGAAATCTGACTTTGGGTATGATAAAATCACTCTACAAAGGATTAAAAATACCCGCAGAGATATTACTAGGTTAACGACTAACCGGGATCGCCCCCCATCACCGCAGCACTAACAAATAGCCCCGCAGATAGCCTGCAACCTTGAAATTTCATATCAACGCTTTAATATTGCAAGGAGAACGAATATCTTCACAACATGTAATACCAATTTCCTTGTAATCTGAAACTTTTACTTTCAATTTGCAGTATATTTGTATATTTGCATATAGTATGCAAGTTATGATTTTTAGGAGAGAAAGGTTTCAGTCCTTGGTTAAAGCGTTAGAATCGATGCCTGTTGTTGCGTTGATTGGTTCAAGACAGGTTGCTGGCACACTACCATGGTAACCAAGTCAATTTAAGTGAATTTGGCAGAAGCTTGGAGGTCAGTCACACCACAATAAAGAATTATCTGGACTTACTTACCGATTTCTACATGGTCAGACAGTTGTCTCCCTGGTCAGAAAACATAAAAAAAAGGCTGGTAAAAACTCCCAAAGTTTATATTCGTGATTCAGGTATTTTGCACAGCCTCCTCCAATTACCAGGCATGGAGGCTTTGCTTTCGCACCCTATAATAGGAGCGAGCTGGGAAGGATTTGTGGTTGAAAACATTATCAACCAAGTAGAAGAGAGATGGGAGTGCTGCTACTATAGAACAGCATCAGGGGCAGAAATTGATTTAGTGCTTCAGACCCCTGATAATGAGATTTGGGCTGTAGAAATAAAACGGAATATTGCACCAAAAATCACCCGGGGTTTTTATGAAGCTTGTAAAGACATAAAAGCAACGCATAAATGGGTGGTCAATGCAAACAATGACCGTTATCCTTTGCCCGATGGAGTGGAGGTAATAGGACTGACAGAGTTTTTAAAACTATTGGAAATATCTTAAATCCTGCTTTTCAATTTGCATAATTGTTCTCAGGTTAGGGGCTTTACCGCCTGATCGCCATCCATCACCGCAGCACCAAATAGCCCCGCAGGTAAACTGCACCCGAACCCTACAGATATTCCACCGGGCGCCATGTCTGTCGCAGATTGCCCACATGAAACCCCCAAGCTCCGTTAGAAGCGGTATGTCGCAACTCCC
Organism: Bacteroidales bacterium; assembly: GCA_040903745.1. GTDB lineage: Bacteria > Bacteroidota > Bacteroidia > Bacteroidales > M55B112. The sequence continues at coordinate 5,098 of JBBDUV010000057.1, read as the reverse complement.
ATAACTGACCCGTAGCATTTCGAAAACCTAAAGGATTGAAATTTCGTTTAGCAAAATGTGCCTACTGAATTAGATGATAATCATTAATTAAAATATGAACTGATAAATTCAGACGGACCGCCAATTTTCTAATCATTTCAACTGTTAATCTGCGTTTTCGGTTTAATATTTCCGAAACCCTGCTCTTGCCGCCAATCTCCGGAATCAGGTCCTTTTGTTTAAGGTTCATTTCCTCCATTCTGATTTTTATCGCTTCAATCGGATCTGGTGCCTCAATTGGGTAATACCTGTTTTCATAATCATCCACCATGAGACCAAGTATTTCTAACTCATCACTCTCCGGACTGCCAGGTACTGCATCAAAGATCTCTTCTAATCTTTTTAATGCATTTCTGTAATCCACCTCTGTTTTAATCGGCTTGATTTCCATATTCAACAAGTTTAAATAGTATTTGCATCAATTTTATCATAATCTGCATGCGTACCTACGAATCTTACAAAAGCCAACTGATGGTCAAAATTATATTTAATCACCAATCGATATGCGTTGCCTTTAATGTTGAAAACAATCCTGCTATCTTTTAAAATGCTTGCATTTGAATAACTTTGTTTAACATCATTCGGGGTTTTCCAATCTGCATTCATCGCTGTATCATACCAGGTCTTTAAATACTGCTCTGAATCAGGATGTTTCTCCCAGAAAACTCTCAAAGTGCTTTTCGCAAAAATTCTTTTCATAGTTCTCAATATGAGAACAAAGATAAAGTAAAATTCTCAAAACGGGAACTTTTTTTTGATAGAAAGCATATAAGGGCATTTTTACTAACATGTAAACAGAATAACCTACCCCCATCTTTATCCACCGTACGCTTAAAATCTAAAGAAAAATACGTTGACTTTATAAAGAAAGGATACAGACGTTGTATCTGTGGCTCAGATTCCATCTATTACAAGGTAAATAATGAGATGAGAAATAATGGCGATCGCCCACCATCCCCGCAGCACCACCGCATATCCCCGCAGGTAGCCTGCACCCGCCAACTACAGACATTCCGCCCCTGTTCCATTTTCACCGAGCTCATCGCCAAGGCGATTTCGGTTCATGTCCTTTCCTGCCTGCCTGCCGGCAGGTGTCTCTTTGCACCGCTGAACCTTTAGCTCGGCGAAGCCAAATATCTATTCCCAATGATGAGGGGTTCAATTGGCAATAGTTTCAGACAAATAATTGATTGGTTCTTGCGAATAAAACAGATAAAAAAGCAATATAATGTATAGAAAGTATACCATTTTAATATATCTTTGTAGCATATATAAATAAGACTATGAAAAACGTATCATTAAAAATTGACGATTCGATTTTTGGAGAGACCGAAAAAATACTTTCCAGAATTAAAAAACCACGCAACAGATATTTTAATGAGGCCATCGATTATTATAACAGGTTGCAAAGAAGATTACTCCTTGAGAAAAGACTAAAGAAAGAATCGGAATTAGTTAAAAACGATTCCATGACCATATTAAAAGAATTCGAGGAGATTGATTATGCTGACTAAACAATTTGAGATTTGGCTTGCAGACCTGAATCCCAGGATTGGAACAGAACCTGGAAAAACCAGACCGGTTGTAATCATACAAACGAACCTGTTAAATAAAATTCCGCATCCCTCGACCATCGTTTGCCCAATCACCACAAATGTAAATAAGGACACTGAAATATTAAGGGTCCATTTAAAAAAAGGCACCGCCAACCTGCATCAGGCTTGTGATATTATGATGGACCAAATAAGAGCCATTGATAATAAAAGACTGGTTAAAAGAATTGGCAATCTACCTCAGGAAACAAGAGATTTGGTTAAGGAAAACGTGAAAACAATATTGGACATTGAATAAAAACGCCTTACCGCGGGATCGTCCCCCTTCACCGCAGCACCACATAGCCCCGTAGGCAGCCTGCAGCAAATTGTCCGCTTGCAATCCGTGTTTATCTTAGTCATTTTCTTCGTAGTAATAGGAGTAGTCAATCCCTTTTATAAACATTTCACGGTCATTGATTTTGTTGGTTAAAGCGTTTTTCAACAGTTCTTTCAGAACGCTGCTGTTTGTTGGGCTATGCTTCATCGCATTCATATAATCTTCTTTGCCTATTTTACTCCAATCTACACATTTTTTCAAATGTTTTTTCAATAGCAAATCGAGCCATATTCGGGTACTTCTGCCGTTGCCTTCCATAAACGGGTGTGCAATGTTCATTTCAACATATTTATTCACGATTTCGTCAAAAGTGTTTTCGGGCATCGCTTCTATTTGCTTTAATGTATCGCCCAAAAAACGTGATACAGCAAATTGAAAACCACCTTTTGAAATGTTCTTTTGCCTGATTTGTCCGGCATAATTATACAGCCCCCCAAATAAATATGCGTGAATTTGTTGCAAACCTTTGGTTGTACCAACTTCAATGCTTTTGATAAAAGAGCTTTCAAACAAGGCATACGCTTTTGCTTTGCTTTTTCCGTCTATGCTTTCATCACTATAAATAAACCATTCAATAAATCGGTTTGCTTTTTTGGCCGGAAACTCTTTGCCCAAAGCAATAATGCCGTTGTAATCCAACATATCAGTCAAATACCGTTTACCGTCACCCGCTAAAAGTTTCAGTTGGGTAGTAGCACTAACCAACTCGCTGTTCTCCTTTCTCAATTTGGCTTTAAGATATTTCCAATAGTTTCGGGTTTTGGTATAGTCGTCCTGATCCGCAAGCAATGCTACAATATCCAACACACTAAACCACCACTTGGTATTTTCTTCGTCCCAAACTGCACGCACTTCGCGGTCGTCAAAAAAACGTATGGATACTTTAGCCTCACTCATATTCCCATTTTCAAGAATGCCTTGTATTGTTAACAACGCTGTTTTTTCACGGATCTATTGGCGAATTTACAAATAAATATCAACGGGCAATATTGTTTAAGTTTGGTATTATAGTTTTTATACCTGTTCTTCAGTAAAGCAAAACGTCCGGTGCATTAAAGATGGATTGCAACGCTAAAACACCCGGCTTGTCATAAATCTTTACCGCCCGATCGCCCCCCCATCCCCGCAGCTCCACCAAATGGCACCCGGAGGTGGTATGCCACCGCCTGCACGAATATATATGAACCCAACAATATAAATTTGTATATTTGATTGCTCCAGAGAAGTGATCAACAACGGAAAAGTAATCTATGAAAAACAGGACAACTGATTGGTTAACGGTTGCTGAAGACGATTTATCTGCAATAATACTGATCATTAAAGATGCAGGCTTAACACATATTGTTGCATTCCATGCACAGCAAGTAATTGAAAAGGCCTTAAAAGCTGTAATTGAGGAATTTGAATTACTCCCGGAGGGCAAACCAACGAACACCCCGACTGGGACGCGATCCGGGCCGACCTGCAGTCATAATTCCCTAACCAAAACCCCACAAAAATTATAGTATGTCTTTGATATTTTGTACATTTGCGTATGACAAAACCGAATATTTATACACTTGATTTTGAAATTGATAAGTATAACCGTTCGATCAGATCATGTTTATATGTTTTTACTTGAAAGTGCTCCATTTAATTTGGGAAAAAATAAACTCTATGAGGGAGTTCCGGGAAACCTCGTAGCATATGCCTGTAAAGTGTCTTTTCAAAGAGGAGGAGAAGGGTTTGTTTCTTTTGAATCAAAAACTAAATTGATCGACCATTATGTTAAAACACTGGGAGCATATCACTTTGGCGGACACTTAATGGTAATTGATGCAATTGCAGCAAAAAAATTAGTTGATAAATATTTTAAACCTTGATATCATGGGCTTTATAAGAGAACCAGAAGGAGTAGATTTTGTAATTCAAAGTAAACCCCTGACTGAAAAACAGGAAAAAGAACTTAGTGAATTTATCGCTAAGAGAAAACAGGAGATTAGGACTAAATCGAAAAAAAGCACATACACGCATCACCGCAGTACCTCCACATAGCCCCGCTTCGCTTTCGCCCCCTATCACCGCAGCACCACCAAATGGCACCCGGAGGTGGTATGCAACCGCCTGCTACAGACATGGTGCCCCTATCTTTATGCCTGATGGCACAAAGATCGGGGCGAGACCTTCGTATCGCGCAAAATCACCCGCGCAGCAGCGAGAATCGCCCTCGGTATGCAGGAGGTCTTCTATATGGTAAACCTCTCTGCAAAGCGTGACTGGGGACATGCAAAGGACTATGTGAAGGCGATGTACCTGGTGCTGCAGCAGGAGGAGCCGGACGATTACGTGATCGCCACCGGGGTCACCACCGGGATCAGGGAGTTTATTCAGAAAACATTTAACGAGATTGGCATCGAACTGAAGTTTGAAGGCGAAGCGGAACAGGAGACTGGAAAGATGACAGCAGTCGACGATAAGCGGTTCACCGAAATGGTAAACGGCGACCACCTGGAAATGATCAAAACAAGGATCAGAAACAACCCGCTCGTACTGCAGGTCGACCCGGCCTACTACAGGCCCTCCGAGGTGGATCTGCTGCTCGGCGATCCAACGAAAGCGAAAGAGAAACTGGGCTGGGTGCCGGAGTATGACCTCGATGGACTCATTGCCGATATGATCACCTCCGATATCAGGCTGATGAAGAGGGAGCGGTACCTGAAAGACGGAGGATACAAAACATTCAACTATTTTGAATAAAAACGCGAAAATAAATGTTGCAGGTCACGGCGGACTGGTCGGAACTGCAATAACGAGAGCCCGACGGCACCCCCCGCAAGCTCACCGACACCACCCGGCTCAGATCACTGGGCTACACCCACAAAATTGATCTCCGCACCGGACTTACAATGGTCCACGATAGCTACCGAACAGGATTACCGCCCTATCAAACTTAACTCCTTACCGGGGGATCGCTATATGGCCCCGGGATCGCCCTCCATCACCGCAGCATCATAACATAGCCTTGTTCCAGGGAGCGGTATGTCGCTAAAACAACATCAAAACCCGCACCAACCTCCCCTGTATCCAGGCATTGAATAAAGGGAGGGTAATTAGGCCATTTTTTCATCTTGACAGGATAAAATTTCCC
>JBBDUV010000056.1:0-1102 GCA_040903745.1 Bacteroidales bacterium | reverse complement strand
TCTGCCAAAACAGCATCGTTCTCTTTACCCATCACCTCCAAAGTCTGATCTTCATGTGCTTTATCAACACTTGACATGAATCCTGCTACAGTGGTTCCGATGGCCACCCCTGTAATGTATTGAGGTGTTTTATAACCGCCGCTCACTTTATAGAAAAGAGAACTAACCGTGGAAATATAATCAAAAACCGGATCAAATGGGTGATGGCCTATAGCTCCGGATGTGATAGCATCCTCTGCTGAACCCCAGTTTATTTCAGTAACAATCCATTCTGATGAATCTGCTGTTGCACCAAATGAACCTGTTAAACCTGGTAAAGTAGCACCTCTCCAATACTGAGGCTTCCGCTCCATCCGGTGATTATTCATTAAATCTTCTCCGGTAACTTGCCACGTGATTCCATCCCAGTGGCCGAGTAAATCTATCACCTCAAAATCGTTGGGATCGGTTACCGGTTTTAATCCTGCTTTAATGGAATCATTCTTAATCTTAAACAGGACAAGCTGTCCAAAGTCCTTTCTCCAATAAGTAACGTAGTTAAAAGTACCACTCGCAATATAATACGCCTTTGTATTTGTTGCCTCCTCATCCATCCGAGGTTCTCCATCGTCGAATGCGTAGTTTTCATTGGTCATCAAAACATCATAATTCATTGCAAAATCATCTGTAAAAAACTTCCAATTCCTGGCCCTGGCTAGTACAAATGACCCTCCTGGTTCAATAATTGGGTTAACCTCAAAATCCTTTGTTATAGTATTGGGACTGACTCCCCAGAAGGCTTCAGGTTGATATGTATATCCCGGAACATACCTTAGGAACCTGTCATTGTAATCTTCAGTGTTATTCGTGATAATTTCTGCAGGATTGCTTCCATCTCCGGCAACGAGCATATAATCACTTAGATCAAGAGGCACATTTCCTGGATTTGAAATCTCAATACATCTTTCATTAAATACTCTCATATGGAGTAGATCAGAAATAACAGGATCGGCTTTAAACGGCTGTACAAATTCTACAGGCTTCTCTTCTGACAAGATCACAGAGTAGACATTAACCGTTGTGTCATCTTCAGCTGTAACAGTAAATGTGGTAGTCCTGTCTT
>JBBDUV010000055.1:0-6531 GCA_040903745.1 Bacteroidales bacterium | reverse complement strand
GGGACTTTCAGTCCCAACCCAAACCTCTGCACTTTCAGTGCAGAGTGGTTTAGTCCTTTCCACTCTTGGAAAATCTTGACCACCGGGCGCAACAAATGAATGTTCTCATGAAGAACCATTCCATGAAGCATAGTAATACTGGTGACGTGTCTCTTCATTTAATCTGGTGTATGCAATACGGGGATTACCAGTTTCATCTATAGCAAGGTCCCATATCCAGGAACGAACCTTTGTTTCAGCCCAATCATATGCTTTATCAATTAAATTTTGGTCAATGGGTAATTCTTCCATACTTGCAATTTTTTGTCCGTCAACCTGATAATATTTTTCATTCTCGTAATAAAAAACGTAGATGCTATTTAGCGGTTCAACCCGTGGATGTCCATCGGTAATTGCGAACCAAATCTTGCTTTTACCGCCATTTTGAACTTTAGTGTACGGTCTGTTATCTGATGAAATACCAACATGCGAGACAAGTTTTTTGGGGTCACTCCAGTTTTTTCCATAATCATCGGAATAGATATATACCGGCTTCGATTCATGCCCACCCCTCAGAAATACGTAAATACGATTGTTTTCATCCTTCAAAAGAGCCGGATTTGAATAATACAAACGTGGTCCCATTTCGATGTATGAAAGCTTTTCCCACTTGGAAATATCTTCAGGTTCAATGGTTGTGGTATAGTAAAAGCCCCCGTTATGCCGGGTGAAAAAGGCCATCAATCTGCCATCAGGTAAAAATAACAAAGATGGATTCACATGGTCATCAATTTGTAGCTCGGGGTAAATCACTTTCTTGTCTTTCTCACCTGTTGTATGGTCATACGTAGAAATTGTAATATCCCCGGTTGATGTGACAAAACCCATGTAAGTTCTATCATGTTTTCCTTCATAACTAACAGCGCGGGGATCAGAAAACCAACACCGACCCCATAAATCTTTGGGGTATAAAACACCAATAGAACTCTTAAATTAACCCAAATATTCTACTTTTAACCGGTCCAGTTTTTGGGGGAGCCGACAATATAATTAAGTTTTACTGAGGAGCATTCAATTTACATTTTAATGGTGTTTATGACCTTGGTAGAATACAAGAATGATTTAGAACTAAACTAAAATTCTAAAATAACCTGTAGACATTCTATTATTAAAAGGCTTTGAAATGCGTTAAAATTCTATCTTCATTTTAATAACGATGCAGAAAGCAGGTACCCCCACAAAGATTAGATTAAAAAATTAAAAGGGTTTAGAGGGGAATTAAATATATAATTAAAAATATCTTAGACATAAAAATAGAGAACGACTTTTATGTTGCTCAACCAACATAAACTGTTTTCTCTATGACAAACTCAGGACGATACGTATGTCTATATTAATGGAAATTTTACTGATAATACTTACGTTCGCCCCCTGCATTTCATCACTGTTATAAATACAGTATGATTAAGTTAAAATAGACTCTTGTAGTATTCAATTCGTTCCTTATGATCAGCCGGAATAAAAAACTCATCAAGAACTTCGCTATCGATACTAAACCCGCGTCCATGAATCTCGTCCTTTTTGAATTCAAGCATATGAACGTTGTGAACAGATTCTGCCATTCCTGGTTTTTGCAGATACCATCTGTCGGAAACAACATCGCGTGGGGCAACACCGAGTCCTCCATCACCTATGTAAACGATACCTTCCGCCCGCATTTCATTACCACGAATCGGTACCGTACGTTTGAGCGAGTGATCATGGCCCTCTCCTACAAGATCAACGTTGTATTTTTCAAAAAGTGAAACCCAGTTTAAGCGCCGTCCTTCTCCAGATTGATAGGAGCGTACGCTCGGATAAGATGTTCTATGGTAAACAGGCATGATCCATCGTTTATGTGGCCGCAAGTTGCTGAGCTGCTTGTCGAGCCAGATACGCTGATCACCGCCAAGACTAATCTCGGTATTCAAGACAATGAGAGAAACCTGATCACTTAATGAGCTGGTGAAATAGGTATCGACACCATCCTCACCGGGCCAATTGAACATCTCTTCAAACCCAACATCCAGATCATGGTTTCCCCTGCTCGGTATAATCGGCAACAACCTTCCGTCTTCGGTTGTCGTCATTTCGGTATGATCTTTTAACCAGTAATATAGTTGTGACCAGTATGCCCGGTTGGTGTAATCAGCCGAATGCATCAGAGCCAGAATTTGAGGATTTTCTTCCAGTAGCCCGCACATAACTTTATTCATCTGCCGTCTCGGGTTATCCGGATCGGTTCGTTGATCCCCAATCCTGGAATCACCGCCAACCAGCAATCCGATATCACGATCATCTTCAGCAGCTGTTATAAAATGATACTCATCAGTGCGGTCACCCTCGGTTTCGGCTACGATATAATACGTCGTGGAGGGTTCAAGATCCTCAAGTTCAGCATGGTGGTACCACGATTCCATGCCCGCTTCTTTCTCTTCACTACGGAGTGAATAAGCACCGGTACGTACATTTTCACTCTTAAATCGATAATCACCCACATTGCCATTTCGTGGTTCGGTATCATAATAAACGACGGAAAATGAACCTTCTTCAGTCGTCGTCCACGAAATAGTGGCATTGCTGGAAGGATCTTGCTCAAAAAGAACACGTAAATGAATGGGCTCGGTATCAGGTTCAAGCGAATGAATATGATCCTGTGCAGCTGTCACCTTCGATAAGCCCAAAAGGAGCAATGCCGTAATAAAAATTCGGGTTCGAGTATAGGTAATCATAGTTGTAGTAGTTGTATTGTTAAAGTTTTAACAGGTTTTAACCCGATTTCTGGTATTTTATAATTTATCTTTTTAACTACCATTCGGCGTGGGAATTTCTTTTCCTTTATTTTCTGAATGGGCATGCCAGTATTTGTTAATCTCTAAAAAGGCCAGGGGAACCAGGACGTGTGAGGCACGTAAAAGCACTTCGTAATAAGCCCCCCAGCCTAGCGTGGTAATGCGGGAAAAGGCTGTCAACAGACCCCAAAAAGCCATCCACCACAAAACAGCTCGCCATGGACGTATCAGCAGTGCAGCCGCCACGGCAATATCAACCAATCCGATTACTTTAAGAATTTGCGTGACCATTGCTTCAGGGATACGAACATTAAACAGGTTCCACGACGTGCCAATCAAAAAATCAATAAATTGCGGATTACCCCAAAAGCTTTCCAGACCATGACTGAAGAATACAAACACAAGACCTAAACGCAATAGCCATGCGGAGGTCCTCAGCCAGCGAGGTTTTATTACAGTCTGTTCGGCCGGAAAAAAAAGCACCAGTAAAGCAAGGGGAGTAAGATATCTCAAAGCATGAGTGGCGAGGGTCCAGTCACTGAACCGGTATCCGCCCTGATAATATCCGGCATAGGCTTCAAATAACACATAGGCCATAACCGGTATCAACAAATATGTGCGAGGGCGTAACACACCTGCCAGTGTCATCAACAAAAAAAGAGATACGGTGATCTTTTCAATAAAGAACGCCTGGGCATGGGGCATGCCAATAACCAGAAAAAGATATCCGCCAAAACTAGATTGATGATGACCAAACACTACAGCAAATAGTCCGGCAGCATGCATCACCACGGCCATCCCCAGTAGTAAATGCAATCGCTTTTTTATTTCGGATTCAAATGACTGACTGGAATCGATTGATCGGCCAAATAAAACAGATAATCCCATAAAATTTAACACTTAGTATAAGTTTTTATAAACCGGATTCAAGACCATTTTCAATTAGATTGTATTTTATTACCAAGTAAAAAATATGCATAACCTTAAGCACTTGTTGACATATTAACGAAATTAATGTGTTATAGATTAAAAGATGAAATATTGTTATGTTCATAATGTTAACATTAACATTATGGAGTAAGAAAATAGTGTTAAAAACATTAATGCAAAAAAAATTAATAGATTTAGTTTGAACTCGAATGTAACATTGAAACAGATTGCTGAAGCTTTAGGGGTTTCAACAATGACGGTTTCCAGAGCTATAAATAAAAAGGAAAACGTTGATGAGAAAACCAGAAAAATAGTTTTGGAAAAGGCTAAAAGTATGGGGTACACCCCAAATCATGTCGCCAAAAGTTTGGTATCACAGAAAACACACACCATTGGCGTTGTAATTCCAGAAATTCATCATACCTTTTTCTCGGAAGTTGTAAGCGGAATTGAGGCTGTAGTGCATGAGACTGAATATGAGCTATTTCTTACAAACTCAGGTGAAGATGCAAATCGGGAAAAAAAAGTAATCGAGGCTTTAAGATCTAAAAGAGTAGATGGTATCCTGTTGTCATGTGCTGAGAATTCTGTAGATTTTGAGTATTACAAGACGTTGATCAAGTCCGGAATTAATATTGTGTTTTTTGATCGGTGTGTTGAGAATATTGGTGCCAGTTGTGTTAGTATAAATGATGAAACAAGTGCTTTTCAGATTACTAAACACCTAATCGATCATGGATATAAGAAAATAGCTCACTTAAGTGGACCCAAAAATTTATCTATAGGCCAGGAGCGGTTTAGAGGTTTTAAAAGAGCATTGGAAGAACATAAACTGCCCTTTAGAAATGATTGGATTGTTGAAAGTGGTTTTAGGGAAGATGGAGGGTTTAATGCCATGAACACTATTTTGGACTTACCCAAAAGTGATTGGCCAAGAGCAGTGGTCGCAGTCAATGATCCGGCTGCATTTGGAGCTATGAAATCAATTAAGGAGCATGGTCTTTCTATTCCTGATGATGTTGCAATCGTTGGTTTTAGTGATGATATAAGAGCTGAACTGATGCCATGTCCTCTTACAACAGTTCAACAACCCGCCTTTGTTCTTGGAAAAAAGGCTGCTGAAAAGCTGATCCGTTTGATAGAACATGATGACGAACCGGTAGAAAATATTGAGCTGGTTACAAAAATGATGATACGATCTTCATGCGGCAGTCATCACAATAGTTGATCTCCGCCCCTCACCCTGCCTCTCATTTTACTAAAGAAGACAACGCTTCTGCCTAGGGGATAATTAAATTTGACAATAAAATTAAAGATAGTATTTTAGATTGTTATCGTTAACAACTTGAAATATAGAATCGGTTCTTTGATAAGTAAAAATGCCGGTTGAATTCAAAGCCTATTTATTAGTTGAAATTCCAGTGAATCGAGTAGATTTTCAAACAACCTTTGATGGTAAGCAAACCGATCTTTACGTTCTGGAAAATGACGACGGGATAAAAATTGCAATTACAAATTTAGGTGGACGGGTTGTAAGCTGGATGGTTCCCGGCAAAGATGGAACCTATGCTGATATCTCTGTAGGCATGGATAATGTAGAAGCGTATTTGAAAGCCAATGATCCTTATTATGGGGCGTTGATCGGCCGGGTAGGCAATAGAATTGCAAACGGCGAGTTTTCACTTAACGGAAACACTTTTAGTCTGGCACAGAACAACGGACCAAATAGCTTGCATGGCGGACCAAAAGGATTTCATAATGTGGTTTGGGATGCCGAGCAAATAGACAGTAAAAACCTCAAGCTTACCTATGTTTCTGAAGATGGCGAAGAAGGTTTTCCCGGAAGGCTGGATGTTGAAGTGATCTATTCACTGACTGATGATAACGAACTCCGGATCGAATACACCGCAACAACCGATAAGAAAACGATCGGCAATCTTACAAACCACACCTTTTTCAATTTAAAAGGTGAAGCGGAAGGAACCATTAATGATCACATTTTAACTATCAATGCGGATGGTTATACACCGGTTGACTCCACATTGATCCCTTATGGAGAAATTGCTTCGGTTGAAGGAACTCCTTTCGACTTTCGGGAGCCAACAGCAATAGGTGAACGTGTTGAAAATGACCATCCTCAGTTAGAATATGGAAATGGATACGATCACAATTTTGTGCTCAGCAAAGAAGGAGAAGAACTTAGCTTAGCGGCAAAAGTTCATGAACCTACTTCAAGCCGAACAATGGAGATTTACACCACAGAACCGGGAATACAATTTTACGGCGGGAATTTTATGAATGGCAGTGATATAGGAAAATTCGGAAAACCATTAAAATTTCGGGAAGCATTTTGCCTTGAACCACAACATTATCCGGATGCACCAAATCAACCAAATTTTCCATCTATTGTATTAGAGCCTGGTCAGATTTACAACTCAGTTACTGTTTATCGGTTCAGTACAGAATAAAGCCAAAATATTTTTAACCGAATTTCAAAAGAATTCGGTGCTTTCAAGGTGTGGATCAATGATGAATAAAATACAAGATTAAGATAAAATGGCGAAAGTAAAGACTAAAATTAATTTCCAAAAGAATGAATTGACAAAAAAAATAAGAAAGATATTTATCTCAAAATTCGAGAGAGAATCTATACTCATACGATCTCCTGGTAGGGTTAACCTGATCGGGGAACACACTGATTACAACGATGGATTCGTGCTTCCTGCGGCTATTCAGAAAGTGATAGTTCTGGCCATGGCTCCTAATGAGCTTGGCAAAGTTCGCGCTTACT
>JBBDUV010000054.1:0-36551 GCA_040903745.1 Bacteroidales bacterium | reverse complement strand
ATGAAAAGCGAGCATGAGTATGTGTAGAATTATTTTTTAACAAGCTTCGCTAATGAGACAGCACAGGAAGCAATTGTGATGTTACGCGATATCCTGAAACAGGAGATCCCTGTCAGGGAGGTCACTGCTCAACTCAATCAGCGTCTTGACTATTCATACCGGTTGGAGATGATCCACTTCCTTTTTGGAATAGCAGCTGCTGATTCCGGGGTAAGTGATACTGAAAAGAGAATGATCAGGCAGATTGCCGGGTTTATGAATATAACGTCCTCCGACTTAGATAGTATACAAGCGATGTTTATCAGTGCTTCTGATGCGGCATATAAAATCCTGGAAATTGATACCGATGTGTCGGACGATGAACTGAAAAAGGCCTACAGGAGAATGGCGATGAAATACCATCCTGATAAAGTTGCACACCTGGGTGAGGATTTCAAAGCTGTGGCACAGGAGAAATTCAGGAAGGTAAAGGATGCCTACGACAGCATAAAGAAGGAGCGGGGGATAAAATAATTTTTTTTTCTGCGAGGCAACTAGTCACTTGTAGTTAAAACGATAGTTATATTATTTTATATCAAGGAGTTAAATAAAGAATTAATACACATGACGACAATAAAGGTTAAGGACCTGATGTCAATATCAGGAAAAGGCGGATTGTTCAGGTTTCTGGCGCAGGCCAGAAACGGTGTTGTGGTTGAAACTCTGACTGACAAAAAGCGTTCAGTTGTGCCTCCTACAGCCAGGGTAAGTGCGCTGGATGATATATCAATTTTTGGAGTAGATGAGGATGTTCCTCTTGCCGATGTCCTCATGATGATTCATGAGAAGGAGAATGGAGGAGCGTCGATCGATCCTAAATCCGGAAATGAAGCACTTAAGGCATATTTTACAGAGGTTCTTCCTGATTATGATCCTGACAAGGTATATGTATCGGATATAAAGAAAGTGATCACATGGTATAATATCCTTCATGAGCTTGACCTGCTTGAGTTAGTTGATAAGGAGGAGGAGTCTGAGGAAGGTCAGGAGGGACATGAAGAAAGCAACGACGAGGACAAAGAGGAAAAGAGTGATAAGAACGAGCCCAGGGGGCGGCTGTAGAGAAGAGCGATAGTGACGAGCCTAAGGAGGAAGAGACAGGGAAGAAAGAGAAAGATGAGCCTGAGGAGGAGAAGTAAGGAATACTATCAACGATCGATTTCCTTTGCCTCCACCCATAAAACTTCCATCTCTTCCAGCGATAAATCTTTGATTGATCGTCCATGGGATCTGGCATTCTCCTCGATATGGCTGAACCTGCTCATAAATTTCTTATTGGTACGCTCCAGGGCAGTCTCTGGTTCAATATCAAATAACCTGGCTGCATTAACCACAGAGAAGAGCAGGTCGCCAAATTCATCTTCGATTTTTCTTTGATTACCGGCTTTTATTTCCCTGCGGACCTCAGCAATTTCCTCATCTACCTTTTGCCATACATCATCGGGATTGGCCCAGTCGAACCCCACGGCCCGGACCTTGTCCTGTATCCGGTGCGCCTTGATCAGTGCGGGAAGGGAGGAAGGAACACCACTCAGCACCCTTTTTGTACCATTGTTTTCCTTCATTTTCAGCTCTTCCCAGTTGTTGATCACTTCACGACTTCCGGCTACCTTCCGCTCGCCAAAAACATGAGGGTGTCTGAAAACAAGCTTTTTATTCACTGTGTCTATCACATCTGCAATATCAAATGCACCCTCTTCATCCCCGATCTTTGCATAGAAAACGATATGCAACAGCAGGTCGCCCAGTTCGGTACGGACCTCATCCATATCCTTTTCAATAATTGCATCGGCCAGTTCATAGGTCTCCTCAATGGTCAGGTTTCGCAGTGATTCCATTGTCTGCTCACGATCCCATGGGCATTTTTCGCGGAGCTCATCCATAATGTCAAGTATCCTCCCAAATGCCTCTAATTTATCTTTTCTGCTACTCATGCATTGTCTTGTTTGAATTCTACCCTGACGGTTGAATCTGTGTTTAAATTCAGCAAATCCTTTGCTGACCCGTTTCGAATGGCCACTTCAAGTAAATTGATGGAATTGAACAGGGCAAGCAGATCTCCTGCTGTAGTTTCCGAATAAAACAAGTTTAAACGATTGATCTTATAGTGTTTACTCTGTACATAAATCGTGAATTTTCTATCCCTGCCAATCCGGTCGAACAACTCTCGTGAGATGTTTGTTATGGCATTGCCATAGGAATCGACATAGATAACAGCGCCTGTAATGGTATTGTTTTCCAACGTGGCCCTCAGCGGAATCTGTTTTCTAAAATCTTCTGTTTTCTTACCGAGAGCACTTAACAGCTCTCCGTTGATGATTCTGCATGCTGCCTGGCTGAAGTAGTGGAAGGCAGGAAAACTTTTTGGCTCACCATTATCATTGGGCGTAAGTCTGACAATTTCAATACTTTCCGGATTACCAAGCAAGCCAACAATTCCGTTGTCAGCAGTCAGGAAATAGTGACCGTTTATTTTTGCCGCGAGCATATGTCCCTGCGGATCGCTCTCTGAGCCTACAGCGATAATGTGGATAGAACCTGCAGGAAAGTGAAGATAGCTGTTCCTGACCACAAAAGCAGCTTCAGCAATACCGAATGTTCTTATCTGGTTGCTGAGTGTAACGATTCTGGCATCTTTGCAGGAGGATAGAATGGATCCCTTGATGGCTCCAGTGTAAAAGTCATCCTTTTTCCAGTCTGAGGTCAGCGTAACTAGATGCATGTGAATAGTAGCAGGATTTTCTATTGGAATGTTAAAAAAAACAGCTTATTTTGTCATGATCAAAAGTAGTGATTATAAATCAATTTATGGCGCAAAAGCTGATCTATTTAGAAGGGATTGATCCCATAGATTTTTTTGGTGTCAACAATGTACGCTTTAATAAATTAAAGGCCTTTTTCGACGATCTCAGGATATTGTCAAGGGGAAATGAAATGAAGGTGGAAGGTGATCTGCAGCGAATAGAACAACTGGAAGAGAAAGTTGAATTGCTTGTCAGATTCATCCATAAATTCAACCGTCTTACGATGGACGATTTTGATGAGATCCTGCAAGGTGATGCTAAATATAAGATCTCGGCACCCGGACCAAAAGAGGAGGTACTGCTGCATGGTGAAAAGGCCAGGCCGATCCGGGCGCTAACCATCCACCAGAAAGAGCTGGCGGATCAATCAGATAAAAACGACCTGATTCTTGCTGTTGGTCCGGCGGGAACAGGAAAGACCTATACAGCCATCGCTCTCGCCGTCCGCGCATTGAAGAACAGAGAGGTACAAAGGATTGTACTTACAAGGCCAGCTGTGGAAGCGGGTGAGAAATTGGGATACCTGCCGGGCGATTTTGCCCAGAAGCTGGATCCCTACCTTCAACCACTGTTTGATGCCCTGCGCGACATGATCCCTGCCAAGAAGCTGATGCAACTGATGGAGGATCATGTTATTCAGATCGCACCTTTGGCTTACATGAGGGGAAGGACCCTGGATAAGGCATTTGTAATTCTAGATGAGGCGCAAAATACAACATCCAGTCAGTTTAAAATGTTTCTAACCCGCATGGGACCTCACGCCAGGTTTATCGTGACAGGAGATATTACGCAGGTGGATCTGCCAGGAAAAACGACATCTGGCCTTGTTGAGGGTATGAGAATTCTGAAGCAAATTGAAGGGATCAGCATGGTCATTTTTGATGAACGTGATATTATCAGACACCGGTTGGTCAGGGATATTGTGAAAGCGTATGACAGGGAAGGGTGAGTTCGAAAGCTCGTTTCATGCAAACAATAATGGACTTTGGAATTAATATTATTATGTGAGGTAAAAACCGGAACGAAGTGGAGCTCATGAGGCCGACGTAGGAGGACGAATAACTTATCTGCAGTTAGAACGATATTTAAATTATTTTATATCAAATAGTTAACTAAAGAATTAATACATATGAAAGCATTAAAGAGAACAGATTTTAATTTTTCGGGACAGAAGGGTGTCTATCATGGAAAAGTACGTGACGTATACAATATTAATGATGAGTTCCTGGTGATGGTTGTCACCGACCGGATATCGGCATTTGATGTGGTGCTCCCCAAGGGAATTCCCTATAAAGGACAGGTGCTTAATCAGATTGCCACCAGGTTTTTGGATGCAACTGCCGACCTGGTTCCGAACTGGAAGACCGGCGCTCCGGATCCCAATGTTACAGTAGGGCATTTTGCAGAACCATTCAAGGTTGAAATGGTGATACGCGGCTACCTGACAGGGCATGCCTGGCGGGAATACCGCGATGGAAAAAGAACCATATGCGGGGTTTCGATGCCGGACGGGATGAAAGAGCATGATAAATTTCCTGAACCCCTTCTAACCCCTACTACCAAGGCTGATGAGGGGCATGATGAGGATATTTCAAGGGAGGAGATCATCAATCAGGGACTCGTTTCTGAAGAGGAATACCTGGTGCTCGAGGATTATACCAGGAATTTATTCAGGCGTGGTACAAAGATGGCTGCTGATATGGGTCTGATCCTGGTTGACACGAAATATGAATTCGGTAAAAAAGATGGCATGATTATTTTGATTGATGAAATACACACGCCCGATTCATCCAGGTATTTTTATGCAGAGGGGTATGAAGAGCGGCAGAAAAGGGGTGAGCAACAAAAACAGCTATCCAAGGAATTTGTCCGCCAGTGGCTGATCACCAATGGATTTCAGGGAAAGGATGGTCAGCAAATGCCGGATATGCCTGATCAATTCGTTAATGAGGTTTCGGAACGCTATATTGAGCTTTTTGAGAGCATAACCGGTGAGGAATTTGTTAAATCAGATCTCTCTGAGATCGAAGAGCGCATTGAAAAAAATGTAGTTAATTTTCTTAACCAATAATTCGGGGGAGTTTTCTTCGTTATTTTTATGATGATATCCTGTAAAAAACAGCTTGCCGCTCTTACTTTTGTCCTTATCTGCATCAATGCATTATTGCCTGCACAGGAACCGGTACACGTTACCCGCTCAGACAATAAAGTCATACTGGAAGGCAAGGTCTATTATGTGCATCTCGTCAAGGCAGGTCAGACCCTCTACTCGATTGCAAGGGCCTATAATGTATCAGAGAAGGAGATTTTGATTGAGAATCCCGGGGCAATAGCAGCCGAATTGACCATCGGACAGGTACTGAAAATACCTTCAGATCCGGCATCGGCATTTTCTGTCGATACAGGAGAGGGGGCTGACCGAAAGAAGAATCATATCCTGAAGCCGGGAGAAACATTATACTCGCTTTCGAGAAGATATGACTGTACGGTTGAGGATCTTCTTAAACTAAACCCGGGAATTGACATTAATGATATTCCGGTCGGACAGAAGATTCTGCTGCCACCTGATGAAACAGTTCGGAATGAACTCTCCTTTGATGAAGAGGGTTATCTCTTTCATAAAGTAAAGAAGGGAGAAACGCTCTATTCCATTGCCAGATACTATGGTGTGAGTCTGCGGGAGATCAGATCTGTTAACCTGGAATTGGGATGGGGCGGACCGAAGAGTGGTGACGTATTGCGGATACCACAACCAAGCACAACAAGCGCTGAAATTTTTAGTCCGGCGATTGTACCTGTCGACTCTGTTTCAGAAAAAAAGGATATGGTTATCATCGAAGATTCCTATACCTATGATGAGATGAAAGAGGAGGAGTATTTTCCGGAAAGGATGTACCGCGTCGCCTATCTTATTCCATTCGATTATCACGAAATGGAACCCCTGGATTCACTTCTTAAAGATGTTAACTCTCCTATTCGCAGAGAGAGGATCAGAGAAAATTACCGGATTGCAAGTGCGACTCCTCAATCTGTTAATTTTTTAGAATTCCTTGAAGGCAGCCTGATGGCAATTGATGAGTTGACAAACGAAGGTTTTAGGGTGGACCTCAAGGTGTATGATACAAAAAATAGCATGTCAAGAACCAGGAAGATTTTGGAAGAACCAGCGTTTTCAGAAGTCGATTTGATTATCGGTCCCTTTTTTCGTTATAATCTTGAACTGGTCACGGAATTCTCAAAAAATAACAGGATTCCTATGGTGACCCCATTCTATTCCAGCGAAGAGATGGCAATGGAAAATCCCTACCTGTTCCAGCCCACTCCCTCATATAAAACGGAGTATAGAAATAACGCTGCTTTTATCGGCAGGTTATATAACAACAACCTGATTTTGGTTCATCAGGGAGACTCATCATGGATGGAGCAAATATCCTTTTACAAGGAGGCCCTTTTCGAGGAAATTGAAAAATATTCAGCTGTTGAAACCGTGTTGTTTAAAGAGGTTGTTATTATCGATGGCAATACAGAAGGATTAGTTCATTCACTAAATCCTGATATTTCAAACCTGATCATCCTTCCTTCTGTTGATGAGGCCTTTGCAAGCATGGTGTCTGGTAAGCTTTTTTATGAACTTCAGAATTACGATATTGAGGTATTTGGATCATCGTACTGGTCCGGATTCAATAATATTGAACTATCCTATATCCATGCATTAAACCTGAAGATTTCACACACTCATTGGGAAGATCACCATGACCCGGGTTTTCTGGAATTTCTAAATAATTTCAGAAAGAACTATATCAGAGAGCCGGAAAGTTATTACCGGCTTGGTTACAATTATGGAGTAACAGGATATAATCTAAGCATATTTTTTCTTTCGGCACTTCATCAATATGGTAATCGGTTTCTATTTCACCTCGACGACCATCATGAAGATTCAATGGTGTATGGTTATGATTTTATACGGGTATCCCCTGCAGGAGGATATGAAAACAGGGCCCTGAATTATTATTACTTCAACAAAGATTTGAATGTGGAAAGGATACAGTTGCCAGAAAGGCCGCCTCTGCACCATTATCTTCAGCCGGCAGGGGATGATCCGATATATTTTTGGTGGTCGGACCCAGATCCAGATAGCACTGATCATACAAATACTTTAAACCCTGAATAGGTTCAACAAACTCCTGAATAACTTGTTGTTGCTTTAATGATAAGAGAAGAGAGAACATTTGATCTCGCCCCCGGGCGGAAAACCGAAGGAGATGTGGTCTATTGGATGAGCAGGGAGCAACGGATGGGAGATAATCCCGGACTGCTGTTTGCCCGTCATCTCGCTGCTAAGATGGATTGCGGTCTTTCTGTGGTTTTTACTCTGGCAGATAGTTTTCAGGGAGCAACGTTGCGACATTACGATTTCATGCTGAGAGGGATTCAGGAGGTGGCATTAAGTTTGCAGAAACTGAACATCCCTTTCTTTATCGTTCAGGGAAACCCTCCTGAAAAACTGTTGGAATTTGCTGAAGCCAATAAAACGGGAACCGTGGTCGTTGATTTTGACCCGTTGAGGATCAAAAGAGATTGGATTTCAGAGGCGATCCGCAAATTGCCATGTAAGTTTATTGAAGTTGATGGTCACAACATCGTGCCTGCACGTTTTGTTAGTGATAAATGCGAATTCGCAGCCTATACCCTTCGGCCAAAAATTAACCGTTTGCTGGGTGATTTTATCGAAGAATTTCCAAAACTGGAGCCGATGCCTGCAGGATCTGGAATATCCTTCGCATCAAATCCTGCTGATTTACTGAATGCGCTAAAGACTGACCGCAGGGTGGCGCCGGTCGACTGGATTCTTCCCGGCGAAAAGGAGGCCCTTAAAGTACTGAATGCCTTTATAAAAGAGCGACTGCCCGGGTATAAAGAGCATAGGAACGATCCGAATAAGGAGATGGTGTCAGATCTTTCACCCTACCTGCATTTCGGTCAGATTTCTTCACAGCGTATCGCATCGGAAGTCTTAAAGAGACATGGCAGAGATAAAAACAGCGAGGCCTTCCTTGAGGAGCTGATCGTAAGAAAAGAGCTGTCCGATAATTTTTGTCACTATAATCCCGATTATGACAAGGTGAACGGTTTTCACGACTGGGCAAAAAAAACGCATAAGGAGCATGCAAGCGATGAGCGTGAGTACAACTACACTACCGCTGAGTTTGAGGAGGGTCGAACCCGCGATCCCTTATGGAACGCTGCCCAGATGCAGATGGTTAAAAGGGGCAAGATGCATGGCTATATGCGGATGTACTGGGCAAAAAAGATACTGGAGTGGACCGAGACTCCTGCAGAAGCCATGGAGACAGCGATCTATCTGAACGACAGGTATGAACTGGACGGGCGTGATCCGAACGGCTATACAGGCATCGCCTGGTCGATCGGTGGTGTGCATGACCGTGCATGGACGGAGCGGCCGGTATTCGGGAAGATCAGGTATATGAATTTTAACGGGTGTAAACGTAAATTTGATGTTGATGCCTACATAAGTTCTATTGAAAGGCGATGACTTATATAAGGGTCGGACAGCTCCCAACCATTGCTGTTTTAGGTGAACTCATAAATCGAGCTCCTGCGCCATTTTTACCGTCCGTAAATCCTATTAATGTTTAAAATATTAAAGATGAAAAACGCAATGTACCTTCCTGTTCTGTTCTTCCTGTTCTTCTTTTCGTGTGAACGTACGGTAGACACGTACGATAACTATGTGGTATTTGTATCATTGGATGGTACCCGCTGGGATTATCCGGAGCTTTATGATACACCGGTTCTCGATGCCATGGCCCGTGATGGAGTTAAGGCAGAATGGGTTAGGTCCTCCTTCCCGACCAAAACCTTTCCCAACCACTACTCCCTTGCAACAGGTCTGTATCCCAATAATCACGGACTGGTCAACAACTCCTTTTTTGATCAGGAGATGGGATTATTATACAGGATGGGGAACAGGGAGATGGTTGAGCATCCCGGTTTCTATGGTGGAGAGCCCATCTGGAACACAGCCGAAAAACAGAATATGATCAGTGCCTCATTCTTCTGGGTAGGGTCAGAAGCACCTGTTCAGGGTATCCAGCCAACATACTGGAAGAGATACGATGGTAGTATTCCTTTTGGCGCCCGCGTAGATACGGTGATTCACTGGTTGAAGCTGCCCATTGAGAAACGCCCCCGGCTGGTTTTGCTCTATTTTGATCAACCTGATGGGATAGCACACACGTACGGACCGGTGCATGAGGAGACCGGAAAGGTGATGACGGAGATGGACCGGATTGTGGGCAACCTGCAAAGGAGGATCAGCAAGCTGCCGTATGGAGACAGGGTCAACCTGATCGTTGCTTCCGATCATGGAATGGGAGCCACCTCACCCGAACGGTATGTCAATATCAATGAGCACATTGAGGAGGAGTGGATCACAGAGTTGATCGGGGGCAATCCGGTTTATCTCATGGATGCTGAAGAGGGGTTTGAGGATTCAGTGGTACATCGGCTCAGTCTCGTTACGGGTATAACGGCCTGGCGGAAAGAGGATGTGCCCGCGCATCTCAACTACGGTACCCACCCACGGATCCCCGATATTGTCATTGTAGCCGACAGCAGTTGGTCGATCGGTCATACATCCGATCCTTCCGGTTATACCGGTGGTGCACACGGGTACGATAACAGCAACAGTGATATGCATCATATTTTCTATGCCGTGGGACCCGACTTCAAAAAAGGAACTTTGCATCCACCCTTTGAGAATGTTGATATCTATCCGCTTATTGCCCATATCCTCGGACTCGAACCGGCAGAGACGGACGGCAACCTGGAAGATGTTGAAGGGATGCTCCGGTACTGCCTGTCCACTCTACGCTTCAAAGAGCCTGATGCTATTTCATCAGGTAGATAAACTCTCCCACTCCGATCGGAATGTTAAAGCCGTACCAGATGAACAGCAGAATCGTCCATAGCACAAATAAAATGGTGGCATAGGGCACAAGCAGCGACAGTATGGTTCCGATTTTCAGCCGTTTGTCGTATTGGTGGATCCAGCCAATCAACAACGGAAAATAGACATACAGCGGAGAGATACTGTTGGTAATGGAGTCACCAATGCGGTACATCAGCTGTGTGAATCCGGGACTGTATCCCAGTTCTGCAAGCATGGGAATGAATATCGGGGCAAAGATGGCCCACTTTGCGGATCCGCTGCCAAGAAATATGTTCAGGAAGGCAATGAGCAGAATAAAGAGGATGAACAGCATCGGCCCGGTCAGCCCTGTTGCCTGTAAAAATTCAGCGCCATTAATGGCCAGGATGGAATCCAGGTGCGACCAGCTGAAAAGGTTGATAAACTGTGCAACCACCAGCATCAGCACAATATACCCGGCCAGTCCCCTCATTCCATGTTCCATATGTTTCAGGATATCATCCTTGTTTTTGATGCTCCCGACCGCTCTCCCGTAAAAATATCCGGGAATGGCAAACATCAGGAACAGGATAGGAACCAGTCCGCGCAAAAAAGGAGAGGGAACAATCGACCCGGTATCGGGATCGCGCAGCGGACCACTGCCCGGGACCACGAGGGCCGCAATAACAATGGCGTAGATGAGAAAGGATATCCCTGCATGTTTCAATCCTTTTTTCTCTTCCGGGGAGAGATCTTTTTTCCCTTCAGCAATTTCAGCTACCTTGTTCATTCCTTCAAACTGGGCACATCGCGGAATAGTAAATCGTCTTACAATGAAAGCTCCACCAAGTCCGACCATAAAGGTCGATATAATCATGAAATACCAGTTGGCAGTGGCGCTCACCTCCATGGGAGGAATCATCTTTTCGGTGATCTCCGTGCTTATACCAGCCAGCAGCACATCAGTCCCGGCAATGAAAAAATTAGCGGTAAATCCCGCGGTCGCCCCGGCATATCCCGCGATCAGCCCGGCTATCGGGTGATACCCCATCTGCATAAAGATCAGGGCAGCGATGGGAGGTACAACCACCACCCCTGCATCCGAACCAATATTACCGCAGGCACCGATAATAAAGATCACGGGGAATATAATTTTTTTTGGTGTTGCGAATGCGATGTTCCGCATAAGGATGGTAAGCAGTCCGCTCTGTTCAGCGATGGAAACGCCCATGAGCATTACCAGCACCAGGCCAAGTGGTGCGAAGTGGGCGAAATTGGTGACCAGGCTCTGAAGAAACCAGCGGAGGCCATCTCCTGTAGCAATGTTTTTGGCCGATATTTCGGCTCCGGTTCCCGGTTGTATGGCACTGACGTCGAAATAGCTTGTAATTGCACTTGTGATAACGATGATCACGCAAATCCATACAAACATCCAAAACGGGTGGGGCAGTTTGTTGCCAACCACTTCAATCCAGCGCAATACACCTGTTGCTGCAGGGATCTCATTTGTCTCTGCAGTATCTTCTGAAAATCCGCTCTTCTCTGCGGCTTTGTCTGAGATCTTATTCTTCTTGGATGAATCTTCGCTCATGGGTATTCAATTTTGTTGCGTTAAAAAATCAAACAGAACCAATCCCTGTTACAGAAGCTGCTCAGCAGCGCGGATACTCCTGTCAGCAGATTCATCAACAAGTGCGCTAAAATAGAAAGTATTATGGCATCAGCAAAATTTATTTGAATCAGTTGTGGATGGTTTCTGTTTTTTTAAACAGTTTCCTACCTTTGAGTAGACAATAGCGGTACGAAACCTCATCATTGAAAAAGTTTTACATAGATGAACGTCTCAAGATTGAATAAAGAATTAATACAGATGAAAATATTTCCGGCCGATAAAGTAAGGATAATCGATGAATATACCATTGAAAATGAACCTGTAGCCTCCATAGATCTCATGGAGCGTGCCGCCTCACGGCTGAAGGATTGGTTTGTGCGATATTACCGTATTTACCGGAGGGTGGTTGTATTGGCGGGACCGGGCAACAATGGGGGCGATGCCCTTGCGATGGCCCGGATGCTGGCTGACCGGCAATACAGGATTGAGTGTTTTTTAGTGAATGTATCGGGCAAGCTCTCGGATGACTGCAGTATAAATCTTAAGAGGCTGGAACAGCAGGGGCTCGTTGGAATAACCAGCGTAAGCACCACAGATGATTTTCCTGTGATCAACCGGGAGGATGTTGTGGTTGAGGGGCTGTTCGGCTCGGGACTTACCCGTCCTGCCGAAGGGATATTCAGGGAGCTTATCAGGCATATTAACAGTTCCGTTGCGACTGTGGTAGCCATTGATATCCCTGGCGGACTGTTTGGGGAGGATAATAGTGAGAACGATCCGGATGCCATTGTAAAAGCAGATCATACCCTGACGTTTCAATTCCCGTTTTTATCCTTCTTCTTTGCTGAAAATGAACAATTTACAGGGAGATGGAGCGTGCTGGATATTGGACTTCATCCGGTAATTATTGAACAAACTGAAGCGCGATACACGGTTACAGGAAGACGGCAGGTTGCTGGCTTGTTGCCTGAAAGGGGTAAGTTTGCTCACAAGGGAACTTTTGGACATGCACTTGCAATTGCCGGCTCCTCCGGGATGATGGGAGCAGCATTGCTCACTGGCGAGGCTGTATTACGGAGCGGTGCCGGGCTGGTTACACTCCACGTACCCCGTTCTGGATTCAGGGTTGTGCAGACAGCCTTTCCTGAGGCAGTTGTGAGTATCGATGAGAGCGAAGATATCTTCAGTGAGCCTCCCGGGTTGGATAAATTTACGGCCATTGCCGCTGGTCCTGGGATCGGGACAGAAGAGGAGAGCAGAATGGGGTTGCGAAATTTGTTGGAAAGGGTACAGGTTCCATTGGTGCTTGATGCTGATGCGTTGAACATGATCGCTGCAAACCCTGACATGGTCAGCCTGATTCCAAAGCGTTCCATTCTTACACCGCATCCGCTGGAGTTTGATAGAATCGCTGGGAAGTCGGCGGATGGATGGAACAGGCATAAAAAGCAGATCGATTTTTCTGTCAGCCATGGTGTCATCATTGTACTGAAAGGAGCTTACACCGGTATATCATTTCCTAATGGCTCTTATGCATTCAATACCACGGGAAATCCGGGCATGGCCACCGGAGGCAGCGGTGATGTGCTTACCGGAATAATTGTATCTTTGTTGGCACAAGGGATGTCACCCATTAATGCAGCCATAACAGGAGTCTATATTCATGGACTGGCAGGGGATTTTTCGGCTGACAGATTTGGCAGCGAATCAATGATAGCAGGGGATATCATTCGATGCCTTGGAGAAGCGTTTAATCACGTTAAATCCAATCTTTTCATGCATGAAGGGAGGTCCAAAGAGATACTGCCATGAGAATGAATGAGATCTCGAACCATTGGAGGATATTCGAAATAGTATTGATTGATTGAAACATTTTTAAGAACAGATATAATTATAATGAGAACCAATCGCCACATAGGACACCTGGTTGTCGGGTTGACAATGGTATTTGTTGTTTCATGCTCAACACCAAGCCGATTCATCGTTACCGGATTGGGCTATGAGCCATCTGAAACAGTTGAATCTGTTATTTATGCCTTGCCGCAGACAGGGCTTAAAGTGAGGCTGACCTATCAGAAGGATATCTTAATACCGGGTCCGTATGCTGACTACGCCCAAAAAATGCTTGGTATTGAAGGAGTTAGAAAAGATCGTTCCGAAAAGTATACCATTCAGATTGTTTTGGTAGAACCATACACCGAACCTGATGGAAAAGCCTTTTATACGGTAAACAGTCTGGAAGGACAACCTGACATTGAGCTGATGCGACGCGCTGAATCAAATAAGCTTATTCTGCGGGGCAACTATGTAACGGATACTGATATTGCCGTGCATTCAGCCAGGAAAAATGATAATGGTATTTTCTTTAAGGATGTTACCATGCATTCCAATGTGGAGATGCAGGAGCACACCATTTACAAGACGCTTATCACAGATACTTCATTTGTCAGGGTCCCTTTAACAACCCAGCAAATGGAGCGAAAGACACTTGAAAAGAAAGCCGAAGAAGCTGCAAAATTGATTCTTGAAATCAGATCGGACCGCTATTATTTGTCAGCCGGACTAGTCGATCCGCTGCCTGCAGGTTTTGATCTTAAGGCTGCCATGGATGGATTGGACAGACTTGAGGAGGAGTATCTTTCCCTGTTCATTGGCAAATCTTATTCAGAAGAGTTTTTGAAGGAGTATTACCGGGTTCCTGAAGGTTCTATTGCTGAAGAGCGTTTTAAACTGGATCATTTTTCAGCCAGCAAAGGGATTGTGGCAGCGGAAGGGAATCCCATCGAATTGGTTATCGCACCTTCCGGGAATTCCAGGAGTTTCAAAAATCTTTTGCCCCAGGAACCGGAGCCGGATGTTTACAACAGGATCTATTACAGGATTCCTGAGATTTGCGATGTGTCTGTGATTCATTCCGGTCGCACGCTCTGCAGCAAACGAACCAGCATTTACCAGTCAGGTGCGCTGATTAGTGAAAAAGCAGGCGAATAGGGGGTAGTTATCTGTTGTCTGGAAACAGCACTAAAGTTTTGTAATGCTAAGAACCCTTGATTGTTGGCGGTCGGTGGTGGAAATACGGAAGAGATATACACCATAGTTAAAAGCGCCCATTTCAAAGGTGATCACGTTGCCTGGCAATACCTGTAACTGTTGCTGCTGACTAATCAACCTTCCTTGTATATCCCGTATCTCGATAATAAAATCGCGGGTCTCAGGCATGTCAAACTGAATCCTTAATTTATCAACAACCGGATTCGGGTAGGCAGCGATCTGCCACTTTATTGGATTAAGTCCGAATCCCACCTCATTCAGGAAAGATTGCTGGAATCCCTGGGTCAGAACAATATCTCCCTGCTTCAAAGTTGAAACAGCAACCTCCCCAAGTGTCCATGAAAGGCTTATGCCACCTGCTTCCGAATAGTTGCCTGCAGAAGCGATTACGGTAGGTGATAGCTCAATATCCTGTGAAGATGCAAGCTGAAAATTGAAAAAAACTGCAATTATAAGAGGAACGATCTTTTTCATGACATTGGTATTTCTGTAAATTTCATAAAAAGCACCATCAAATTCAAATTATTATGAGAAAATTAACTTTTCTAATATAAACAACTATCTTGCCCAATTGGTTGCAGACCGAATCTATTTCTTTAATTTTCAGGAATCTCTTCCAGCAGGGCTACAAGAAATTTCCAGAATTTATCGACTGTTTCAATGTTCACTTTTTCATCTGGTGAATGGGGGAACCTGATAGTCGGTCCAAAAGATATCATATCCAGTTTCGGATAAACCCCACCAAGCAATCCGCATTCTAGTCCGGCATGGATCGCCTTTATTTCCGGCACTTTCCCAAAATGTTTGTTATAGACATCCAGGGATGTTTTTAGCACTGCAGAATCCATGTTGGGTTTCCAGCCCGGGTATGCACCCTCGAGCGAAACCGAGGCGCCAATGAGATGGTAAATGGCAGCAATGCGCCATGCTGTTGCCTCCTTGGCGGTATCAACCGAACTTCTTGTAAGGCATCTGACAGCAAATTCACCGTTTTTAAGCACAACCACAGCTACGTTGTTGGAGGTTTCAACCAGACCCGGCATGGAGGCGCTCATCCGCTCAACACCATGGGGTGTGGCAAATACGGCACGTATCATTTTATACTGTTCTTCTTCTGCAGCAACCTTTTCAGGCATATCGGTTTTCTGAAGCGTAAATGAGAGATCCGGCTCTGTCTCAGCAAATTCATTCCTGTAGATGGAGTTGTAGTTGCTTACAAAACCTTCAAATTTATCTGCTTTTTCTGTCGGAACGGTTACTATGGCATGTGATTCTCGTGGAATGGCGTTCCGCAGGTCCCCGCCTCCAGCTTCAGCCAGGCGGATACCAAAATCAGATTCTGCCTGCATCAGGAAACGGAACATAATTTTGTTGGCATTGGCCCGTCCAAGCGGAATATCCATACCTGAGTGTCCACCCTTCAGACCTTTCGCCTCTACCTTGTAGGCTGTCATCCCTGCAGGAGTATCCTCTTCACTGTATTTTTTCTCAGCATTGATATCAATCCCGCCGGCGCAACCTACATACATCTCTCCCTCATCTTCAGAATCCATGTTGATCAGTATGTCCCCATCCAATAGTCCGGACTTTAACCCGAAGGCACCTGTCATGCCGGTCTCCTCGTCAATCGTGAAGAGGGCTTCCACCGGACCGTGGTTCAAACTTTTTGATTCCAGAACTGCCATAGCAGCTGCCACCCCAATGCCATTGTCGGCCCCCAGGGTAGTGCCATCTGCAGTTACCCATTCACCATCGATGACACATTGGATAGGATCTTTTTCGAAATCAAACGCCTTATCAGAATTCTTCTGGGGCACCATGTCGAGATGACTCTGCAGAACCACAGTTTTCCTGTTTTCCATTCCTGCCGTAGCAGGCTTCTTAATGATCACATTTCCCACTTCGTCGACAATGGTCTCCAAACCCAGTTCCTCACCAAATTTCTTCATGAAAGCGATTACGGCTGCCTCTTTCTTTGAGGGTCTGGGGATCTGTGTAAGATCAAAGAAATTTTTCCAGATCTCTGTTGGTTGTAAATTCTTTATTTCACTCATTTTCTTGTTGTTTTTCATTTGATACGTACATGGACGTATTGACATTAAATATGCATGGCTGTTTTTCATATTTCAGCTAAGTACCTCTTGTTTCATGGCTACTCACCCGATGGTAGTTCAAGTCCGAATTCCTGTCTTTGATCAGCCTGTTTTAATTTAAAGGCCAGGAAGATTGAGATGACCCCACAAAGTACAAGAATAAGAATCGGGATCCTGTAGTCATAGTAATTCAACATTTTATTCGACTGCATTACCTTGATCAACGCACTGATCTCACCGCTTGTGAGACTTCCGCTGGCTGCAAGACTTTCCTTGATTTCCATGAGAAACTCCTGGTCGATAGATCCGGCGAAATCCTCGTCACGTACCTGAACCTCCTCAATGATATTATCCAATCGAAGGATGACCTCGTCCCTGGGTTGAGATTCGGTTACCTCCATCTCTATTCTTACTTCATCAATTTCAGCCTTGGTATCAGCATTTACCGGAATTGCAATGAGCAGTGCACCGATACCCCAGAAGAAAAGTCCCAGGCCCCAGTTTTGAACGGTAAACATGGATGCATAGGCGGTACCCAAACGGTTCTCTGCAACAATTTTCGCTACGGAGGGCCACATGGCCGCAGGTACCAGTGAGAAGGCAATCCCAAGGCTGAGTAGCCCCATGTAGGCAAAGATCGGACTGTTGGAGAGGGCCATGGACAGGTGCGCGAATATGAGCAATAATGCACCGAGCATCATGAGTGAAGCTGCCTTTCCACGTTTATCAACGATACTTCCAAATATAGGGGTGAAGATGATGGTTCCCAGCGGGATCAGGGCAGAGGTTTTGGGACCGTTTACAAGCCAGAGACCGATCATTTCACGGTTCAGCAAGACTATCACTACAAAAAGACCCAGGATAACAGTCCTGGCGATATTCTTTTGGGTAACCCCTTTGATATAATTGGGAATAAGGGTGATACCAAGCGCAAAAATGAAAACGACAATATAGACAAAAGCGTTTCCCATTGCTTCGCTGCCAAACATTACAACGGAAGCACCCTCCGGCAGGATGTATGAAAACCCGAATTTATTGACCAGAAGGTCGGGCGCATATTGTATAAAGGGAAAAACGGCTGAATAGAAGGCCACACATAACAGTGAGATATAGACAAACGAACTGTTTTTTACCAGTTTTACCAGGTCGCTGAATTTGAAATCTTCCGATGTGTCGGCCTTGGCTTCGTTGGCTGAATGAGGATCATCCGCAGTGGTCAGCTGCGCGATGGCCCTATCCTGCCTGTCGATCTTGATATCAAAGAAGGTATAGATAACAAACATGATCATTGCAATTCCGATCAGTCCGGCAGCAAAAGTAACAGCCGGCGCAACAGTTCCCCCGGCTATGTCAAGTGAAATAGCGATCGCGAGTGCCGAACCCAGTCGACCAAATCCCATATTGATCCCCATGGCCAGGGCAATTTCATAGCCCTTAAACCATTTTACCAGGGTGCGCATAACGAGTACACAGACAACCTCCAGTCCGATACCAAACAGGATCCTGCCGATAATCAGTCCGCCCAGCGTATTGTTTTCCATGATCATACCCGACGCAGTGAGTGCTGAAACCAGGCCCCCAAGTGCAGCAAGTCCGCCAAATACATAACCGGCGATCCGGATTCCCCACTTATCCAATATAATCCCCCCGACAATGATCATTCCGAACACATTAGCGATGGTGGTCAAGCCGATGATCCTTCCGAACTGTTCACTGGTAAATCCGTACTCGTTCTCCATCAGGTCCTTTAAACCTGAATAAAAGTCCTGAAAATAGTAGGTGGCAAACATCAACCCACTGATCAGGATCATTACGAGCCATCGCATCGCGGCCGAATCCCTTAATGTTTTCTGTGCTGCATTCATTCTGTTAAATGTTTAGGTTTTTTAAAATATAAAGTCCAAATGTAGCAAAAAAGTGGTTTTTTAAATCCTTTTGTGCAACATAATACGTATGAAAATAGTTACATATGTAGAAATAATTATTTTTATAGGGCATAGGTTGTTTTTACTGTAGTGTTAACAAATAAATATATAATTTCATGCATAGGATCATATTTCTAATCATTGCTTTTTTGTCAGGTGGTTGGATGCATTTATATGCACAGGAGCAGGTACGATGGCACACATTAGAGGAAGCCATTGAACTGAACCGGAAAGAGCCGCGAAAGTTTTTGGTTGATGTATATACAGATTGGTGTGGCTGGTGTAAGCGAATGGATGCGACCACTTTTTCCAATGAGGAGATTGCAAAATACCTGAATGAGCATTTTTATGCGGTTAAGTTCAATGCTGAAATGAAGGATTCGTTGACCCTGGGAGAGAGGACCTTCCATTTCATTGATCAGGGCAGGAGGGGATATCACGAGGTGGCTGCCATTCTCACCAAAGGAAGGCTTTCTTACCCCACTATCGTATACCTCGATGAAGAATTAAGGCATATTGAGGTGGAGCCTGGTTATAAAACTGCGGAACAACTTTCAGAGCGGCTCATATTTTATGCCGAGGAGCATTATAAAACCGGTAATCATATCGGAATGTAGCGTATTAGGTTGCGTTGAACTTTTCTGATCGTAATGTCAGATCTGTTCCAGGACGCAGATTTCCGTTCGGAGAATTCCTGATGAACCTGTCCATAAGAGTCTTTAAAACACCCGTTTTGCTATTTCTTTTATATTATCTGAGATTCCAATTGTATAGTAGTGAATGGCTGGAACGCCATTTTCCTTGAGTTCTTTGGATTGAGCTGTTGTCCATTCCACCCCAAGTTTCCAGGCTTCAGCATTGGTTTTACATTTCCTGGCATCAGCATACAGTTCCTGTGGAATATCGATGTGAAACACCCTGGGAAGCAGCTCCAGGTCTTTCATTGTTGTGATAGGCTTGATTCCGGGTACGATCGGCACATTGATACCTGCTTCCCTGCATTTGTCACGGAACTCAAAGAATTTTTGGTTATTGAAAAACATCTGTGTCACAATATATTCTGCGCCTGCGTCCACCTTTTTTTTGAGCCAGTAGAGGTCCTCCGACATATTGGGTGATTCAAAGTGTTTTTCAGGATACCCTCCTACGCCAACCGAAAAATCTGTGGGTTTGGGATTTTTCAGATCAGGTTCAAGATATTTTCCATGATTCAGGTTGATGATCTGTTCCACCAGTTCGCTGGTATGGGCATGCCCTCCTTCAACCGGAATAAAATCGCGTACCCCATGTGGTGGATCACCCCTGAGTACCAACAGATTATTTAACCCAAGAAAATGCAGGTCAATCAGCATATCTTCGGTCTCTTCCCTGGTGAACCCACCGCAGATCACATGCGGCACAACTGTTTTATTGTATTTGTTCATGATGGCAGCTGCAATGGCAACTGTTCCGGGTCTTTTACTGATCACTTTCCTGACAATGGAGCCGTCGGCCTGCTTTAGATAGATGGATTCCTGCTGGTGGTAGGTAATGTTGATATTCAGGGGATCAAATTCAATCAGCGGATCGATCGCATCATAAATAGTCTCAAGTGTTCTTCCCTTCCTGGGGGGAAGCAGTTCAAATGAAAACAGTGTTTTTTTTGTGGTTTTTAACTGATCGATCACTTTCATGGTATATTACTGAATATTTTTTATGCGAAAATAATAAATTCCCCCTTCAATCGGTACCTTCTTGGTCTAATATTACTTTTTGCTTTTTTTCGCCGGGAGTCGCTGCCCATATCTCTGCGTTCAGCCATTATAATTTAAATTCGAGGCGAGTAATCTTTCTACATTTTTCTCATCCATTCCTTTCCTTTCAGCGTAGTCCTGCACCTGGTCCTTTCCAATTTTTCCAACAAAGAAATATTTGGAGGCGGGATGTGCAAAAATGAGTCCGCTTACCGAGGCGGCGGGAACCATAGAGTAGTTTTCTGTTAGTTCAATGCTATCTTTTCCACACTCCAGCAAATTAAAGAGTGTCTCTTTTTCACTGTGTTCAGGACAGGCAGGGTATCCATGGGCCGGTCTGATGCCGCTGTATTTCTCCCTGAACAGTTCGTCCAGGCTTAGCTTCTCATTTGGTGCATATCCCCATATCTCTTTTCTGATCTTCGTGTGCAGGAGTTCGGTAAATGCTTCAGCCAGCCGGTCGGCCAGTGCCTTGATCATAATCGAAGAATAGTCGTCATGGTCGGCCTCAAATGCTTTGATTCGCTCTTTGATTCCCAGTCCCGCAGTGTTGGCAAAAGCACCCAGATAATCCTTTTTTCCGGTTTCCAGGGGAGCAATATAGTCCGACAATGACAGGTTGGGAGTGCCGGACTCCTTTTTGGTCTGGTTTCTCAGATTGATAAACCGGGCAAGCTCGGTGGTTCTCGACTCATCTGTAAAGAGCACAATATCATCTCCGATGCTGTTGGCGGGATAGATACCGTAGACGGCATTGGCTGTGAGCCACTTCTCCGTTGCAATGAGATCGAGCATCTTCCTGGCATCCTGGTAGAGTTTAGTAGCTTCCACCCCAACACGAGGATCTGTTAGTATTTCAGGAAATTTACCACGCATCTCCCATGTAACAAAAAAGAACATCCAGTTGATATAAGGGATGATCTCTTCAATCGGGAATTTGGTTAGATGAAACGTACCTGTTCTTGCTGGAACAATGGGGGGGGTAAGGTTCCAGTCGATTTGCAACCTGTTTTGTCGTGCATTTTCCAGCGACAGGTATTCGACATTCCGCTCTGCGCCCTCATATTTTTCTCTAAGTTCGACATAATCCTGTCTGATCTCTGCCTTGAAAGCTTCGGTGAACTCTTTCGAAAGTAGTTTATTGACGACCGGAACGCTTTTAGAGGCATCCTTGACATGTATGACGGAGTTGGCATATCCCGGTTCAATCTTTACTGCTGTATGGATCTTTGAAGTAGTAGCGCCACCGATGAGAAGCGGCTGCTTCATTCCTCTTATTTTCATCTCCTTAGCCACATTTACCATCTCCTCCAGTGAGGGCGTGATCAGGCCTGAGAGCCCGATGACATCCACATTCTCCTTCTCTGCGGTATCCAGGATCTTTTCTGTGGGAACCATTACTCCCAGGTCGAGGATATCATAATTGTTACAACCAAGTACTACGCCGACGATGTTTTTGCCGATGTCATGCACGTCACCCTTGACCGTCGCCAGCAGGATTTTCCCTGCAGCACTGGAATCTCCGTCGGTCAGTTTCTCCTGTTCAATAAATGGAAAGAGAATTGCCACTGACTTTTTCATCACCCTGGCACTTTTTACCACCTGGGGGAGAAACATTTTTCCAGCACCGAAAAGGTCGCCCACTACATTCATTCCAGCCATCAGGGGGCCTTCAATTACCTTTAGGCCTGTACCAATCTTCTTATGCGCCTCCAGTGTATCTTCATCGATGTACTCTGTGATGCCCTTTATCAGTGCATGCGTCAGCCGTTTCTCCACCGTTCCTTCTCTCCATTTTTCAGTTACCTTTTCTGCTGTACCGGTCGCTTTGACTGTTTCTGCAAAGGCCAGCAGCCGTTCTGTAGCATCCTCCCTGCGATTGAGGATCAGATCCTCCACCAGTTCGAGCAGATCTTTCGGTATTTCATCATATACCTGCAGCAGGGCCGGGTTGACGATGCCCATATCCATTCCGGCACGGATCGCATGGTAGAGGAATGCCGAGTGGATCGCTTCCCTTACCACGTTGTTCCCCCTGAAGGAGAAAGAGAGGTTGCTGACACCGCCGCTTACTTTCGCGTAGGGTAGGTTGGACTTAATCCACTCAACAGTCTTTATGTAGTCAACAGCATAGTTGTTGTGCTCCTCCATACCCGTGCCAATAGTCAGTATATTCGGATCAAAAATGATATCTTCAGGCGGAAAATGCACATGCTCCGTTAATATTTTGTAGGCCTTGCTACAGATTTCGATCTTACGCTCGTACGTTGCAGCCTGTCCCTGTTCATCGAATGCCATTACAACAACGGCGGCTCCGTAATTCCTTATTTTCCGGGCCTGTTCGAGAAAAATATCTTCACCCTCCTTCAGACTGATTGAGTTGACGATCGATTTTCCCTGTACGCATTGTAGTCCGGCCTCAATGACATTCCACCTTGAAGAGTCGATCATAACAGGCACCCTGGCAACGTCGGGTTCCGACATCATCAGGTGGAGGAAGTGTACCATCTCAAGCTCTGCGTCAAGCATCGCATCGTCGATGTTAATATCGAGTACCTGGGCACCGTTCTCTACCTGGTGAAGAGCGATCCCCAGTGCCTCCTCATATTTTTTCTCCCTGATGAGGCGGGCGAATTTTTTACTTCCGGCGACATTCAGACGTTCACCAATATTGATAAAATTGGAGCCTTCAAATGTTGACAAGGGCTCGAGTCCGCTCAGTTTGAATGATCTGGTTAGGTTGGCAGTTACGTGGGGACCGCTTTTTTCGGCCAGTTCGGCAAGTGCCCGGATATGTTCGGGCGTGGTACCGCAGCATCCTCCAACAATGTTGATCTGTCCTGCATCCAGGAATTCCTTGATATGTCCGGCCATTTTTTCCGGCGTCTCATCATACTCACCAAACTGGTTCGGCAGTCCGGCATTGGGATGGGTGCTCACGTAGAAGGGTGATTTTTCCGCAATCTCTTTGATATGGGGACGCATCTCTTTGGCTCCCAGTGCACAGTTCAGCCCAATTGAAAGTAGTTCAACATGGGAAACTGAATGGATGAAAGCTTCGAGTGTCTGACCGCTGAGTGTTCTGCCCGAAGCATCGGTTATTGTTCCGGATAGCATCACCGGTAATTTGCTGCCTTTTTCGGAAAACAATTCGTTCAGGGCAACCAGGGCTGCCTTTGCATTGAGGGTGTCGAAAACGGTCTCAACCAGGAACAGATCGGCACCACCTTCGAGCAGAGCTTCGGCCTGTTCCCTGTAAGCTTTCTTTAGTTCGTTAAAGCTGATGGCCCTGAATCCGGGGTCGTTGACATCGGGCGACATGGATGCTGTTTTGTTGGTCGGACCGATCGAGCCGGCCACATACCTGGGCTTATCCGGATTGATTTGTGTAAATTCATCGGCAACCTCGCGGGCCAGCCGGGCAGCGCTTAGATTGATTTCGTGAATATAGGCTTCCGTGTGATAATCGGCCTGGGAGATGGAGGTGGCATTGAAGGTATTGGTTTCGATGATATCGGCCCCTGCCTCAAGGAACTCCCTGTGGATGTTTTTAATCACATCGGGAAGGGTGATTGAAAGTATATCATTGTTTCCGAATAGGTTATCAGAATGATCCTTCAACAGTGTTCCCCGAAAATCTTTTTCAGAGAGTTTTAGTTGCTGGATCATTGTACCCATAGCACCATCAAGGACCAGTATTTTTTCTTTTAGCAGCTCCTTTATATCAGGTTTATTGATCATATATGTTTTTTCAGAATGCAAAGGTAAGGATAATATCAAAGCACCTGCACCTGTTAGAGTAACAGGTGCAGGTATACAATAGCTGTTTTTACTTTTCCTTTTATACCGGATCAGTTGAATACTTTGGCGAAACCCTGCTCAAAGTCTGCAATGATGTCATCGATATGCTCCAGTCCCACAGAGACCCTTAGAATGGTGGGGAGTACTCCGGCTTTGATCTGGTCTGCATCGGAGAGTTGCGAATGCGTGGTTGCAGCCGGCTGAATAATCAGGGTTTTTGCATCACCCACATTGGCAAGGTGACTTGCCAGTTCCAGGGATTCGACCAGTTTTATTGCATTATCCTTACTTCCTTTAAGGGTGAACGACAGTACCCCTCCTGCTCCTTTTGGCAGGTATTTCTTTGCCAGAGCATGGTACTTATCTGACGGCAAGCCAGGATAGATTACGTTCTCTACCTTTGGGTGTTTCTCCAGCCAGTTGGCAAGTGCAAGGGTATTGGTAATATGTCTTTCCATTCTCAGCGAGAGTGTTTCCAGTCCCTGTAAATGGAGGAATGAATTAAAGGGACTCTGATTGGATCCGATATCGCGCAGGCCTTCTACGCGGGCCTTGATTATAAATGCAATATTGCCGAATGTAGAGCCTTCACCGAATATGTCCCAGAAAACCAATCCATGGTAACTCTCTGCCGGCTCAGTAAACTGCGGGAATTTACCGTTTCCCCAGTTGTAATTACCGCCATCGACGATCACCCCGCCGATCGAATTCCCATGTCCGCCGATCCATTTGGTGGCTGACTCGACAACGATATTGGCACCATGGTCAAACGGTCTGAACAGGTAACCTGCTGCCCCAAAAGTGTTATCAACAATGAGTGGCAGGTCATGTTTTTTAGCAAGGGCAGCAAATTTCTCAAAATCGGGAATGTTAAATCCTGGATTACCGATCGACTCAATAAAGATGCCCCGTGTGTCTTCATCGATAAGCTTTTCAAATTCTATTGGATCAAGACTTTCTGCAAACCGGGCGTCCCAACCGAAATTTTTGAATGTAACTTTGAATTGGTTAAAAGTTCCTCCATACAGGTATGGTGAGGTAACAATGTTTTTACCTTGCGAAAGAAGGGTGTTGAATGTGAGGAATTGGGCGGCATGACCTGATGAAGTGGACAGTGCAGCGGCACCTCCTTCAAGTTCTGCGATCCGTTTTTCGAAAACATCGTTGGTAGGGTTCATGATCCTGGTATAGATGTTTCCGAATTCCTTTAACGCGAATAGGTTTGCCGCGTGTTCTGAGTTTTTGAATGTATATGATGTTGTTTGGTAAATGGGTACGGCACGAGAGTGTGTATCGCTGTCGGGTTCTTGTCCCGCATGTATCTGTGCCGTTTCGAAATGTTTGTATTTTGTACTCATGATTGTTTTTTTGTTAATGTTTATAATAAAATGTTCTGTTATGAGCTCTAGCCATAAAAAGTTCTTTTGCTGTAAGTTGAATTAAAATGGAATGATCGAAACTCCTGGATTGCTAGGAATGCAAAACGCTCAACGTAGTTCCGCCTTGCGCATGGACATAGGCAAAAGCGGCATGGTAAAGTTGTTCCATGCAGTCGGGTCATAAGCTTTGTCCCATAGTAGTAAGGTAAACTGCCTCATTTATTTTTTTTGTTATTATTTCCTGTACGTACAGGTTAGGTTTTGGCACCTTCGCCGGTTTTGAATTCGGTGGGTTGCCAGGGGATCCCTGAGCCTAATCTCTTACCCCATTCTAAATAACTCGCACGGAAAAGTCCGTTTTGAATTGATTCTGCAAATATATGCTGTAGAACACTATTTTGCAAATACAAAACAGATAATCAACCATTCTTATTTGTATTGCAATTTGTAAAAACCTATATGTCAGAAATATAATATAAATATAATTTAGATGACCCCCTCATCATTGGAATAGAAATTTCAGCGGTATTTATGAGCTCAAAGCGCTCGGTTTGCACGCTGTCGCCGGGGCCTCCGCCATCCGCGTGCGCCGCAGCTTGCGCCACCGCTATGTCCTTCGCCAATGGCTTCGGCCGTCGGCGAAAGCTTTAGCGCACGCGGTTAGCGTTGGAGCCCAAAACACCATTGAAATCCTTTTTTTTGGTAAGAAAGGCTGTACCCCTGCTTCTACCTTCAATGCACCGGATTGGTCCGGCCCTGGGGTCCCGGCACAAATCTGTTTCTATCTGCCTGGCCAAAAACCTGATCCATCCGGGTTCACTGCAGCATTAAAAGCTATAGGTCAGCCCGATACCAAACAGCTGTTTTAGCTGGATCCGGGATTCTGTCTCGCCGGCAGGCACCCCTGAATTATCTAAAACATCAAACATGATATCGTAATCATAAATCATTTGGGTGATGCGTGAAGGGGAGATATATTCATTTACCTTCATGCTATGCAGTGCTTCTGCGCGCAATCACAGGCGTTCAGCCCAGCAATATTTTCATCTGCTCCCTGTTCCTGGCATTCAGGATATTTTTCGCTTCGGGGGTATAGAGGTATCCAAGCAATGCTTCATAATGTTCAGTAACCTTTGGTCTGATGATTTTATAGGTAGGATTCATCAGTTTGTTCTCGATGGTAAATCCCTCAGCCAGGATACCGTAGGTTGCAGGGATCCAACGCTGGGGATACATATCGCCATATTTTCCTTTGTTCCTGTATTCCCTGATCTCTGCGTCGATCACTCCGATAGCTGCTTCGATACCCTCATCGCTTGCCGGATCGATTCCCTTGTCATGGAGATAGCGTTTGAGCGCCTCTGCATTGGGATGCAGCAAGCAGATTGTATATGGGTTCTGGTTGTTGTGAAGGATACATTGTTCAATATATTCTGACTGATCGGTCAATGTCTCTTCAATCCCTTCGGGGCTGTATTTTTCTCCGTCGTCGGCAATCAACAGGCTTTTGTATCTTCCCAATACGTGAAGAAAACCATCTTTGTCCATATATCCCATATCCCCCGTGAACAGCCAGTCGCCCTGAATGGTTTCTGCAGTCGCTTCTGGATTTTTCCAGTATCCCTTCATTACATTCTCGCCGCGAATAACGATCTCTCCCTTTTCACCGGTGGGAAGGTCTTCGCCATCCATATCACAGATCCTGATCTCAATCTCCTTGGGGATGGAACCGGATGATCCCAGTTTATGAAATGCCGGGGCATTGATACTGATCATGGGACTGGACTCTGTTAGTCCGTAACCCTGATACATGGGGATTCCGATGGCATAGAAGAACCGTTGCAACTCAATATCCAGCAGCGCACCGCCACCGATGAAGAACTGCATGTTGCCACCGAGGGCCATCCTGACTTTCTTAAAGACTACGGCGTCGAACAGGGCATACACCGGTTTAAGAAGAATGCGCCAACCTTTGCCCCTGTTCAATCTTATTCCGTTGTAGGCATATCCGATGCTTAGACCGGCTTTAAAAAGGGAATATACGATCTTGCTTTTCGAGCGAACGCCGTTTTCAATGTTGTTTCTGAAATTCTTTGCGATGGTGGGCACCGAGAACATTACATGGGGCTTGATTTCCTGAATATTCTTAAAAATATTCTTTCTTGTTTCAAACCCGGTTTTACCCATCTCCAGGGCAGCCAGGCTGGCTCCTACAGCCATAAAGGAGAAGAGTCCGGCGGTATGTGCAAAGGAGTGGTCCCATGGAAGGAACAGGAACAGTTTGTAATCCTGTGGGATGGTCATGACAGAAAGTGCATGTTCGGTATTGGAGGTATAGTTCCGGTGACTCAGCATAATGCCTTTCGGATCTGCTGTTGTGCCTGATGTGTAGCAGATATTCGCGATATCATCGGGCTGCACCTCTTCATATATTTTTCGGAATTTGTCTTCATCCTTCTCCAGAAGATCTTCACCCATCTGCATCACATCACCCCTAAAGACCTCATCCGGTTCGTAAATCTCTTTGGGATCCATGAGAATGATCTTCTTTAGATGCGGCAGTTTATCCCTGATCGCATGTATTTTATGGGCCTGGCCCGCGGAGACCACTGCCATGGAACATTCCGCGTGTTTGATCCTGAAAATAAGGTCGGTCGATTCGTTCAGTTGTATGGAGAGTGGAACATCGATTGCTCCCAGGTAGAACATTCCCATTTCAGCAACAAACCAGTTTACCCTGCCTTCAGCGAGAAGCGCCAGTCTGTCGCCCTTTTTTACACCCAGCTGGTGCATTCCGGCTGCAAATTTTTTAACGAGGGAACGCATTTCTGCGTAGGTGGTTGGCTGAAAAGAACCTTCGCGTTTTTCCCACATGTAGGGATTCTCCGAAAAACGATCTACGTTTTCCTCAAAAAACTGAACAAGTGTTTTCATATTTGTTGGTAGTTTGCAGGGCTCAATTTAACAAAAAAATCAATCCATCTCAATAATCTGTTCCCTGTCGGGTCCGACAGAGACAAACATGATAGGTACCTTGAGCTCTTTTTCGAGGAATTGGATGTATCCTGATAATTCTTCTGGAAAATGTTCCTTTTTTCTCACATTTGTCAGGTCCTTTTTCCATCCGGGTAATTCTGTATAGACAGCATCAATCTCTTCATCCAGTGCGTAGGGAAACTGATCAGTGAGTTCCCCATTTATCCTGTAGGCAGTAGCAACTTTTATGGTGTCAAAGCTGTCAAGCACATCCGTTTTGGTCATAATCAGCTGGGTAACCCCGTTGAGCATGATACTGTATTTCAGTGCAACCAAATCCATCCATCCACAGCGTCGGGGTCGCCCGGTTGTGGATCCAAATTCATTGCCTATGTTTCTGAGCTTGTCACCATCTTCATCCATTAGCTCGGTAGGGAAGGGGCCGCTTCCCACCCTGGTGCAGTAGGCTTTGAAGATTCCGAATACCTCGCCAATGGCCGACGGTGCGACTCCCATTCCTGTGCAGGCTCCGGCACATATAGTGTTGGAGGAGGTAACGAAGGGATAGGAGCCAAAATCAATGTCCAGAAGTGTTCCCTGTGCTCCCTCAGCAAGGATCTTTTTGTTCTCTTCACGCAGGTTGTTGATCAGAAATTCACTTTCAACCAGCTGAAATCTTTGGATCGATTTGATCGCCTCGAAAAATTTCTCTTCATCCTCAATGGTGAAATCGAAATCGTAAATTTTGAGGAGGTTGAGGTGTTTCTCCTTCAGTGCGTTATATTTAGCTTCAAAATTCTGTTCTATGTCACCTACCCTGAGTCCGTTTCTTCCCGTCTTGTCCATATAGGTAGGGCCAATTCCCTTAAGTGTGGAGCCGATTTTGGATTTTCCCTTGGCAGCTTCAGATGCAGCATCCAGGATGCGGTGGGTAGGTAGAATCAGGTGTGCTTTTTTACTGATCACCAGGTTTTTGGTGATATCAACACCCATTTTTTCCAGTGCCTCAATTTCCCGTTGGAAGACGATCGGATCCAGGACGACCCCGTTGGAGATAATATTCAGTGTCTCTTCACGAAATATGCCTGAAGGTATATTGTGAAGAATGTGTTTAATGTTGTTGAATTCTAACGTATGACCAGCATTCGGACCTCCTTGAAATCTTGTAATTACATCATATCTCGGTGTAAGAACATCAACCACTTTTCCCTTGCCTTCGTCTCCCCATTGAAGACCGAGAAGTACATCTATTTTCATGATTTATAACCTTTACAATTTAGTTAGTTTGCTCCATATTATGCTGCTTGGAAGCTTTCTATAACACTTGAAATTACATAAAACACGCCGAGCATCCCCGGCGTTGTTTACAGCATAAAGATAGAAAAATATGGCTTCAGAATACTGGTATTTTATGAAAAGAAATGAACTATTTGTCCTTGTCACTGCCGTCGGCAGCAATACCATAGATATAGAGCGAGTGATGACTTGGTTTAAAATTATTTAATTCACAGGCTGTTTTAATGATCTCATCAATTCTCGGGTCACAAAATTCGATTACATTGCCTGATTGCAGATCGATCAGATGATCGTGTTGCATGCAGTGGTAAGCTTTCTCAAATTGGGCTATATTTTTTCCGAATTGATGCTTTACAACCAGATTACAAGCGAGCAGGAGTTCAATGGTATTGTACAAGGTGGCCCGGCTGACCCTGTAATTCTTGTTTTTCATGAAAATATAGAGGGATTCGATATCGAAATGTCCCTCCCTGGAGTAAATTTCGTCAAGTATTGCATATCTCTCCGGGGTTTTTCTATGACCCTTTTTCTCGAGGTATTCTGTAAATATTTGCTTTACAGTACTTCTCGTATCTACCACGCCCATAATTAGTCTAATTAAAAATTATAGCACGAATATACTAATCTTTTTGATTCGTTTAAAATATTTAGGTCAGCGAAGAGCTAAAAGACGGGAAAAGACCAAAGAAAAAGGTGTTTCAGAAGGCACTTTTTATTGATCCTTGATCTCGACCCGATGCACCGATTCCACCCCTTTTAGTTTTACCAGGTTCATAATCAAGTTGTTCAGGTCGCTGG
This sequence comes from Bacteroidales bacterium, assembly GCA_040903745.1. GTDB lineage: Bacteria > Bacteroidota > Bacteroidia > Bacteroidales > M55B112. The sequence goes on along the minus strand of JBBDUV010000054.1, from coordinate 6,113 downwards.
TATTGTGCACATAGAGGTCGATGGTACCGTCAAAAATTCCATCATGACCATGGAGGTTGATGGTTCTCATGGAGATATTAAACTCATGGGCGATCGTACTGGTAATGCTGTTGTATACTCCAAACCGGTCCCATCCATTGAGATGGATTCTTGCAAGGTAGGAGAATACCTTATGCTGTGTCCAGCTCACTGTTACAAGTTTGTCACCATGTGCCGACATGATTTTTATGGCGTCACTACAGTCGGTGCGGTGCACGGTAATCATACCGTCATCCCGCAATTCCCCGATTACTTCGTCGCCTGGTATCGGATTACAGCATTCCCCCAGTCCATAGGTTCGTTTTTCGTCAATATTCTCCTTCAGCAGCAATCTACCCTTATCATCATATATCTTTTCCTCAACTGATTCAGGGTTGACTGCCGGGCGACCAAGGGATAAGTCCCACACCCTGACCCACTTGTTTTTTGTATTCTTGCTCAGTACATCTTTCAGGTTGTCAAGCGAGATCATTCCTGTTCCTATTTTGGAATAGAGTTCATCTTTATTGCTTGAATCATAAGCCGGTAAGATCTTCTTAAAAACGCGACTACTGGGGGTGAGATGTAGCTTCTTTAGCTTGTCATCCAGCATCTTTTTTCCTACTTTTATCCTGTCTTTTCTCTCTGCTTTCAGGGCTGCCTTGATGGCTGATTTTGCCTTTACTGTGGTTGCAAAATCATTCCATTCAAGTGAGGGTTTTCTGTCCTCTGCAGTAAGTATTTCGACCTGGTCGCCACTGGCTAATCTGGCATTTAAAGGCAGCAATCTGTGATTCACCTTGGCACCGATGGCCTTGTTGCCAATTTCTGAATGAATTTCGTATGCAAAATCAAGTGCGGTTGCCCCTGCCGGTAGTGTGATAATTCGTCCTTTTGGGGTGAAAATCATGATCTCAGAGGCGAACAGATTGAGCTTGAAATCGTCCAGAAATTCCATGACATCGGAATTGGGTTGCTCAAGCATTTTCCTGATGCTTTTAATCCATTTATCCAGCTCCGTGTCCTCTGCTCCTGCGGTTTTATATTTCCAGTGAGCGGCAAATCCCCTTTCTGCAATCTCATCCATTCGTTTTGACCTGATCTGTACTTCCATCCACTTTCCGTTGGGCCCCATTACAGTTGTATGCAGAGCCTCATATCCATTTGCCTTTGGTGTTGATACCCAGTCCCTGATGCGATCGGGCTTGGGCGGGTAGATATCAGTGACATTTGAATAGATGTCCCAACATTGCGTTTTTTCCGGAATTCCGGGTTTGGGATCGAATACAATTCTGATGGCAAAAAGATCATAAATTTCCTCGAACGAAACATTTTTTTTGTGCATCTTTTCGTAGATCGAGTAGATGGATTTTGATCGTCCCGATATATCAAATGTGAACCCGCTCTCAGCCAATCTTGTAATAATCGGAATGGAAAAATGGTTAATCAGCTGACTGCGCTTCTTTTCCGAAAGGGCTATTTTCTCACTGATCTCCTGGAATATTTCAGGATATCGGTATCTCAGACTCAGGTCTTCCATCTCAGTTTTGATATTGTAGAGGCCAAGTCTGTGCGCGAGTGGAGCATAGAGGTAGGTCGTTTCACCAGAGATTTTTACCTGCTTATCCCGTGGAAGGGACTCCAGCGTACGCATATTATGGAGCCGGTCGGCCAGTTTGATAATGATCACCCTGATATCATCTGAGAGGGTGAGTAACATCTTTCTGAAGTTTTCAGCCTGCAGCGAATTTGATTCTTTATCGAATACACCGGAAATCTTGGTCAGCCCTTCAACAATGGTGGCAACCTTTTTACCAAATGCATTTTCAATATTTTCGATGGAAAGCTCGGTATCTTCAACCACATCATGCAGAATTGCGCTGACGATGGAAGTAACCCCCATGCCAATTTCCTCTGCTACGATCCGTGCAGTAGCAAGTGGGTGCATAATGAAAGGTTCTCCCGATTTTCGGCGCATACCCTTGTGGGCCTCATTAGCCATTCTGAAGGCCTTTCTGATCAGCTCCTCGTCCTTTTGGGTTTTACAGTGCGCACAGTTTCGCAGAATGGCATTTAATTCATCCTGTATTTTCTCCTGTTCTGTCAATATCTGTTCTTCCATATAACCCTGCGAAAGTAAGTCCTTAACGTTTTAGCTTTGATTAGCTCGCAAACCCGGTTCTCTTTGACACTAGTCAATTGCTTTCTGAATGTGTAAAATTAGTGAAATTGAATTAGTAAATAAAATAGGTAGTCAAAAGATTTTTTGAAGATTAATGGACCAAATCTGAACCAAATCTGAAAACAATTTAATCTGTTTTCAATCAAAATGCTAAATTACGGATAAACTAATGTCAAATTACCAGTCAGCTCCCGTCGCACACCGTTATATGACAGATAAGTAACATGATATATGTACGCACCTTCCCTGGCTCTTCCTGATCCGTTCAATGTTCCATCCCAACCTTTGTGGGGGTCGGTTGTTTGAAAAAGAACCTTGCCAGTGCGATCGAAAATAAACATTTTGTAATCCTTTGGTAAAAAATCCATCACCGGAAGAAAATAGTTATTTGGATATCCCTCAGGGGTAAAGGCATTTGGCATCCACATCCGGGTTTCGACATTAACAATAAACTCGTTGGACCTGCTCGTTCCTGCTATCCCGAGCTGATTGGTGCCATTTTCATGTGCTTCTACATAGTAATGCAAATCGCCTGAGTTATCAGTTTTGCCGAGCTGTCTTAAATTATCATTGAACCTGTTTATTCCTGGCGGTAAAGTATGAACCACCTCATATTCATTGTACCGGTTTTTCCTGAATACTGTATATTCTGAAACCCCGTTTGAAAAACCTTCATACGGATCCCATGTTAGCGTGATAACGGAACCCTCAGCAGAACCGCTGACAACAATATTGTTGCCAGGATTAGAGCTTGCTACCGGCCTGGAACAACTGTTCAATGCTTCCACTTTATAAAAGTATTTTTCAACCTGCGTAGCAATGTTGTCGGTGATCTGAATGGTAGAACTGTTAACATCTGTAATCATTTGGACCGGGGTGAAAGATCCTTCCCGAGATCTTGCCCTTGATACGAGGAAATCGTTAATCTCACCTGAAATATCTGCTGAGAAGGATATCTCAACAGTCTGGTCATCAATAACCGAAACGTGATCAAGATTGATAAAGTCGGGTGGGGGAGGCATGTAGGTGAAATAGCTTTGGGTGTTTGATGTTGATCTGTTTCCCCGACTGTCGTATGCTATAATCACATATTGGTACTTTCTGTTCTCCTCAACCGGTTCATGAACAAATGATACGGTATTGGTGTCGAGTCTGTCCAGGTACCGGAAATCTCCTGTTTCACCTTTTGAATAAACATAAAACCCGGTCAGACTGTTTTTCCAACCGACATATTTGTTCCATTTGAGGAGCATCGCACTGCTGCAGGAGTCATATTGAAGCTTGAGATGTACCGGTTGATGATAGTCTCCGCTCAGCAAGCTTCGGTTTTCAGCTTCGTCTACTGCTACAACTGTATATATATAAGGCTTTTGCTTCTCTGGTTTGTAGCTAAAGGTGAGTGAGTCGCCAGGAACGGAACCAAGGTAAAAACCTGTTACAGGATTGGTTGTAATATCAAGGGTGGAGATTTCGTATGAATCTATCTGCGGAGTTTCACTTGCCTCCCATTCGATGATTGTCTCTCCCGTGATGCTGTCAATTGTGACATACTTTATAATTGGTTTTTCAGGACTGGTCTGCGCCATGCCTGATCCTGACGACAGAATCATGAATAGTATTCCCGGTAATATAAATTTCGCCATCACTGGATTCTTCCTAATAAATTACCACCAGCTTGTATATACGAAAAATCATGCCAAAAGTTTTATGGCTGCTTAAAATATTTACTATACCATATTTAATATCACACGGTACCTCCTTTTTGTTTTGAATAATATGGGCTTTTGTCGTTTATTTATCCTAAGCGATAATCTTTTGCCAGGATTATTTACCCATAGTCCGTTTTTACGATTTTTTTTTTGGAAAAATCGTATTATTGAATATAAATCCTTATTCAGAAATACTACTTTTATGGCGCTATGAGTAAGATTACGTTTCAGGACAGGATCAGAAAGTTAAGGATGAGGTACTTGTCGGGACACAGGTTTCTTTACCTGATTGCGGCAATTGTCGGACTTGCTGTTGGACTTGCAGCGGTCATTATCAAAAATCTGGTTCATTTTATTGAGGTGGCTCTTTCGACAGCGATCGAAGGAGATTACGAAAAAATTCTGATCATCTTGTTGCCCATTACAGGTATCACCCTTGCGGTAATATTCATTAAATACATCAACAGGAAACCTGTCAGACATGGAATACCAGGGGTTCTGTTTGCTATATCCAGGAACAATGCATTCATACGTGTGCACAACCTCTATTCAAGCATTGTTTCCAGTGTACTTACAGTTGGTTTTGGTGGATCTGTCGGACTGGAAGGACCCATGATCGCTACCGGAGGTGCAGTGGGATCCAATATAGGGCGTCTTTTCAATTTGAGTTACAAAGAGATTACCCTTCTGATCTCATGTGCATGTGCCGGCGTAATATCAGCTATTTTCAAGGCACCGATCGCAGGAATTGTTTTTGCTATTGAGGTGCTTATGCTGGATCTGACCATGTATGCCATGCTTCCCTTGCTAATAGCTTCTGCGACTGCTGCTCTCACATCCTACTTGTTTCTGGGTCAGAATGTGCTCTATTCCTTCCAGATAGTAGAAAGGTTTCAGATGGATCAGATTCACCTCTACCTGATCCTTGGGGTGATCGCTGGTTTGGTTTCTGTCTATTTTGCAAAGGTGTATAATTATTTCTCAGAATTATTTGAGAAAGTTGACAGCATATGGAAACGCTTGCTTATTGCAGGGGGGATCCTGAGTGTCATAATTTTTCTTTTGCCACCTTTGTACGGTGAAGGTTATGAAATTGTTAATTCAAGTTTGCGGGGAGACGTTCCAGCGCTCTTTAACGGATCCCTCTATGAAAACTGGCAACACAACTTTCTTTTGGTTGTATTGGCTTTTGTTTTGATCATTGTCTTTAAGGCCATTGCAACCACCCTTACCTTTGCCGCGGGTGGTATTGGTGGAATTTTCGCCCCATCGCTTTTTATGGGAGCGAACCTGGGACTACTGGTCGGAATTGTTCTGAACCGGATGGGGGCAGATGTTTCTATTACCAATATGGCATTGGTTGGTATGGCCGGAGTCATGGCCGGAGTTATTCATGCTCCGCTGACCTCTATATTTATGATCGCTGAGATCAGCGGCGGCTATGAGTTGTTTATGCCGTTGATGCTCGTGTCGACCATCTCATATGCCACAACCAAATACTTTGTCTCCAATTCTGTATATACCATTCAGCTTGCCAAGCGGGGTGACCTTATGACCCACCATAAAGACAGGAATATTCTTTTGTTGATGAATGTAAGTGAGCTGATTGAATCAAATTTTAAAACCGTTCATCCTGATGAAACACTGGGCGACCTGGTGAAGGTGATTACCAAATCACACCGGAATATTTTTCCGGTTGTGAAGGAGGACGGAACATTTGTAGGCATCGTCAAGCTCGATGATATTCGCCACATTATGTTCAACCAGGAGATGTATGACAAGACCCAGGTGCGTGATTTGATGTTTATGCCCGAGTATACTGTAAAAATCGATGACCAGATGGAGGAGGTTGCTGGAAAATTTTCACGCTCCGGCAGGTATAATATTGCTGTGGTGGACGATGGAAAGTATGTTGGCTTTCTTTCCCGCGCAAAAGTATTTTCCTCTTACCGTGAGATGCTCAAACATTTCTCTGATGATTGATGTTGTGGTTATTCAAAAACATATTCAAGATTCATTTGTATCTTTGTATCAAAAGTTATAAGCCGAACAGCAGAACCCCATGACAGGTAAAATAATCGGTGTCGGTTTTCAAAAAACAGGAACCTCTACTTTGCGGGAGGCATTAATAATTTTGGGTTATGCTGTAAAAGACGTTACCCCGCGGGCCCTGATCCCCATTCTTCGTGGAAATTATAATAAAA
>JBBDUV010000053.1:0-6561 GCA_040903745.1 Bacteroidales bacterium | reverse complement strand
GATACTACAGAGGAACCAAAGTTAAATGCACAAAACCGGAATTATTATTTACCGGTAGCACGTTTAATAATAGATGGAAAGACTTAATATTAAACGTTAAAGATGAAGTAACTGAATATTATTGTCGTAAAGAATATTTGAACTGTTCATTAAGTGAATTATCTAAAGAACATCCAGAGGTTATATTTAGCGGTACAACATGGATTGCTGATGATTATGAGAGTGCCATTGATTATACCTTCATATTGAAAGATGGCTCATTTGAATTTATTAAGAGGTCGCCTCATTATCAGATTCTCTTTCCAGTAATTAAGGATGAAGAGTATAATAGATTGTCGATAAAATTCTGTGAACAGATTTATCAGTATCTCAACCGAATTGACCTGGTAAATGAAGATGCTGATTCCACTTTTGATTTCTTAAATGACAAAGAGGATGAGGAAGGATTCAAATCCTATTTTACCATAACATGGGAAAATAAGGATCATAAATTTATAGCAACCAAAAGACACATATCATTTGTAGCAGTTGATTATCAAAGGAAGAATAAGAAAAATAATCATTGTGAAACCGACTTTGAATACATTCCAGATTATGAAATCGGGATTGAACACAATCTATTACCAAAAGAAGACTGGGCATATGAAGAACATCTTGTTTTATGCGTCAATGATAATGATGACCTTTATTTTGAAAATGATGAATATTTCAACGAGATTATTGACAAGTATTATTATGAAGTGTTTGATTTAGGAGATGTAGAATGTCTGAGTGAGGATGATCTATTCCAGAATACTTGGTTAGTGGCCGGCAAAGAGTTTTCAAATTACATCGACTATTTCTGGGATGCTGAAATAACTGATTTATTTCAAAACGAAGACAGGGATTTCTATACTAAATACCGAAATGGCTTTTCTGAAGATATATGGGAGAATTATTCGAAATATAGATGTATGGAAGGAGATTCTGGATTCATATTCTGTAATAAGGAGAGTTGTGAAGGATGCAATCATGTCAACACAAAAAAAGTTATCAATCCACATTACGGACTATGGGAAAAATATGTTAAGCCATTAATTTTGGCTTAAGATGTATTCACATACCAGATGCATAACAACCATTAAGGTTGCCACCAAGTGGGATGGGGCTCGATTCGGTTAGCTAAAAAGGTGATGACATTACCTTACCTTAGCCATCTCCCTATACAAACAAACCCCATTCGCCCACTTCATCTGCTCAATGGTATTGCATTCTACCTCAAATATCTTGGGAGTTGAGACAAGTATACTTGTGCATTTGGCCCGACTGGTGGCCACATTCATACGGTTCGGATTGTATAGGAAGCTCATGCCCCTGGGAGCATCCTCAGAGGAAGAACTTGTCATCGAGTAGATAACAATGGGAGCCTCCTGCCCCTGAAATTTATCAACCGTTCCTACTGAGAATCCTGATAATGCCTCCTGCAATGCGCTTACTTGTGCATTATATGGTGCGATGATTAATATATCAGTTTGTTCAAGTGACCTTGATATCCCCTCTCGGTCTATCCAATTTATTTCAGATGACATGAGATGATGGACGATTTTTACAATTGCCTCAACTTCTTCTCTGGATTGACTTTGGTTACCAGCATGCTCAACTGTCACATGAAAAAGACCACTGCCGGCAAAAGGTGTGTTTCCTTCCAGTTTTTGATTTTCAAGTCCTTCTTTTGACCTCAACCTTCCTTCATAATAAAGGGTTGAAGTAAATTGAGTTATATCAGGATGTAGCCTCCAAGTGACTCCCAAAAATAATCCCATGTGCTCAGACATGGTTTTGCTTCCATCAAGTATGTGTTCAAGAGCGGATATATCCGCTCCCTCCGGATGGGCACCCTTCTGGGGTTGTTCCAGTTGCTGAGGATCACCCAATAAAATAATGTTTCTGGCTGCCCTGGAAATGGTCAGAACATTGGTTAATGACATCTGCCCAGCCTCATCAACAAATAGATAATCCAGTTTTTCTTCAAATATATCATCCGCCCAAAGCCAGGCAGTACCACCCACTACTATGCCCTGATTTAGTGCTGCCAAACAAGCATTTTTATCCTTCAGATAAGTTCCATCTCCGAAATCCGTTTTTGCCTTATGCCCGATTCTTAGATTGATTCCTTTTTTTTCCCCCAGTTCGACTGCTTTATCCAGTAAATTACGAATTACCTTATGACTAACTGCTGTAACACCTATTCTCTTCCCTCTTTTCGTAAGTTCAGCAATTATACTTCCTCCCAAATGTGTTTTCCCGGTACCAGGAGGACCCTGAACTGGTAATATCCCATTACCCAAATTTAGTGCATTTCTCAAAGCAGTTTCTTCAATTGTCTCTCCTTTCTGAACACTCAATGTTTCACCAGACGATAATCGTGGTGGAAGTTTCAATAACAGATCCCTGCCTGCTCTGTAAGGGCCACTGCCATCAATACCATTGGAAATAATGGATTCTATAAATCTATGAAAAGAGGGAACTAATCCACTGTTTGACACTATATCTTTAATAAACACAGCATACGGATGAATACCAGCCGTTTTACCGGTTTTCTTTATATCCACAGTTCTGTTTTCAAGGGAAAAATTATGGATTGTTCCTATTTTTTCTCCCTGAGGTTCATAAACCTCATTCCCTGAATCCATCGAAATTTCCTGCGGTGGATAAATATATCTGTCAATGGGGACTCTATTTGATTCTGGAAGGGTAGACTGAAACCTAAGTCCTGCAATTCCTTTTCTTTCCTCCATCATTTCGTTGGGTTCCAGTTCCCGTAGTCTGAAGAATTCCCACCAGGCACTTCGCATTTCTCTTCGATAAAATTCTACCTGGTGAGCTAACAACCACTTTGCCTGCTCTTCATTTCCCCAATCGCCTGGATCATCCGGAAGGTCACTAACCAAGCTGTGGTATAAGTCACGTGCATAGGCTTCGCCTTCAGCAATGGCATCATTTGCTTCACCCTGGGAGTCTTCCAATCTTGATAATTCTGCTCCTTTAGCTAATTGCTCAAGGTAAATTGATTCTATCCACTTACGCAACTCAAACGTGGCCAGGCAATCATCCTTATTGTACGCTTCAATCAATTCAAAATCAGCTTCAGAAAACGATGAAAAATCATCAAAGTCAAGCGCAATGGAAATCCTTCGCCTGGCATCACTGGCAAGTCTCAAATCAGCCTTGCGAGAATAATCGGTGAACTTCTCAATCTCTTTTAAAGAATAGCTTTCAACACTGGCAATAAGCGTTTCTTTTATGACAGAAAACAGATCAATAAATCGGTCTGAACGCAATAGTCGATCTACTTCTTGCTCATATATTGCACTTCGGGATGCCAACCTTTTTATTGCTGTAGGTTCATAAGGAGCATAATGATATATGTGCATTTCCGGAAAGACCTCCCAACGATTCAAAATAAAAGACATAAATTCTGAAAACAAATTCTTTTCCTCTATCCGATTTTTTGCCCAGTAACCCTTGTATTCAATTTCATCGCTTTCATTTAAAAAAACAACACCAAATAAATATTCGATTCCGCCCTCCTCGTAGAAATGATCACCTTCAATATCAAAATACAGATCCCCTTTTGATGGTACCGGCAGTCTGTTCAATCCTCTCAAAGGTTCACCAGGAAGTAATTCAAATAGCATTTTATTCTCATTCCTGCCTCTAAGCTGTACCTGCGCCTGTTGATGAATCTTTTTATAAGTTTCTTCATTACCCTGTTCCGGGATTTTACGAAATGGTTTTGGTTCCTGGGCATATTTTTCAAGGCTGGAGATCCCCTGCTGTTCAAGTTCCTTCATCTGGTGAGATCGGACCCCGGCAATCAGGCAAAGGTGGTCATCCACATGCCATTTGGTATTGCATTCTTTCCACCATCTGCAAGTATCGCACTTTGCAACTGGTAAAGGATATGTTGCAACTGGTTCAGCCAAAACGACCTGGTGAAACCTGTTCTTTACAAACCTGTAATAAGCCTCAAACTCAGGAAATCGGAATTCATCTTTTGGAAAATCACTCCCTGGTTTTACCACAAACATATATTCCGGAATTCTACCCTGAAGCTCACCAAGAAACTCCGAATAAAGGCACAGCTGAAGTACTGTTCCGGCTTTTGTTTCCCGTGCAAGTTTTGTGTCTTCTACCTCATAATACCAATTGCCAAGCTTGCTATCTCCAGGAACTTTTCTGAGAATATCAGCAATTCCAACCCAGCCATCTTTTTCAAATCTGGCCTGGGTGATAATATCGTATCCTTTCGAGATTGCATCTTTTGTTTCATCAGAAGAATGTCCTTCTAATTCACAAACCTTTAAACCCTGGGATTTTAAATGAGCAACATAGGCTTGTTCATGCTCAATTCCCTTTTGCTGAATCAATACTAATGCCGGATTACTCCAATCAGGTGGATTGATTTCACCGAGTACTGTTTTTCGGTCTAATTCAGTTAGATGCCGGCATCCTAAAAAGTTTACCATATCTGATGCGGAAAATTGTATGAATTGGCCGGTTTTTTTCATCATTATAACTATAGTTTATATGAAAGAAATATTCTTTTCATATAGTATTAAAGTTAATCATTTGTTTTTTTAGCTTCCCATAACTAATTCTACCATTTGCAAATAAACTGCTGTAATAAATCTCGTCATTATCTTTTGACAATACCCTGCAAATTCCAGAATGGTCAATGCCGATGTATTGACCATCAGGTTTTATATATTTTAAAAGGATTTGATCAATGAGACTTACAACTGAATTGGGATTAAAATACATATCATTATATGCTGAAGACAAAAATTTCAAATATTGATCAAATCCATTGTTAGCCGCACCGAAATAATGCAGGAAATTCATAGCAGCAAGTTCCGCTTTATCTCTAATTGCCTGATGCCAAGATCTGTGCTGAATCAGGTATACATAAAGCCAAAAATGATAGCCGGCTTTCGGGAAGAACTCATCAAATTTTTGCTTTTGATAATCATTTTGGTCGTACTTAGTTATTGGCTTTTTAACCAGGAGTTTGGTAAAGTGCTCCAATATTCCCAGCATCTTGTTAGTATATAATTGCTCCAGCTCTTTTAAATGTGATTTGGCATCCTCCTCCTTTGCAAACTCGTATTCTTTGAAGGTACAGACTACAGTCAATACGTGCGTGACCAGAAGAAAATTTCCCAAATCCAATTCACTTATCTGGTGGTCAGGTTTGTAACTAATTTTATTTAGCTGGCCAATATAATTATCCGCAAGTTTGGTTACACTGTTGATCATTCTTCTGAAGTGATCAATATTTTTTATGACTACTATTTCCTGATCCTGATTTGCTTCCTTTCTATCCCTGCTTTTCTCTGCAGTTCCTTCTTCTTCCTCGTCCATCAATTCTTCACCAACATTGGTTTGCTTTTCCTGGAACAACCTGGATATGGTTTCCCATAAGCGTGTAGAAGAATGTCCTCTCATGATGACCTCAGAACTTTGTTGGTCTTTAGCAGCGTCAATAGCTTCATCATAGGTCATTTCAGCTGCAGAAATATCGTCATTGTTTTCATTCTCTGACGATGATTTACCTCCAAGTCTAATTTTTTCCGATTCTGCCTTCCGACTTTTATTCAGATCATTAATGAATTCAATAATTTCAAATTCATTGATTATACCTCCCTCCAATGATGTTAAGACTTGCCGAATGGTTCTGTTACCTTTGGATGGATCTGTATGATAAAGTTTATCAATGAAATTGATGAGTTGCTTATTGGAGATCTCATCCCCAGTTTCAGATTCAAATACTACGTATGAAGGATTTTGATTAAGAACTTCTTCTGAAAAAGATAGTAACTGTGAATTTGTGTCTTCAGGGTTTAATATGTCTCTTGAAAGTCTATCCCCATGGTTATCGCAAATAGCCAAATAGTTTACAAAATTAGAAGCAAGACGATAATTTATTTGCAAGCGTCTTCCATTAAGATCGGCACATAGGATCCGTGCTTTCTTCGTTTGAACAATTCTATCCGGATCCAAGATCAGTGATTGATTACGAACTAGCTTGGTAACCGAAATTGACTGCTTTTTACCTGATATCCCAAGCTCCTCCAATAGTCCGTTACTTACTATTTTATATAGTGCACAAAATTCTTCATTTACTGTTTTACCGGTTTCGCTTCCAAGTCCAGCTATCGTTGCATTGGCACTACCGATCACACAATATTCGTATTCCCCTGCTTTAAAATGGATAATCTTACTGTGCAGTTTTCTGTAATAATCTTCAGCACTTGAAATAGATTGTTCCCCTCTTTTTGTTTTCTCCCAATTGTAAAATTCAATTGACTGTTGATCTGTCATTTTGTTGGGTGGCAATCCATATTTGGAAGGAAGATAAACATCGATTTTAGCTTTGTTAAAATGGTTTTTAAGGTTCAGTAATGCTGTTCCATCTTCGTCAAAATATGGGCTTACCACAGTTATCTGAGTTACCTCTTCCTGTGGAATAAGGCCTGTCAATTGGTTGAATATTGTTGAATTATCATGATAAAGCAGAGC
>JBBDUV010000052.1:0-37572 GCA_040903745.1 Bacteroidales bacterium | reverse complement strand
ACATTAACCGTTGTGTCATCTTCAGCTGTAACAGTAAATGTGGTAGTCCTGTCTTCTAAAGGTCCTGCTAACACCGTAGCCCGATTCACCGAAATCTGCGCGTTCAAATCCTCAGGAATTACCGAAAGTGCGGGAACACTCGTTGCACCATAAGGCACCTTCAGTTCATATGTAAATATTCCACTCCTAAAGTTTGGAATCGTATCATCATTCCACTGAGGACTTGCCCTAAGAAAAGCAGGAGCCTCTGGCCATGTTATCGCACTGAGCATTGCATTATGACTTGGCTCTGGTTTTGTTGCAACATCAAGCACATAATTCTTAACAGTTCCGTCCTGAGCTGTTACCTTGAGTATATCGCCCTCTTTCAAATCAGGACGTTCAGTACCATCCACCCTCTCAATCTCCCATGAAGCATTTGACGCTTTCTCCAGATATTTGAAGAGTGTATCGACTCTCATTCCAAATTTCACATCGCCGATAGTGTCAATCACAGGGCTATCATGTGTAACATAAAACGGTGTTGACCATACATAATCTTCAAATTCCAACTCATATGATTTCAGATTTACCGGGAATACAAGATTCATGTCATTGGCCGGATCTTTTAGATTTATTGCGAAATCAATTTGCTCCAGATCTTCTCCCACGGCATATAAGGTTAATATGTCACCTGAAACAACTATTCTGCTGGTTGAATCTATTACAGAAGGGCTTTGGTGATACTGCCAGGCAATTCCACCTGCCAAATTAAATTTATCCATAATAGAATCTCTGTAAATACCCCAGGGAACTGCAATTGTTTTATTCACCAAGTCAATATCAATGACATCGCTACTAACAGATTCACCATCCAGCGTTGTATTGCCATGATGTCCTAATGTTGTATAAAACCTGCTATTGTTCCCATCTAAACCACCAGATCTGGGTGGTATAGGAATCCATTCCGAATCATCTATGGAATTACCACGTGCATCATCCCAGTCCATATTTCCTTGAGTGACATTGGTCTTCCGGACAAGCACATAATTACTCCAGGCGTCTGGAACTCCTGCCACTACAGTATGTATATCATCCCTTACAATATTCCCATTTTCATCGAGAATAAGTCTTGCCTGATCAACAACAACAGAGTCATCACCAAAATGATACTCCAGGAATAATGCATTATTGTATTGTAGGCCGGTTAATAAGTGAGGACTATTGCTGACGCTGTCTAATCCTTCCTGGCTGTCGCTGACACCTTCATCAGAAAAAAGTGCAGTATCCAATTTTGCTAGAATATCAGGATGTGTTCCCGGAATTCCGTACTTTCGCAGATCGCTCCAGGGTGTTTCTTTCCAGCCATACTTATCCTGAAAATCATTTACAGTCGCAACCACAAAGGAAGAATCGGGCTTAAGCTCAACATCCGGCAACATCGTCTCTCTCAAACTGACAGTAATCGGAAATACCCTAGCATGATGTGATTGAGCCAATTTGAAGTTGGATAGATTAACAGGCTCATCTCCAACATTGGTTAATTCTACATAATTTTGCGGACCAGGCGAATAAATCTCAGTAAAGACTAATGTCCGGATTGTATCGGCCTGAGCCAATAGCTTGGGTGTAAAAGCTGTTAACAGTAAAAAAGTTAACAAGTAAGTAGATTTCTTTTTCATAATTCTGTTTTTTAGATTAGTTAGTAAAAAATTGCTTTTATTATATTTCTCAATAAACATTTTTGCAGAACAAACTTATTTTTTCGAATTCCTATAAAAGAGCGTCATCTTCAAGTCAAATTTAATGGCACTAAACATGAAATACAAGTATGCAAATACTTTGCATTAAGTCTGCACGTGTTTGGAAAATTGATGTTCTCTCCTAAATGAATCTATAAACTCCATCCATTTCTATATTCTTCCGAAAGATATTTATTGGCCTCAGGGGCATTGCTCATTTTCATTTTTTTAGCGTCCCAAAATATTTTTTTACCGGAACGGATAGCTACGTTACCTAAAAGTACAGCCTCGTTCAGCGGCCCGGCATAATCAAAATTTGACATAGCCCGCTCCTTGCTGCCTTTAATTTCATTGATCCATTCTACATAATGACCCGGTGAACGAATTATCATTTCCTTTGGAGCATCATAGTTTTTCTCTTTTCCTCTAATTAATAATATTGGTTTTGGTTTGTGATGTCCGTAAACCAATACTCCTTCGTCCCCTTCGAATATAACTCCTCCAATACTGTCCCACAAATCTGTATGATTCTCTAACCCCTTGGGCATATTTGGCCTTAATCCACCATCGTACCATATTAGATCGAACACTGTCCCATCAAGCCCGGATTTAAAATTATATGTTATCATTGATGCCTGGGGTGCTGTTTCCAGAGAGACAGGAGAGGAATATCCTTCAATGCTGATAGGCGCTCCCAGCTTCATTGCCCAGAAAGGATAGTCCAAAATATGACATCCCATATCTCCCAGGGCACCAACGCCAAAATCCCACCATGCTCTCCAATTAAACGGAACATAATCCGGGTGGTAAGGTCTGAACGGAGAGGGCCCAACCCACAAATCCCAATTCAACGTTGAAGGAACAGGAGGTGAATCTTCCGGGCGCTTTACAATACCCTGTGGCCATACCGGACGGTTTGTCCAGCAATGCACTTCTTTTATGGATCCAATTGCCCCCTGCCAAATCAGTTCATTTAATATACGGGGGCCTACGTTTGCGTGTCCCTGGTTTCCCATTTGGGAAACAATCCCATTCTTTCTTGCATATTCAACAATTTTTCTTGATTCATCAACAGTACGGGTAATTGGTTTTTGTGTATAGACATGGATCCCTTTTTTCATTGCTGCCATTGTAATAACAGCGTGGGTGTGATCAGGCGTTGATATGGTAATTGCATCAACATCCTTTTCCTTATCAAGCATCTCCCTGAAATCCTGATAGCGGCGTGCAGCGGGAAACGCATCATAGGCATTTGTTTTGCTGAATCCCGGATTTCCGTGTCTCGCTCGTGCCTGATCCACATCACAAAGGGCAATAATATTCTCACTGCTTACCCCACCAACATCAACCCTCCCCTTGCCTCCAATACCAACACAGGCAATGTTCAATTTATCACTTGGAGCAATGAATCCTTTACCCCCTAATACATATCTTGGGATAATTGTGAATGCTGTTGTCGCAACTGCAGTGTTTCTGATAAACTCACGACGTGTTTTAGATGAATGATTATCATTTGTTTTCATTGTTTTATAAGGTTTGGATTTTATGTCTTACTGGTAACCGTGCTTAA
Organism: Bacteroidales bacterium; assembly: GCA_040903745.1. GTDB lineage: Bacteria > Bacteroidota > Bacteroidia > Bacteroidales > M55B112. Next base: position 34,281 of record JBBDUV010000052.1, on the reverse strand, counting down.
GTTTGAGAATTCTCTACAGGTCATTTTCCCATTCATAAACCCAGGGATCACCTGTTCTTTCTTGAAAGCCTTTTATCTTACTTTTTAATACCTTTAGTATTGAAGCATAATTCGGATTACCGGACAGATCGATTATTTCATCAGGATCCTCTACTATATCATACAGTTCAAATATTGGTCTGTGAATGAATTGTTCTTTATTCCTTTTACCGTAAAATTCGAAATTCTCACTACTAATCCAGGTTGGAGATTGTCGCAAATCCAATGCTAACGTGAAGGGCAAAGGATATGCGATATTGTAAATCAATTTATACTTCTTAGTTCTTACCATGCGCATGGGATAATACATTGTTATTTCGTGTAACGAATGCGAGGCAAAAACCTCATCCCATCCGGTTCCGTCTTCCGATTCAACAAGCTCCTTAAATGAACGGCCATGAAAGATTGTTTCATCAACAGCAGCCTGCGCATAATCAAGAATGGTAGGCGTAATATCTGACCAGGAAATCAACCCGTTCTGAACAAGTCCCTTTTTTTGCCCGGGCGCTTTTACGATGCACGGCAAACGTATACCGGGTTCGTAAAGTGTAGTTTTTGCTCCGGGGAATGCAACTCCGTTGTCAGAAATATAAATAATCAACGTGTTTTCATAATGTCCCGCTAATTTTAAAATTTCCACCAACCGCCCTATTCCCTGGTCCAAACGGGAAACCGACTGGTAATACTGAGCCAGTTCTTCCCGGCATTCTTTTGTATCGGGAAGAAAGGAAGGCACAATTACCTCTTCCGGATTATAGGTGATTTCGCGTACCCCCGGGACTCCTTTTTTTTGATTTCCAAAAGCATTGGGTTCAGGATAGGTATCAAAACTCACATCGCCGTTTGGTAAATAAATATTTGAGCGGTGAGGATCATCAGTGGCATAATAAAGAAAGAAGGGCTTTTCGGATTTTTCGTTCAAAAAATTCCGGCAAAATTCTGCCATTTCCACCGGACTTCTTCCCAACGAAACAGAATCCGGTTGATTGGCTGTTCCAGATGATAAAATCTTATCGAATTTATAAACATCTTCAGGAGCAATATGGAATTTTCCGACTCTTGCCGTTCTATAAGTGTTGTCGGCCAACAATACCGGTAAGCCTATTACATTGTCGAATGAACTAAAATGATGGAAACTGTGTTCAAGGCCATACATTCCGTTATTATGGTTGTGTCGGCCGGTAAGGATAACCGATCTGCTGGGACTACAACTTGGCGCAGTGCAAAAAGCATGGGTAAAAAGCGTACCTTCTTTTGCCAGTGCATCCAGGGCAGGAGTTTTAATTACCGGATTGCCATAACAGCCCAAAGCGTCTGTTCCATGATCATCTGATACAATCAAAACAATATTTGGTTTGGTCTGTCCTAATCCAAAGAAGGGAATTAAAACCAATAAGAACATACTGAAAAGTTTATTCATTATCGCGGTATTTTATTGAAAGTGAATACAATTGCATTCGCTGTTATTACAGCTTCTGTATTTTTAAGTTCCGGAACCTGACAATGCCGCCATGATCCTGAAATCCGATCTTTCCTTTTCTGGCCAAATCTTTATAAGCAGTGTTAAATTTATTCTTTGTTCCATCCGGATTTTTCCCTGCCTCTTCCCAGTCTGACAGATCCATATCTATAACCTTTCGATTATTTAAGTGGACTTGGACTAATGAGCCATCACAAATAATTTTTAGTTGATTCCATTTCCCTGGTTTTTTTACCCGATTTTTTGATACTTCCCTAATGTCATAAATGCTTCCGCAAAAATGTTTATCAATGGGAGCTCTTCCGTAGTCGTCCTTAATTTGTACTTCGATGCCAGTTTGGACGGGATTGTTAATATCAGATGTCCGAAAAAAAACGCCACTGTTCGTTCCTGGATTCAATTTAAATTCCAGTTCAAGCAAAAAATCATCATAGTCTTCATTCAGCCAAATATTTGTCCTCCTATTTTTAGGATTTTCTGTTTCCAGAATCAGTTGCTTGTTTTTAACATTCCAACTGCCATGAGGCTCATTAAAATACGAAAGTCCATTCTCTAAGATATTTTTTGCTTTTTCATTATCGGCATAATTGGCACTCGTTAGTTGAAAGCCGGAAATCATAAAAATGAGTATAACCAGAGAAACATAATATATAATTTTCATTATTTCTACAATTTTAAAATTTTAATGTTTTATTGCTTTAATTCATTACATCAATTCTTAAATGTATAAAAAGTAACCATGCTGTTTATGTATGCAAATACTTTGCATTAGGTTTGCCCGGATTTGACGCATTAAAAATCCAATAAAAATATTGACTTTTTTGATTATAATAGGCCTGGGAGAGGGAATAGGAGTTGATATTTACAAATTAAGCTTAGATTACGGAGCTCGTGCAGGACAGGTATATGGATTACATATTTTTGATTTTAATCGGTTTAATGAGAACCTTCGTAGGTTTAAATGGTCGTATTCATATTTTACCATAAAATGAATCGAATCAGCAACAGGATTGGCACTGATTATGACTATCTTTGATAGAAATATTTTCGTCCACTTGGGCTATGTTGAGTTGCGAAGATGATCGCTACACTATTTAATGAAAGTATCCTGAATCTTTCTAATTATATATGAAATCGTCATAATAGACTGTATCATTATCAACAGAAGTCATTAGCATATAGTCCACCATTCCCGATCCTTTAAATCGAATCTGCAACCCTTTAATATCCCCGGCAGCAGGTTTGTAGCTCCCTTCATAAGTCTTTTCATTTTCCATATATATGGAAAAGTTTTTATCCACAACTTCAACCCTCATTACAATCCAGTCTGACATGTCCCTTGCCAGGAAAGAGAGATCGCTGTATCTGCCTTCATAATCATTTCCTCCGTATTTCAATCCACAGTACTGATAACAATTCGGCTCTACCATCGCTATTAAAATTTGTTGCTGTTCACAGATTATAGAAAGTCTACTGTTAAAACAACTTATTCCTCCGTTTTGCAAACCATTTTTAAATTTCATTTCAAATTTGAAATTATCGCCGGATAGTCCAAAATTTTTGACATTCCTGTGGTCTGTGTAATAGGTATCCAATGTATCAAGTTTATGCCTGCCAATATCCTGCCTTGTGAAAGTCATGTAATCATCATATTCCGGATACTGAAACATATTATTCATCCAATATTCTGGCTCGCCCGGCGGATTATAAAAAACTACCCAACCATTCGATTTAACAACTACAATATCGGTTGCAACAACTTTGTTTTCAACTAAAAGCTTTGGATAATAAATATTCGGGACCTGGTATGTATGATTAATCAATTTTTGCTCTGGGTCCACTAGGAGATATTCACCATCTACGGGATGCATGAAATCAAAATCAACAAAAACCTGCTTGGACCGGACACTGGATATATCCAATTCGAATGTTACTGTATGCGGTATGTATCCTTCCCTATTTATGACATTAAATGTAGCTGCACTATTCTGGAAGCTGAATTTAATTAATGTAACTGCAGATGCAATAACTAACAGGACTAAAATAATATAGGTGAAATAAATCCCTTTTCTACGAGTTTTCTTTTCAGTAAGAGCTTTTGGCTCTGAGTGTATATTCTTTAAACTTTTTTCATTGTTCTCATTTGAGCATTGTTTAACGAAGTCCTCCCACGAAGTAAACCCGATATAAACAGCAAGCGCATCTTTTGTCGCATGCTGTGGAGCATACTCTGAACTATAACTAATCTTGCCGAATAATCGTTTTAGGGTATGAGTGCTTATAGACACCCCTGTGCTTGAATATATTTCTTTTTGTAGAAACTTGAAATCATAATCCTTCCATTCTTCACTTGGCTTCCAGTCTAACTGCTCCTCAATCTTATTAAGGCAAAGTTCTATAAAAGCTTTTTCATTCATATATACCCACTATTATTGTGATTGCATTCAAAATAATAAAAACCTGGCAGATTCTATAAATGCAAAAAAATATTAAAATATGGTAGGGGGGAAACCATTACAGTTTGATTAAAATGTTAATTATCAGTTCAATAACAATCTGCAAAAAACACTATTTCATTTACAAAGTAAAGGTAATAATAAAATAGGGAATTTCTTCTTTAGCGGCAGCTATTAAGTAATCGAGATCGCTCCCGAGATAGATCTCGGCTTTCCTATCCTGATCCACAGTATCCACCTTCTGGCAATTTTTCCCACATCCATTACATTTCTTAACAGCTAACATATGGACTAGATATAACTGGTATCGAGGGGAATGATATTCATGGAGATAGCGTAGATGGTCAGGCCCGACAGGCTTTTGATGCCGGTTTTTTCGATGATGTTTCTGCGGTGACTGTTGACCGTGTGGATGCTGATATTGAGCGTTTCTGCTATCTCTTTGTTGGAGAGCCCTTTTACCAGGTGGATCAGAACATCCCGCTCCCTTTCGGAAAGTTGTTCCTGGCGACCCTCTTTCTGGCTTGGGTGCTCCAGCTGTCTGTTGATCTTCTTTTCCAATAATTCAAAAGAGTCTGAGATCGAAAAGGTAACGTTGAACCTGTTCAGCAATTCCTGATCAAAGTATGAATAGATCAGTCCGATCCAGGTGATCTCCGGGTGACCGATCTTCAGCTTTGTGAACTCTGTCAGCCTGTTCATCACGCAGACCGGATTCAGGATCACAACCTGCAGCTCCCTCTTCTGGATAACATTGTAGAACTCATTAAAATCATCGAGCCGCGAAAGATGATAATGATTCCCCGATTTCATCAGCAACGTAGATACCCCTTCATAAATAATATCTGAAGGTTCGATCATAGCAATATTTTTTCTTACCCTATCCATGTTGCTTGCCATTCTCGATGTTTTCGACCAGTGGAAGCAGGATCAATTCTTCAACCAGCGAATGGATCTTTAGATCGTTCTCCAGTTCAAATAGGCTGTAAAGGAATTTCCTCCTGATCGTCAGATCGTCCTTTATTGCAATATGCCTCAAGAGCAAATTCTTGAGATCGGTCAGTTTGGTTTCGATATCGGTATGGTGTTCCCTGTATTCATTCACCGAAAATGCCGACTGCGATCCGTTGAATTCGTTACCCAGCAGTTTGCTAAAATATGGAAATGCAACTTCCTCCTCATAATCCAAATGCTCCAGCACCTCCTCAAAGTACTTGTTAAAAAACCTTTCGATTAGCAGGATGGAATCGGTATTGTGTCTCTCGTGCAGAATCCTTAAATACTTTTTTATTTCAGGGTATTTGTCATTTTTATAATAGTGGTGGCTGTTCTGAAGAAACCTGATAATCTCTTCAATATTGGAGATTTCCCTGATCTCTTTCTGGTTTGGATAGAATCCATTATAGAGATTACTAATAATAATAAATACCGGTAAATCCACTGAATATTCCTCACAAATTTGCACCACGGTCTTGTCGCTCACGGCAAAATCGATCTGAAAATGCTCCAGGAGAAGCAGGAGTGAATAATTCTCATTGATCAGCTCCGCCATCTTCATGTCGGGCTTTATATAGGTTTTTCGTGTTTGATACATTCCCTGATTTTTACACAATGATAAAGATTTTCCCGGAACAGCCACAACTCCTGAAGCAGATTTAACAAATTAAAGTAGAAGAAGGTTTTCGAGTAAGAGGCTAAATGAAAAGCACTACCCGATCTAAAGCCGTTCAAATGGGGTTAAGTTTTTCCTCTCCCAACCGCTGGATGGTTAGTCTACCATCGGGGTACAATCTCACATCACATTCCCTAAAAGTAGATTTGGGTTTGCATTATAAATGGAAACTCCCGGATTCCCGGGCAATATGAACGAGTTTCCATCGGAGCCCAGCATGGTGTACATAAATACCTTACTAACAAAGGAATTAAATATATCAAATTCTGTAAATCTCTTTATTTACCATCTTCATTAATCCGCTATAGTCTTCGGTGCGCATCATTTCAGTTATTTTTTTGTGGTTTAATGATTTGGCCAAATTATAAGCACCGATAGTAATTTCAGAATGGCGATTGAAAAATTCCAGAACATCGAAAATACGCGGTGATGCATCGGTGGTAAAAAACTTGTCGTAATCATATTCCTGTGCCCAATACATTAATTCCACATAATGCAGAAAGTGGCGGCTTGCGCCAATCAAATCCCAATCGGCCTTGGTGTCATTGTCGTTGGTGTGAATGTATGCATCGAATCCACTTTCATAAATCAAGGATAGCGCCTGTGCCAGATTCTCCTGGCTTTGCAGTGAATGTCCCATGTCAAGCGTAAGACCCGTGTTTTTACATTTCACATCTTTAAGTAACAGCAAACCTTTTGCTGTAGTATCGAGCTGACAGTGAACCCTTGTTTCGGAATATTTTGGTTCGATAAACAATGGGATTTCAGGTAGGTAATCGGCAGCTTCACCAATGGTTTCCACCATGTAATTCCATGCAGTTTTATAATTAATCTGGAAGAGAACGTCATATCCATCGCTTAACGGACAACAGTTAACATGAGGCGCACCAACTGCTTTTGCAAAGTCTTTGGCTTTTTTAATCATGGCAACCGCCCTGTCGCGAATAGCTTTTTCGGGCCTCGACAAAGCTCCTGGAACCCATTCAGTTTCCTTTTTAATGTTTACATTGATGGCGGCAAATTCCAAACCGTATTCATTCATCCATGATTTGGTTTCTTCCGGTTCACCGTTTTCATATGGAAAAACCATCTCCACCCCGGTAAATCCTTCAATTTTTGAAACTACTTCCAGCTTCTCTTTTGTGGTAACCGGTTTTTGGTATTCAGAAAAACGATCTTGAGTTTTTCCTAAAAAACCGATAATTACTCCTTGTTTAATTTCAGACATGTTACTTCTTTTTAATGATTACTTTAATAACTTTTTAATTGAATCGGCCATGGATTCTAGAATAAGGCAACAAGAAGTTGCCCCGGCATCCATCACACCCCGCGAACGTTCGCCCAACCGGCTGGCACGGCCCAGTTTGGCTACCATGTCTTTTGTGGAATTTCGTCCTTCGATTGCAGCCGATTTCATAATATCAAGTGTCATTTCAAAATCTTCACCCTCGTCAGCAGCCTTTTTAAAGGCCATTACAGCCGGATGAAGTGTGTCGATCAAAGTTTTATCGCCTGGCCGGGCGGGTGAAATGGATTGAACGGCAGTGAGCATTGCATTTAATGCGTTTTTAAATTCTTCTGTTCCAATTTCGCTTTTATCTTCCAGTTCGGTGGCAAACCCTTTAAACATTTTGCCATAAAGCGGCCCCATGGAACCGCCAATTTTCATCATCAGTATTGTTGATAAAACTTTAGCAGAATATGCAAGATCGCCTGGGTTTTTTTCCAGTTCCACGCTACACATTTGAAATCCCTTATTCATATTTATGCCGTGGTCGCCATCGCCAATCAATCCATCAATATCGCTTAAATATTGTTTGTTCTCCTGAATGGCCGTAATCAGATTTTCCATGATTACAGTGCCTTCTATATTTAAAAAACTATTTTTTTCTTTATTTTCCATTTCAAAATTAACGTTTGATTTGGAACTGACATAATCCCACCGAATCGCACTCATAATCAATACATTCCTTCAACTCATCGTCCAATTTCATCAGGGTGCACGTAATGCCGGACATTTCGAGCGATGTAAAGTAATTTCCCAAGTAGGAGTAATAAATTTTAATTCCTTTTTCAACAAGGATTTTTTCCACATCGTTAAATACAATGTATTGTTCCATGACCGGGGTTGAACCCAATCCTGAAATGAGTACGACCACTTCGTCGCCGTTTTTGAAGGGCAAATCGGGTAAAATTGCATCACAACAGCGTTGCGCAATTTTAGCCGCTGGTTCAAGGTCGGTAATTTCAATTCCCGGTTCGCCGTGGTGCCCGATTCCCACTTCCATTTTTCCTTCTTCGATGCTGAAATTCGGATGACCCACTTCGGGGATGGTGCATGGTGAAAGGCCAATTCCCATGCTCCGGGTATTGTCAATTGCTTTTTGGGCCACCGCAATCACGTCGTCAAGTGAAGCGCCCATTGCAGCTTTTGCACCTCCTACTTTCCACATCAGTATTTCACCCGCCACGCCTCGCCGGTTGGTTTCCTCTCCTTTTGGAGCCGAAGGTACGTCGTCATTTGCAACCACCTTTTTAATCTGAATGCCTTCATCTTCGGCCTCTTCCATAGCCATGGACACGTTCATGTTGTCGCCGGCATAGTTTCCGTATAAAACCGCAACGCCTTTACCTCCATTGGCAGCTTTTATGGCATCGTAAAACATTTGAGCCGGTGGTGATGAAAAGATTTCTCCCACAGCTACGGCATCTACCAGATTCCGGCCAACATAACCCACAAATGCCGGTTTGTGGCCAGAACCTCCGCCGGTAACGATTCCAACTTTTCCCTGTATTGGAGCTTTTATGTATTTGATAACCCGTTCATTTTCGGTTGGGCTAACCAGGTCGGAATGCACTTTTACGTATGCTTCCAGCATTTCATCCACCACTTTCGATGGGTCGTTTATAAATTTTTGCATTGGGTTTAACTTATCCGTTATTATTAATTCTATTTCTTCGAATGAAAAGATTCTTTTTCCAATTCACGCATTTGCCGAACTTTGGGAGAAGAACCGCCTCCCTGGAATTCAGATTCAAGCCAGGCATCAATAACCGTTTTGGCGAGCTCGGGGCCGATTACCCGCTCGCCCATGGTAATAATTTGGGCATCGTTGCTTTTTCTGAGTCGTTCAGCAGAAAAAACATCATGGCAGGTTCCGGCAAAAACGCCCTCCACCTTATTGGCAATCATGGCCATACCCAGTCCGGTGCCGCAAATGCTGATTCCACGATCGTAGTTTCCGTTCTGTATCTCTTTCGCTAGATTGAAACCTATTTCCGGGTACATGGCATTTTCATGCGTAGCAGCATAGTTTAAATCAGTTATATCGATTCCTTTGCTTTTCAGGTGATCGAACAACACCTTTTTCAGGTTTAAAGCCGCGTCGTCGCAGTCAATACAAATCTTCATTTTTACAAGATTAGAGTTACTATGGATTAAATGACCTTTAAAATTAATTAAGTCAGGTGTTTACCTGGTAACATACGGCAATTCTCTCTCCAGAAATTTTAGGCTTTCCTCCACCCAGTAATCCGGATTTTCAACAAAACCACCGCTTGCCTCGCTGCCCATTTCAATGCCGGCCACACAGGGTTCTTCCAGTTTGGCACAGTTTTCCTCAATGCCCAGTTCAAGGCACTTGTCCACATACTGCCTGAACGGAACAGCGCCGGTACCGAGAATGCTGTTGGTGTGGGCAAAACTCTCGGTTTCGCTTAAATGAACATGCAGCATCCTGCTTTTTAGTTTTTCCAGTTGTTCGGGCTCCTCCCGTGTAATTACAAGGTGTCCCACATCCACATTTGGATATACATTGGGCAAACCAATATCTTCAATGGCCTTTGCCAGTTTGTATGTATTATTGCAGATGAAATAAACATGCGGGTCAAGTTCTATGCCTACCAGCAAATTTTTGTCGAGACACCATTCAGCAAACCGACCCACATTTTCAACCATGTATAACCAGGATTGTTCGGGGGAAGTACCCATTTCGTAAAGACCTCCGCCCCAGCAAACCAATAGTTGTCGTCCACCAAGTTCCATCTGGTAATCGGCACAGGCTTTCATATAATCGAAAACGGCATCACGCTTTTTCGGATCGGGATGGGCTGAATCTTTTGTGGCCACCATCAGCATTTGTGTGCTATGAATGCCGTTATCCTTCACAATACGGACGGCTTCTTTTCTCTGCTCTTTGGTCATTGTCAGTGGATTCCCTTTTCTGATGCCTGCATATTCTATGTAACGGAATCCATAATTAACCGCTGATCTTAAGGATTCTTCCGGGCCTTTGTCGCCCACTTCGTAAACCAGTGTATTTAAAGCTAATTTCATATTTTTATTCTATTCTTCATTTTAATTTATTGCACATGGGTAAACAGCGCTTTGTTGGGATTCATAAACGACCACATGATTATTGCCGACACTGACAGTATTGCACATATATAAAAGAATGGCACGTGACTGTTGGTTGCTGCAAACAAATATGGATAGGCAATAATAGTAACAAAAGCGCCCAGATTTCCTGCCATATTCATAGTTCCGGAAATAACGCCGGCGCGTTCTTTCGAAATGTCGATACAAAACGACCATGACGGGCTTAATGTCATGTCGGCGCCGAAAATCGCAATTGACATAAATAATACAGCTATAACAGGGCTTTGAACCATTGTAACCATAACCATACCCAAGGCTGCCAGGGAGAAACCGATAATAGCAGGAATACGTCTGGAGAGTTTCATGTTTTGTTTACGGGTATAAATGAGATCAACCAGCCAACCGGAGAACCAATTGCCGAGAGCACCGGAGAGGAGTGGAAACATGGAATACATGCCGGCCTGAACAATATCAACATGGAACCTGTCGGCAATATAGGGCAACATCCAGGTTAATGTGAAATAAAACGTAAAGTTGCTGCATATATACTGCCCCATAGCCAGCCACATGTTTCTGGATTTGAGAAGAACACGCAGCGAAAACGGAGGCAATTCACCAACAGTTGGCTGTTGTCTGTTTTTAATGATAAATTCTTTTTCATTTTCGCTGATCCATTTTGAATCTTCTGGCTTGTCACGGAAAACAAAATACCAGAATATGGCATATGCAGCTCCCACCATCCCTATAATTACAAAAGACCAGCGCCATCCGATTTCTGAAATCATCCAGGCAACCAGGGGCAATGTAAAAGCAGCGCCAATTCGCGAACCTGAGAAATTAATGCCCTGAACAATTCCTCTCTCTTTTAAAGGAAACCAATTATAAACTACCTTCGATAAAGCCGGAAATGCGCCTGCTTCGCCTGCTCCGAATATAAAGCGAACTATAATTAATTGTACAAAATTCTTGACAGAAGCGGTAAGTGCTGTACAAAAAGACCAGAAAATGATAATGGCTGTAAGCACAAACCGAGGCCCCCGCTGATCGGCAAAATACCCTGTAGGGGTTTGAAACAAAGCGTATCCGAGGGTAAACACAGCCATTGCCCAGCCAAATTGTATATCGGTAAGACCAAGATCAGCTACCATCGAATTTCTGCCGGCTGAAATAGCGGCCCGGTCAATGTATAGATTCACCGTGTGTAAAAAGGTTAGAAACACGAGAAATGCTCTTGCGGGAATGCTGATTTTTTTAGTCATGACTGGAATGTATAAGTATGAAGTTTAAATATATAAAAAAAATTATTTAATTTCTTCTCGCCCCTCCATACAACCACCACGGATTTTCGTACATGGGCGATTCAATGATTACTTTGGTTCTACGCTCCTTTGGTTGTTCCGACTCTTCAGATGTTTCGTTACAAGCTCCAAAGATGAGAAACAGAAAAGCGAAAAGGGTGGAAAAAATCTGAGTGTTTGCACTAAATTGTTTCTTTAATTTAATAATTCTCATTTTGAATATTGTAAGTCTGTTTATACATGACAAATATAAGAAGTATATTTTTTCCTCAAAATTCACGAATAAAAATCACTCGATTTTCGCGCTCTTTTACATTTGTGTAGAAAAAATTGCTATCATTGGATTAACAATGGTTAAATAAACACCAGCCATAAACCGATTCGGTCACTTTGGCATACTGGAATTTAAATATACAACTTATGTTCAAATTCGGAATATCTTCATGGTGCTATCCCTGGAGCGTGGGGGTAGCTAAGGGTCCCATACCCGAAAAAAAGATGACCGCCTTGGAGCTTCTGCAGAAAGCAGTGGAGCATGGAGCGGACCTGGTACAGATCGCCGACAACTTGCCCCTGGAAAATCTCACAGAGCAGCAGTTGGAGGAGTTGCGGGATTTTTCAGTTTCCCGGGGGATATCAATCGAGGTGGGCACAAAGGATATCCAGAGGGACCATCTGCTCCGCATGCTGGAGATAGCAGGATTTCTGGGATCACCCATCCTGAGGGTGCTGCCTGCTTTTTTCGGCAGCAATGCAGTGATGAAGGAGGTAGAAGAGCTGATCGCTGCGGTGCTACCCGATTTTGAAAGGCGGGGAGTTACCATGGTACTGGAAAATACAGAAGCCTTCCAGGCAGAGGAATATGCCGGATTGATGGAGCGGATCGGTCATCCCCGTTTCCGAATGTGCATCGATCTGGCAAATGCCCTGGGAGCTATGGAAGGACCGGAATACTTTCTGGGGAAAATGATCCGATACTGCGGAAACTTCCATTTCAAGGATGTCACTATCCGCCGCTCCGAAACATTGATGGGGTTCAGCGTGGAAGGTCGTCCAGCAGGTCAGGGAGACCTCTCCCTACCATGGATCCTGGACCATATGAAAAGTGAGGGTCTGACCCCCTCCATTATTCTGGAGCTCTGGCCACCTTTCGATAGGACCATTGAGCGAACCATGGACCTTGAAGACAGGTGGGTAAAGGAAAGCATGTCTTATGTAAAGTCACTGTGACTATATAAGGCTGCTCTTACAGGGACGGTATTGCAAAATTTCTATTATTCAGAACGCGGATTTCCCGCGGTGCTCAACTAGTATCTAGCGGTTTTTCCGGATTGATCCGCAGGAAGAGAAGGGCACTGATGAACATCATGGCTGCAATGATATAGATGGGTGCGTTGTAGTTTCCGGTGGCTTGCACTACATAACCGAATACAGTGGCGCATACGAACCCACCCAGGTTCCCGGCTGTATTCATGGCCCCGGAAATCGCTCCCGCATGTCTTTTTCCCACATCTAAACACACTGCCCAGGCACTGGGAAGCATCAGATCCATCACCCCGAAACAGAGCGAGAACAGGATAAATACCTCCAGCTTACCCGGGATAAACCCTCCCAGGAACATTAACACCGCCGCAACAGCCAGTCCGCCCGAACCCAGCAACCTCCTTCCAGTCTTCAACCCTAACCTGGATGAGAATCTGTCACTTAGGTAGCCCCCAGCGATATTCCCGATCACTCCCATCAGGAAGGGGACAGCGACGGCATAGGTCAATTCCGCTTTTGAAAATCCCCGGCCCCTTTCCAGAAATGTGGGGAACCAGGAGAAAAAGAACCAGGAACCCCAAACATAGAACCAGTACATGGATAAGATGAGCCAGAATTGGCGGTTACGTACAATCTTTTTCCATGGTACCTTGATCTTCTCCTGTCGTGTGTCTCGGGCACTGATCTCTGACAGTTCTTCCAGGGATATTCCCCTGATCTCCTTAGGGCGGTCCCGGTACCAGAAGTACCATATAATCCCCCAAATTACACCCAGGATTCCGAACACCATAAATGTAACTCTCCATCCCATCCATGCCATCATGGGGATCACGGTAATGGGGGCCAGGGCCCCACCGAACCGGCTGGCAGCCCATATGTAGCCCTGTGCCTTTCCTGTCTCCTTTGCCGGGAACCATCTGCCAATGGTCCCAGTCATATTGGGGTAGGCTCCGGCTTCTCCCAATCCAAACATGAACCGAATCAGGAGCAGCGCCATAAAGCTTCCGGCCATGCCAGTCATGCCGGTAAAAATTGACCACCATATAACAATGAATGCCAGGACGTTCCGCTGGCCGGAACGATCGCCCCATACCCCCATCGGGATCTGGAACAGGCTATAGGAAAGAATGAAAATGCTCAGGACCCAGCCCCATTGGGATTCTGTAAGTCCCAGGTCCCGCATGATGCTATCGCCCGCTACCGAAATGTTGATCCTGTCCAGGAAAGTGATCACCCCGAGGGCAGACAGCAGGATTAATACTACACTCCTTTTCTTCATCAGACTCCCTGCTTTATTCCAGTATTTTTTTGATCTTCAGTACCGCACGCTCCGGACTGGAAAGGACCCTGATCCCCGTTTCCAGTTCGAGTTGTTTTTCCATCCGGGCCATGGAGCCCTGGGCCAGCACGAATACCTCCACATCTCTGGCCAGTTTCACGGCCGCTTCCATTATCAGCCGGTCGTGCCGTTCCCGATCGCCCGAAAGTGCTGCCTCAAAAGCCCCTTCAGCCAGCCCTTCACGGATCTCGATCTTTTTGCCACGCTCCCCGGCAAATGACCTAAGTAGCCGAACCGTAGGATTTAACGTGGAGGACAGGGTAGCCAGTACACCGATACGTTCAGCGGTGGTTACCGCCTCCTCCGCCATTGGGTCATCGATCTTAATCAGGGGAATCTGAAATGAGCTCTTCGCTTCCATCGCCACATCCCCGACCGAAGAGCAGGTGTTGAAGATCAGGTCTGCCCCGGCATTCAAGGCCAAATTATAATATGTTAGCAGGCGTTCCTTTACTTCATCTGGCACCTTACCCGCTCCAATGACGTCCTGAATCAGTGTATCGTCAACTATATGGACCAGCCTCACTTCAGGTAGGTGCTTCATAAATAATTCCCTCGTCGGTTCTACCATCGGGGTAGCTGTATGAATGGCTACAACTGTTATCATGATTTTTGTCTTTATTGGTTTACAAAGTTCACAATTCTCAAGTAATCCATCATTATCTGATAATTTTGTTTTCAAAGATAATAATTCTGTATTATCTTCAAAATCACTTAAATTCTAATCAACGCGAGATGGTTGATATTGATTGATTCGTTTCTTTTGTAAGTATTGAAAAGAAAAGAAAAGGCACTTGAAGTTATTAAAAAAGAGAGACTGTAATAAGATTGGACGCAATTAATTAAAGAAAGCAATCATGAAACATTTATTTATTGGATTAACACTTCTAATTCTTCTGCCCTGCTCAATGAAAGGACAGGTTTTTGAAGAAATTGATGGCGTTGTGGCTGTGGAAGCTGAACACTTTTTTGAGCAAACTAATACTACATTGCGAAAATGGTATTTGGTGACAGAGAAGGCAAACCCGTTACTATATTTCGATGAAGCGAACAATCACGCATCAGAAGCGAGTGGCAACGCCTATATTACCATATTGCCCGATACCAGGAAATCACACCAGGATCCACTTCGCCGCGATGAAAATTTCTCGCCACAACCCGGGCTAATCGGAATAGTAAGTTACCTGGTCCAGTTCAATAATCCCGGAAGATATTATGTATGGGTAAGGGCCCACTCACAGAATTCAGAGGACAATGGTATACATGTCGGACTAAACGGAACATGGCCGGAGAGCGGTCAGCGAATGCAGTGGTGTGAAGGGAAAAACCAGTGGACATGGGCCAGTAAACAACGTACAGAAGAGGTCCACTGTGGTGTTCCTGAATTAATCTACCTGGATATTGATGAACCCGGCAGACACACCATCTCATTTTCGATGCGGGAAGATGGCTTCTCATTTGATAAATTTGTTTTAAACAAAACGTATATTGAGCCTGTGGATGCTGGTTCCGCACCCTTTCTGAGGTAATCCACATTGTCTGCAATTCAGAATACCAGCTAAATCCATAGAACAGGAGGATTAAACGATCCGATAATTATTTACAAATCAAAAGAGAGCTAAAATATGAAACATACATTTATTACGTTAACGATTGTTATTTGTTTTTATTTACCCATTAAAAGTCAGGTGGAGAATTTATCTGAGTACCGTTGGTCAACCATAGATGCCATCTATTTAATCGGAGCCATGACGGATAGATATCCCAAGGAACCACCCATGAAAAATATATGGATTTATTACCCTGAAACCGATACTTGGAAAGAGGGGCCTGAAATTCCGGAAAACAGGCAGAGGGGCAGTGCTGGCGCTGTACTTTACAACGATAAAATATTCATTGCCGCGGGTAGCCCCAATAGAGGGGGAGGGAACCTGACATCGATCGAGGTTTTTTCATCTAACCATACCTGGGAAAAACTTTTTAACGGAGAAAATCTACATGGATGGCAGGTAATGTGTCAGGAGAAGGATAATGAAAAGGAATTTGACGATTTTGAATTGCGTCTAAAGTTTATGGTTTCTCGCGAAAGTTCCGGTAATTCAGGAGTTCAGATCCGCAGCCGCTACGACAAAGTGGCCGTTGTGGATGACTACGGACATGCCGGGTGGCTTGACGGACCACAGGTGGACATAGACCCCACAAACCCATGGCGAAATGGTTTCATATACGATGAAACCAGAAATGTGAAACGGTGGATCAACCCTTCCCTGCCTGACTGGAAAATCGATAAGGAGACGCACGCCCCTAAAAGGGTTATATTTTATTGGGAAGACGAGGAATCGGGATGGAACGATATGACCATCATATGTCGGGGCACGCACATAAAAACCATTGTCAACAACATAGTTGTATCCGATTATGATGGAGCCGGGGTTTTAGATGACAAGGCACACCAAAAGCAAAGAACAGGATTGATCGGGCAGATTGCACTTCAATTACATAAAAAATCGGAAAATAGAATCTGGTTTAAAGACATTGAAATTAAAGAACTTAAATAGTTTTTTTACAACCTTTTATTATTAACATCATGAGAAAAAACTTCTTTTCTACCACAATAATCAAGTCAACGGTATTTTTTGCTATTTGATACCTTTTCAAAAGCACGAGCGCTCCCTCAGCGACAGGTCTGTAG
The DNA here is from genome assembly GCA_040903745.1 of Bacteroidales bacterium. GTDB lineage: Bacteria > Bacteroidota > Bacteroidia > Bacteroidales > M55B112. The sequence goes on along the minus strand of JBBDUV010000052.1, from coordinate 17,664 downwards.
CTGATACATCCAAATTCCACTAATGAAACCACCACCAGCTCCGCCAGGAGCGACAGGTCTAGCCCCGTAGCGGGCGAAATGTCTGTAAATGTCTGTAGCAGAAAAATAACTGTTTTAATAATGGAAGTTTTTCGTTATATTGCGTATCTTACTCACTGTGCCGTACTAACCTTTAAGGATATGAGCGAAAAATTTGAATTGGAGTATACATTTAATACCTCCCCCCGTGTATTGTATAACCGATTAAGTACCCCGGCAGGACTAGCCGAATGGTTTGCCGAAGATGTAAACCTGAAAAACGACCTGTTCTCTTTTGTTTGGGATGGAACAGAGCAATTTGCAGAGGTAATTTCCAAAAAAGACAACAGCCATATAAGATTCAGGTGGCTTGATGAGGAAGAAAATTCCTTTTTTGAATTCAGAATACAAAAAGATGAACTGACCGGAGCGCTGGCTCTGATTGTTACTGATTTTGCAGATCCAGGTGAAACTGATGATGCCAGGGATCTCTGGGATACACAAATTGCCGAACTCAAACACGCTATCGGGTTATAGTATCAATTGTGTTTCACCCAAAATAAGTTACTTTTACTCCCGTTTTCATAGTACAATTTATGTAAAAAGTGAAACGTTTACATTACCTCGTCATAAAATCATTTATTGGTCCGTTGATCCTCACCTTCTTCATGGTGATCTTCATTCTGCTGATGCAATTTCTGTGGAAGTACATCGACGACCTGGTGGGCAAGGGACTGGATACCCTTGTCCTGGCAGAGTTCCTGCTTTATTCCAGCGCAAGCATGGCTCCCATGGCCCTGCCACTTGCCGTACTATTGTCATCGCTGATGACCTTTGGCAACCTGGCTGAGAACCTGGAACTTCTGGCATTCAAAACATCAGGTGTTTCCCTCTTCAGGATCATGAAACCACTGATTATTGTTGTTGTGATCCTGACATTCACTGCATACTTCTTCGCGAACAATATTATGCCGGTCTCCAACCTAAAACTACGATCGCTTCTTTACGATATTCAGCGACAGAGACCAGAGCTTCAGATACAGCCGGGTATATTCGACAATACCATGGAGGGGTACTCCATCAGGATTGGCGATCAGGACACGAAAACCGGACTACTGAAGGATATATGGATCTACGATCATACAGACAAAGCAGGTAATGTGAGTGTTACTGTTGCCGATTCGGGCCATATGAGAATATCGACCGATAAAAAACACCTTGTCTTCACCCTTTATAACGGCAATAGTTATTGGGAACTGCAAAAGAGAAAAAAGCGCAATGAGCCGAAATCATATCCGCACAGAAGGGACCATTTTTCCAAACAGGAGATGCTGATCGAACTCACAGGGTTCGGTTTGAACCGGACAGATGAAAGCATTTGGAAAAACAGTTTTTCCATGATGAACCTCAATCAGCTGGCACACTTTGCAGATTCACTAGACAGGGATGTCAATGAATTAATAAACTCAGTAAATAAGATGATTGTCAACAGTACAATAAATAAGAAGAAGAGAAATCTGCATAAAAACATGGCCGCACTCGACTCTAATCAAAAAGCTAAACTTTTACCTGCCTACCATAAAATTGATATTGATTCAGCTTTCAATGAGCTTTCAAAAGCGGAGAAGCGAAGGGCGGTTTCACAGGCGATCAACCAGGCACGTACAAATAAGTCATTTGTTTCAACCAACAGCAATACGGTTCAATATAAAATCAAACGTTTAAGGAGATACCAGATCGAAAAACACCGCAAATTCACCCTTTCCATCTCATGCCTCATCTTCTTCTTTTTAGGGGCACCGCTTGGCGCCATTATCCGTAAGGGCGGACTCGGCATTCCGGTAATAGTGAGCGTGCTCTTTTTCCTTGTCTGGTATATGATCTCTATTACAGGGGAGAAATTTGTAAGGGAAGATATGATGACCCCGTTTGCCGGGATGTGGATCTCCTCAATCATTCTTTTTCCACTGGGGATATTCCTCTCATACAAGGCTTCTATGGACTCTGTTATCATGAACGTGGAATCATATTTTGACTTCATAAAAAAGGCACGGGAGAAACTAAAAAAGAGACTGTTGCAAGTAAAATGAAACTATTAATACTGAGTACAAAGCTACCTTACCCGACTAAGGACGGAGGCGCTATTGCAACGATGAATCTTGCAACAGGACTGGCCAGAACCGGAGTCAATGTTACAATACTCAGTCTCAACACAAAAAAGCACTACTTCCCCCCGGAAAAAATCCCCGAATCCCTCAAAAAACTGATCAATTTCAGAACCGTTTATCACAACACCTCCATCCGTCCACTCAAGGCATTTAGAAACCTGCTCTTTTCCAGGAAGCCATATATTGCTGAACGCTTTTATAGCCGCAAGTTTTCCCTTCAACTCAGAAATCTCCTCTCCTCAGAAAATTACTCCTTTGTCCAGATGGAAGGACCATATTTTTCGGAATACATCCCTGTTATCAGAGAAACAAGCGCTGCAATAGTGTCACTCAGGGCCCACAATGTGGAACATGAAATCTGGGAAAGACGATGGAGAACTGAAAAGAATCTGGTTACCCGAAGCTATCTTAAAAACCTGGCAAAACGAATCAGGAAACTTGAAGCCAAAATTATCGGAGATGTCGACCTGCTCATTTCAATATCTGAAAAAGACCGGAAAGGATTGCTTTCTTTAAGCGAAAGTGAAAGCATACAAAGTATCACGATCCCTACCGGGTTGGATTTGTCACAATATATCGCTGGATTACCATTATATGACAACGCCATATGTTTTATCGGGGCCCTTGACTGGACACCCAACCAGGAAGGAATCAGATGGATGATCAAAATGGTACTTCCTCACCTGATCCGTCAGAATAACCAGATCGCATTCCATATTGCAGGGAGGAATGCTTCTCCTGGTTTTAAGCGTGAATTACACCATACGAACATCGTGTTTCATGGAGAGACTGAAGATGCCAAAGCCTTTATGAGCAATTATAAAGTAATGGTTGTACCCCTGCTGACCGGCAGTGGCATAAGAATAAAGATATTGGAGGGAATGGCCATGGGGTTATGCGTTGTGACAACCACCATCGGTGCTGAGGGTATTCCTGTAGAAAAAGAGAAACAGTTGTTGATCGAGGACCACCCCAAACTTTTTGCTCAAAAAATCCGGATGATTCTCGACAACCAGCAGATGGCAGAGAACATTTCCATTGAAGCCAGAAGAGTGATAGAAGAAAAATTTGATACTTTTGCAATTGCATCTGACCTGAAGAATATCTACAAAAAAATGATATGATAATCTGGCAACTCATTTTCTGGCTTACCCTATTTTCTATCTTTCACTCTTATCTCCTTTTTCCATGGTTAATACAGATTCTCGCCCGAAAAAAGCAACAAAACAGCATCAGATTTAATGTGAATGAAATGCCTCCGGTAACCATCCTTATATCTGCCTATAATGAACAACTTGTAATTAGAGATAAGCTTCTTTCAATCCTCAACAGCTCCTATCCGGAAAACAGGATTACAGTGCTAATCGGCTCTGACAATTCGACGGATGGCACCAATAAAATTTTAAAGGAATTTGCAGATAGTCACAACTTTATCTCAGCCATCCTGTTTGACCGGCGGGAAGGAAAACCAGCCGTGATCAATAAATTAATGGAACTGGTGAAAGATGAGTTTGTAATTATGACCGATGCAAATGTTATATTTCATGAGCAAACCATTTCAGGGCTAATGCAACATTTTAAAAACCCCGAAATAGGAATTGTCGGTGGCAGCATTATCAATGAGGATGTAAAGAGAAACGGTGTATCCATTCAGGAGAAGGCCTTTACATCCAGGGAACTCAAAATAAAGATGAGAGAAGGCTTAATTTGGGGCTCTGCGATTGGTGTGGAGGGCGGTATATATGCTATCAGAAAGGAGCTCTACCGTCCAGTTCCTAAAGGCTTCTCGGTCGATGATTTCTTTATCTCGATGTCAGTACTGAGACTCGGAAAAAAGGTAATACTCGATACCCAGGTGATCACATTTGAGGACCTGCCTGGCATGCTTTCTGAAGAATATCGGAGGATGGTGAGGATCGCCACCGGTAACTTCCGCAATATGCGCTACTTTTTCAGGGAGCTATTGACACCCTGGCGGGGCGCCTCCTTTGCCTATTTTTCACATAAGGTCATCCGTTGGCTCGGACCATTTATCATATTGCTGTTTATGCTTTCAAACACTATGCTGTATGGATATAACAAATTCTACGATTACACCCTCTTTACTACAGTAATATTATTCTGCTTGCCAATAATTGACTTTTTTCTGAGCAAAATTGGAATACATGTTGTATTTTTGCGCTTCGTAAGACACTTTATCACCATGAATATAGCTTTATTGCATGGTTTTATCAATAACTTAGGAGGAATAACAAGAGATGTCTGGCAACCAACCAACAGATAAAGCGTTCAGTCTAAACACTATTGAAGAGGCGATTGAGGATATACGCAACGGAAAGATCGTCATCGTAGTAGACGATGAGGACAGGGAAAACGAGGGAGATTTTATTGCGGCAGCTGAACTGGCAACACCCGAAACCATCAATTTCATGGCTCGTCACGGCAGGGGACTGATCTGCGCTGCCATCACGGATGAACGCTGTAAGGAGCTGGAACTGCCCATGATGGTCAGCTCAGACTCCAATACCAGCAGCCATAATACCGCTTTTACCGTCTCCGTCGACTTGATCGGAAAGGGAACCACCACCGGTATATCAGCCTCCGACCGGGCAAAAACCGTCCGAGCACTGGTCGACCCATCAACCAGGCCGGTGGACCTTGGTCGCCCGGGGCATATTTTTCCATTGAAATCAAAATACCTTGGCGTGCTACGCCGGGCCGGTCACACAGAAGCAGCAGTGGATCTGTCAAAATTGGCTCAACTGAAGCCGGGTGGCGTCATTGTGGAGATTATGAACGAAGACGGTACGATGGCAAGGCTGCCGGAGCTGGTCAAGATAGCAAATAAATTTAACCTGAAGATCGTCACGATTAAGGACCTGATCTCCTACAGGCTTAAGTCAGAAAGTATCCTGATCAAGGGCGATAAGGTAAAACTACCTACTGCCTTTGGCACCTTTAATCTAATCCCTTTTATACAGAAATCGAACGGAATGGAGCACGTGGCACTCACCAAGGGATCCTGGACCAAGGAGGATGCTGTACTTGTCAGGGTCCACTCCTCCTGCGTAACCGGCGATATTTTCGGAAGTTACAAATGCGACTGTGGAGAGCAGTTGCACAAGGCGATGGAGATGGTTGAAAAGGAGGGAAAAGGTGCTGTGATCTATCTGAATCAGGAGGGACGGGGCATCGGGCTATACAACAAAATGAAGGCTTACAAATTGCAAGAGGAGGGACTCGATACTGTACAGGCCAACCTGCAACTGGGCTTTGAAGAGGATGAGCGTGACTATGGTGTTGGAGCGGGGATCCTGCACGAGCTGGGAATTGGAAAGATGCGCCTTCTGTCGAACAACCCGGTAAAACGCAAAGGACTTGAAGGTTACGGCATGGAGATCGTCGAGACCCTGCCTCTTGAAGTTCCTCCGAACAAACACAATGAATTCTATCTCGAGACCAAGAGAACGAAAATGGGACATTTTCTCGATCTGGCCACCTATAAAAAAGAACAAAATAGATGAGCAGTAACAGCATCCGGATTGTCTTCATGGGTACACCGGAATTTGCTGTGGCACCCCTGAAGGCACTTATTGAAGCGGGAATGGAAGTCTCTGCTGTTGTAACTGCTCCAGATAAACCTGCCGGCAGGGGCAAAAAACTCAAGAGTTCCGCGATAAAGGCATTTGCGCATTCCAAACTAAATTGTCCTGTATTGCAGCCTGAAAAGCTCAAGGATCCTGTTTTCACCAACCAACTCAGATCTTTTAACGCACACCTGTTCATCGTCGTAGCCTTTCGAATGCTTCCCGAAGTTGTGTGGTCCATCCCTAAGCATGGAACTGTGAATCTGCACGCCTCCCTCCTGCCCCAATACCGAGGAGCAGCACCCATCAATTGGTGTCTGATCAATGGGGAGGGGGAGACCGGTGTGACAACCTTTTTAATCGATCAACAGATCGATACTGGCAGAATTCTTCTGCAGGACAAGATCAGAATTGGCAGGAACGAAAATGCAGGGAGTTTGCACGACAGGCTGATGACCCTGGGTGCAGCACTGGTCGTGACTACTGTAAGGCAGATCATGGAAGGAACAGTCGAGGCGATCGCCCAGGACGCTTTTGACGTTCCGCAGGAGAAGCTGAAAAAGGCACCCAGGATCTATAAGGATGACTGCCGGATTGAATGGAACAGGAGCCGGGAAGAGGTCCATAACCTGGTCAGGGGAATGAGCCCCTCACCGGGAGCGTTTACCATGCTCTGCTATGATGACCAGGAACCGCTTCAGTTAAAAATCTTTGAAACATTGCCTGTGGAAGAGGAAGGAGCTGATGAACAATGCAACAGCGATCAGAACAACCGCGAAATGCAGAACATTATGCCAGGAAGCAGCGATCGTAGCCAGAGACAACCAAGCAACATTGAACCGGGTACGATCCTGTCAGATCAAAAGAGTTTTATGATGGTCGCCTGCAGTGATGGCTGGCTGGAAGTGCGCTCCCTGCAGCCTGCAGGAAGAAAAAGAATGTCAGGCGCCGACTTCATCAGGGGTTTCAAAGGAGAGATCAATCACTGTAAGATGAAATAGAACTGCTTGTCCGTTCTCGAAAAAGTTATTTTCTTTAATTAAGTTCGTACATTCATTCACTGCCAGGGATTCCCGGTTCACCTATCCGAATCCTCTCTAATCGGGTCCATAATTTACTTAGTGTCCGTCAATAGAGTCGGAGTGGCTGGATCATAAAGTTCGAGAGCAAAGCGCGCAAAAATCTTAAGACGCAGTATACTAATGTATTCGAGGAATTAAGATTTTTGCAGCAATGCAGCTATCGGACTTTATGGACAGACACTACTTATCCGAATCCTAATAATGTGGCCCGTCTGTATATGTATCCGTTATAAGAAGCATTTCTGTTAAACCGATATAACAGGAAAAACCAGTCGCTATTGCTTCATCTCCTGGCTTTTGATTTACGTAGCCCCTTCAGATTGGCCTTCACACCATACGCAAAGTAGAGATACAGCGACAATCCGTTTATGAACTGCAGCTGGTAGGAGCGGGAATATCTGCCGATAACAAAAAAATCGTAATTGTAATCCTCAATAACCCCGAGTGATATCTGACTAATCCGCTTCTCATCCAGGTATTGAAAGAATTTTTTCAACATAAAGGTGTAACTGTGGCATGATTTCGGACTGTAACTTCGACTCTCCAGGAACTTTTGAAACTCCTCCAACTGGCGCTCCTGCTCGTGCGTGGAAGTCGTCAGCCAGCCTGTAAGTGCATGCCACCATTCAAAGGGAGATCGCCTGTTCTGTAAGTAATCCCCATCTCTCCTTCCCGATTTTGACGAATTGAAAAAGTCAATCCTGGTTTGCCTGCCATCCGGGTAATGCAACTGTGCCCGCAGGCCTGATGATTGAACTGAAGTTGCCACTATTATAATCTTTTAGTAAAAATACAACACTGAAATATCTTTGTAAAGTTTTGAACATCAATTTGATTAACAATTTATGAACAAGTCTCACTAATTGTATGGGTACAACCGGGAGTTGTCTGAATCCTGGATGCAAATAATCTCCCCGGCATCGGATAAAAATTATCATGCAGTGCAGTGCCAGAAGGTGATAAATATTTTACACTAATTCGAAATTCCGAAGTAAATCTGGCAGCGTACAATGAACCAGTCATCACTGAATAAAAATACTCAGGAAGGATCAAATTCAAATTCCATTTCTGTTGGTTCTTCCGAAGACTCTTTCGGGATGACCTGCTCAGTAGGATCGGCAGGTTTCCTCTTACGTAGCCATACCTGGTCGCCCGGCTGCACAGCTGAATCCTGCGACATATTATTGCGCTTGTAGAGCCTGTTCAACTTAACACCATAGAGTTGAGAGATATCCCACATGGTCTCCCCCTCCTTCACAACATGAACCTCCTTCCCTTTCTCTGCCCGGTATCGTTTCGGTTGCAGGTAGATCACCATTCCCGGTTCAAGGAGCGCTTCCTTACTGATGTTGTTGTACCTGTATATTTCCCTCGGGTACATATCCATTAACTCTCTCAGCGATTCCGGGGTATCGCCCGGTTCAACGACGATGTATTCAATCCTGTTATTAGTAAGAACCTGCCGGTGCTCCAAGGGTTTCACAGGGTCAACTCCGGGACCCGGTACCCGCCGTCCCTTCAATACCATCTGGTCATACAAGTATAGCTCATTGTCTTCAATGATTTTTATCAACAATTCAGCATAGGTGGGACTGGTAGCGTAACCTGCTTCTTTCAGTCCCCTGGCCCAGCCTTTGAAATCATCCTGTTTTAGTGAAAACAGCGCTGAATACCGCTGCTTTGTGGTCAGAAAATCCGAATGATCCATAAAGGACTCATGAACGCTCCTGTACTTCCTAAAACATTCATTCCTCTCATCATCATCATGCCTGACTCTACGTCCTGTCCAGTCGTGACATTTAATACCAAAATGATTTTTTGCATCCAGGGCCAGTCTGCTGTTACCATTGTCCGATTCCAGACAGGCCTGGGCCAGCTTGATACTGGCCGGTATCCCGGTCCGAACCATCTCTTTCATCGCCAGATCGGCGTACAGCTCCACATACTGATCCCGCGAAAGCTTTACCTGACCTTCCCCCGGGAACGACAGTGCCAACATTGTTAAAATGAATAAGCTCCGAATAGACGTGCGCATCCCCCGTTATTATTTTTGGCTAAAATTAGTGTAAACCACAATGCGTATTACCATGAGTTTTTAACAGTAAACAAAAGAACGGCTATTTTTGGCCATAGATCCGATCTCTCCTGTGGAGATGGATCCTGGATAAACAAGTTTGCCAGGAAGCGTGTTATATTTAAATAAACATATAAATCACCGTTTGCATTATGAATCCTTCTGACAATAGTTTTCTGAATATCTTCAGCAAGGAGGTGGGACTAAAGTTCCAGCTTTACAACAGCCTCTTTACAGCCCTCCCTTTTCACAAGGTTGAGAAGACCGGGGTGCTGGTATCCATCTTCCTGCTACACTGTGAAGAGGGATATGCAGCAGGGAAAAGTCCGGTAGAGATCATCACCTCCTTCCTCGAACAATATACATCCTATACCTCTGATCAAGAACAGATTGACCTTCTTTTTCGCTTCGTTCAATACTCGGAACGGCAGGTGGTGCTTTTCGATGCCCTTGAAGATGCTGCCTTCCCGAAGGTGAATGACCTGAGCGGATCGGGAACGCTCAATCACCTCCATTCGGAAATCGTACAACAGCAAATGCAAGAGGCGATCATAAACAAATTCAGGGATTTTTCAATCAGGTTGGTACTCACGGCACACCCAACCCAGTTTTATCCCAGCGAAGTGCTCATGATCATAAGCGACCTGGCCAAGGCGATCGTCGAGGATAATACCGTGCTGGTCAACAGTTACCTTCAGCAGTTGGGGAAAACCCCCTTCTTCAAAAGCACCAAACCTACACCATACGACGAAGCGATGAACCTGATCTGGTACCTGGAGAATGTCTTCTATCACGCTGCAGGTGAGATTACCTCCTACCTGAACGAAAGGTTTCCGGGCAGCATTGAACCTGGAACCAGGCTGATCAAACTCGGTTTCTGGCCGGGAGGTGACCGTGACGGCAATCCCTTCGTGAAATCGGATACAGCGTTAAAAGTGGCAGGGGCTTTAAGAAGCTCTATTGTAAGCTCATACCACGAAGAGGTAAAAACATTAAAAAAAAGACTTACATTTAAGGGATTGGCACATATCCTTTCAGCACTCGAAGAAAAACTCTACAAGAATATCTTTCTACCTGCAGAAAAATTCAACCTCACTAAGGAAGAGATTCTCAACCTTTTGTATGAAATCAGAACATTGCTAATCGACCAACACAATCAGCTCTTCCTGGAGCAGCTCGACAGTCTGATAGGAAAAGTGCAGCTGTTCGGATTGCATTTCGCCTCCCTCGATATCAGACAGGACAGTAGTATTCATAATGCCCTGCTTGAAAAAGTGGCAGAGCGGACGGAGCTTCTTCCTAAAAAATACGCCAAGCTTCCCGACGATGAAAAAATTGCGTTGCTTACAGGTATTGACCGGTCGATCGATAGAAAAATTCTCGATGATGAGACTCAGCAGGATGTAATCGATACCATCGCTGCCATAAAAGTGATTCAGGCCACCAACGGAGAGGCCGGCTGTCACAGGTACATCATCAGTCATTCAAAAAGCGTGCTGGATGTGATCGGGGTATACGGACTTTTTAGGATGGCAGGTTGGAACGGCCAGGAGCTTAAGATCGATATTGTTCCCCTGTTCGAGTCCATCAACGATCTTGAAAATGCTCCCCGTGTAATGGAGCAACTATATAAGCTGAAGGTCTACCGCGACCATCTAAATAAAAGGAACAACATCCAGACCATCATGCTTGGTTTTTCCGATGGTACAAAAGACGGCGGATTCCTGATGGCCAACTGGAGCATCTATAAAGCCAAGGAGGCACTTACCGCCGTGGCACTCAAACACGGCATTGAGGTTGTCTTTTTTGATGGCCGCGGGGGACCTCCTGCCCGCGGCGGCGGACGCACGCACCAGTTCTACTCTTCCATGGGATCGAATATTGCCAACAAAGAGATAGAACTCACCATCCAGGGACAAACCATTAGCGCCAACTTCGGCACCATCGACACGGCCCGTTACAATATGGAACAACTGATGCATGCGGGGATCTGGAGTGACCTCTTCTCTTCCCGCAAACCAACGCTTACAGAAGAGGAGGATGCACTGTTCAGTGCTTTAGCCAAAGAGAGCTACATGGCATACAGCGATCTGAAAAACCAGTCCAATTTCCTTGAATACCTCAACTACGCCAGTCCGCTGCGATACTACTCCGAAACAAATATCGGCAGCAGGCCCTCACGACGCAAAAAGGGAAAACTGACCCTGGACGACCTGCGGGCCGTTCCATATGTGGGTTCCTGGAGCCAGATGAAACAAAATCTACCCGGTTTTTATGGCGTCGGCACAGCACTCAGCAAGCTCGAAAAACTAGGCCGATGGGAAGAGATTGAGCAGATGTTCAAGCGATCCACCTTCTTCAGAACAGTGCTGGAAAACTGTGAAATGGCGATGACAAAATGCTTCTTCCCGCTTACAGCCTATCTCTCGAAACACCCGGAATACGGATCACTATGGAACACAATCCACGAAGAGTACCTGCTCACAAAAAGCTGCCTGCTGAAACTCTCCGGCAACAACGAATTGATGGAGAGCAAACCTGTGAACAGCATGTCCATCCAAATGCGCCAGCGCATCGAGCTACCGCTACTCACCATCCAGCAATATGCACTGAACAGAATCAGAGAACTCGAAGAGTCAGGTGGAAGCGAAGAGCAGAGGCATGACTTTGAAAAACTGGCCATGCGTTGCTCATTCGGTATCATCAATGCTGAGCGTAACTCTGCCTGACGAAACATTTAATCGGAGCAGGCAGCTGTTCAGAGATGTATAAATTGAATATTTTCTATACCTTTGATTCAAAGTCATTCATTATGAGAGCGGAAGAACTCAGAATCACTGTATATAGCTATGAAAGGGCCGGCGAACTGCCGGGAACAGGTCACCAACTGGTAAAGCGTGCCAAAGAGGCTACACAGAAAGCGTGGGCACCCTATTCTAAATTTTGGGTTGGCGCAGCACTCGAATTAGAGAATGGGGAAATTATCACAGGGAACAACCAGGAGAACATCGCCTTTCCGTCCGGACTATGTGCCGAACGTGTGGCGCTCTTCTATGCCGGCTCCCAGTTCCCCGGTGTCGCTATTAAGAAGATCGCCATTGCAGCATTTTCTGAAGGAAAATTTGTGGAACAGCCGGTATATCCATGTGGTGACTGCCGTCAGGTTCTGCTTGAACATGAAAACAGGGTGAAAAAGCAAGTGGAGGTGATCATGTACGGAACACAACAGATCAAAGTGGTTAAGAGTGTGAGCGACCTCCTCCCCTTGCCCTTCGACTATAACCTGACCTTGTAAACCGTTGGCAGGTCTGCCCCTCCGGCTTTATTGCCGGACAGCATGTAGTCTTTGTTAGCGCTATGTTAAAACGATCCTGAAGAATTACTGGCAATTACTCCTTCTCATAGAGGCTAAACAGATCATCCTTTGGGAAATTGTTCGTTCTCAGATTGATCTCTGCAACGATAATGCTTCTCATAGAGGCTAAACAGATCATCCTCCGGAAAGGGTGCCACAATTATCAGCGGTTCCTTTTTTACCGGATGTACAAAAGATATCTTTCGTGCATGGAGACTGATACCTTTGTTTTTATTGGCCCTTCTGGCGCCATATTTAATATCGCCCCTGATGGGACATCCGATCGCCGACAACTGGGCCCTGATCTGGTGGTGCCTGCCTGTCTCCAGGTTGACCTCAACCAAATGATACCGCTCAAGGGAGGTCAGCAAGCGGTACATCAGCACAGCGAGTTTCGAATCTTTCACCTCCTTGCTATGACAATAGGATTTGTTCTGCCTTGTGTTTCGTGTCATGAAGTGCTCCAACCGACCCTCTGGAGGATCGGGTCGCTGTTCTACCACGGCATAGTAGATTTTCTCCACCTCCTTCGTCTTAAAAAGCTCCGCCATGCGGCTCAGCGCCTTGCCGGTTTTGGTGTATACCACCACCCCACTTACCGGCCTGTCGAGCCGGTGCGGAATTCCCACGAAAACATTGCCGGGCTTAGCATCCCGCACCTTCAGAAATTCCTTTAACGAACGATCCAGTGAAATATCCCCTGTCTGATCCCCCTGGACAATATCGGCCACCTGTTTGTTCAGGGCAATCAGATGATTGTCCTCGTATAGAATATGAAGGCCATACTTTTTTTCCAGTGACATGAGCAACTGAACTCTGTTTAATACTGTTCCCTCTTGTTGGGAAAGTCGCCCGACCTGACATCCTCAATGTAAGTCTTAACTGCTCCTGATATTTCTGCATTCAGATTGTGATACCGGCGCAGGAAACGGGGAGAAAAATCCTGGGTAATACCGAGCATGTCATGCACAACCAGCACCTGTCCGTCGGTATGTCCGCCGGCCCCGATACCAATCGTTGGGATGCGCAGCATTTTCGACACCTGCTCACCCAGTGTGGCCGGTATTTTTTCCAGAACCAGTGCAAAGCATCCTGCTTTCTCAAGCTTCTGTGCATCTTTAATCAGCTTCTCTGCCTCCTCATCCTGAGTGGCCCGCACAACATAGGTGCCAAATTTATGAATCGACTGCGGGGTGAGTCCGAGATGACCCATCACAGGTATTCCGGCCGATAAGATACGGTCAATGGAATCCTGTATCTCATGGCCCCCTTCCAGCTTAACAGCACTTGCACCGGTCTCCTTCATAATACGAACCGCGGATGCCAGTGCCTTTTTTGAGTTCCCCTGGTAGGTTCCAAATGGCAGATCAACTACGATCAACGCCCGATTTGAAGCACGCACAACCGAAGCTGCATGGTAGATCATATTGTCGAGGGTGATGGGGAGGGTGGTCTCAAAACCTGCCATCACATTGGAGGCTGAATCGCCAACGAGAATAATATCCACACCCGACTGGTCGAGAATACGGGCCAGGGAAAAATCATACCCGGTTAACATTGCAATTTTCTCTCCCTTTAACTTCATCTCATGCAATACATGGGTGGTAACCTTCTTGACTGAACTGTGAACTGACATATCCTTTTTTTGCAAAGTTTAGAATAAAATCCGGATAATTCCTTCAAAAATAAGAGAATTACTGCGTCAAAATGTCAGATATTATCTCCCATAAATCAGAATTATGACAAATAATATTTGGACGGCGTGTCATATTAACATAAAAACAGCAGATAATTGAAGTGGCATAATCATTGTCAGGATATATACAGAATAATTGAAAACTTACAAACAATACAGATATGGGTAAAATAATTGGAATAGATTTAGGAACAACGAACTCTTGCGTTTCAGTAATGGAGGGAAATGAACCTGTTGTTATCCCTAACAGTGAAGGAAAAAGAACGACTCCTTCAGTTGTGGCATTCGTGGAGAACGGAGAAAGAAAAGTGGGCGATCCTGCCAAAAGGCAGGCCATAACCAACCCGGAAAAAACCGTATTCTCAATCAAACGGTTTATGGGCGAAACTTTCGACCGGGTTACTAAAGAGGTGAACAGGATTCCTTACAAAGTAATTAAAGGGGAGAACAATACCCCCCGGGTACAGATTGATGACCGGAAATACTCGCCACAGGAGATTTCTGCCATGGTACTGCAGAAGATGAAAAAAACCGCTGAAGACTACCTGGGTTCTGAGGTAACTGATGCCGTTATTACCGTTCCTGCTTACTTCAGTGATTCACAGCGCCAGGCTACAAAAGAGGCCGGCGAAATTGCCGGACTGGCTGTAAAGAGAATTATCAATGAGCCTACAGCGGCCTCTTTGGCATATGGGCTTGACAAAAAGTCATCTGACCTGAAAATTGCCGTTTTTGACCTGGGCGGGGGTACATTCGATATCTCAATCCTGGAGTTAGGCGATGGTGTGTTCGAAGTAAAATCGACCAATGGAGATACCCATCTAGGTGGGGATGACTTTGACCAGGTAATAATTGACTGGCTCGCGGAAGAGTTCAAGAAAGATGAAGGAATTGATTTAAAAAGAGATCCGATGGCCTTGCAGCGTTTGAAAGAGGCTGCTGAAAAAGCTAAAATTGAACTCTCCAGCTCAACACAGACAGAGATCAATCTACCTTATATTATGCCGGTCGACGGAATTCCGAAGCACCTCGTTAAAACACTTTCTAGAGCGAAATTTGAGAGTTTGTCAGACAAGCTGATCCAGTCTACCGTCGAGCCCTGCAAGAAAGCGATGAAAGATGCGGGACTGAAGTCTTCGGATATTAATGAGGTTATTCTTGTGGGAGGTTCAACCCGTATTCCTGCGATACAGAAGGTGGTTGAGGATTTCTTCGGAAAAGCTCCTTCAAAAGGTGTGAATCCTGATGAGGTGGTGGCTGTCGGTGCTGCTATTCAGGGCGGTGTCCTGACAGGCGAGGTGAAAGATGTGCTGCTGCTCGATATAACGCCATTGTCACTCGGTATTGAGACCATGGGTGGAGTATCTACCAAATTAATCGAGTCCAACACGACGATCCCAACCAAGAAAACACAAACATTTACTACTGCCGCCGACAACCAGCCTTCCGTAGAAATCCATATACTTCAGGGCGAACGTTCATTGGCAAAAGACAATAAAACCATCGGTCGCTTCCACCTCGACGGTATCCCGCCATCACCACGTGGCGTACCACAAATCGAAGTTACCTTCGATATTGATGCCAATGGGATCCTGAATGTATCTGCCAGGGATAAAGGTACCGGAAAAGAGCAAAGCATCAGGATTGAAGCTTCTTCCGGACTGTCGGAAGATGAAATCAACAAGATGAAGGAAGAGGCAAAAGCCAATGAGGAATCAGATAAGCAGGTGAAAGAGAGAATTGAAAAGCTGAACACAGCAGACAGCCTGATATTCCAATCAGAAAAACAGTTGAAGGAATATGGCGATAAGCTGCCGGCTGAAAAGAAGCAACCTATCGAAGATGCGCTTGGAAAACTCAGGGAAGCACATAAGGCGGAGGATATATCTGCCATCGATGCCGCTACCGAAGAGTTGAACAATGCATGGCAGGCTGCTTCGCAGGACATGTACAATGCGGGTCAGCAGGGAGGTGAGCAACCACCCCAGGATGAACCTGCAGGAAAAGATGACAAGAAAGACGACGATGGTGAAGTAACCGATGTTGACTTTGAGGAGGTGAAATAAGAGTTCACCTGATGATTAAAAAAAAGGCCGGCTCGTTTGAACCGGCTTTTTTTTTACAACTTTTACTACCTTTATCAATAACATTGAAGCTGGTAGCACGTTAGATAAAATATGAGATACGCATGCACCGATGTATCGATCATAATGCAATGTAAACTATGTACAGATATATTACAGTTTTCATACTGATTATCTTCTCTTTGACTGCAAGTGGTCAAAATGCTTTCGACGAAAATGGAGATCGCACAGGACCGTGGAAGGGGGTTTATCCCGATGGCACACTGTGGTATAAAGGCGAATTTGCATCAGGCCGACCGGTGGGTCTGATGAAAAGATACGATGAAGAAGGCAATTTGTCCACTATCATGAATTTTTATTCTGAAAGCGACAGGTGTTTTGCAGAGATGTACTCAAAAAATGGCCTTGTCATTGCCAAAGGTATCTATGAATCACAGAAAAAAGATTCAACCTGGATCTATTTGGGTTCTGACGGAAACATACGTATGGTGGAGAATTACGAGATGGGCAGGCTTGACGGGCCGGTAGAATACTACTATCCATCCGGCAATCTCTCCCAAAGGCTGCATTACCGCTCCGGCAAAAAAGAGGGTCCCTGGATAAAGTTTTTTGAAAACAGCGATACCATGACAGTTGCTAGCTATACGATCGGAATGCTGCATGGAGACTACTTCTCCTACTACCCGGGTGGGAAGATTAGTATATCCGGCAAATACCACAATGACCTGAAAGATGGCAACTGGAGCTATTTTTCCGAAAAGGGAGAGCTCGTCTCGGTAATCAAGTATGATAAAGGCGAGGTACTTAATCCCGATGAGCTCGAAAAAAGCTACGAAAGGTTTATAAAGACCATCGAAGAAAATGAAGGCAATATTCCCGACCCTGACTCAGGTTTAAGATAGAAGATGCATCATGATCAGATCATTTGTAATACTATTGGTCATTACTGCGGCAATTCCGGTCTACGCGCAAAGGGTTGCGGAAAACACCTATTGGTTCTATTTTACCGATAAGCTGAACAATGGTTATTCATTGAACCAGCCCCATGAGTTCCTGTCACAACGATCTATTAACCGTCGCGCCTGGCAGTCCCTGCCGGTTGACCAGAGCGATCTTCCCGTTACGAAAAGTTATGTCGACAGCCTTGCAGCGCTCGGACTGGAAATCAGACATACCTCCAAATGGCTCAATGGCGTTTTGGTAACAGGTTCCGACAGCCAACTGATCGACACCCTGCACACGTTGTCGTTTATCGATACCGTCCGGTGGCTGACCGCACCTGCGGAACGCTATTCCCCCGTTAAGCCAACTGGCCGGCGATTTGAACCACCTTGGCCGTCACCATCTGCTTACCAGTACGGCAATTCGGCGGATCAGATCAGGCAAATTAACCTGGATTTCCTCCATGAGAAAGGGTTTGCCGGAGGTGGTGTAATTTTGGCAGTGCTGGATGCCGGGTTTACGAAGCTCACAACATTACCGGCTTTTTTAACGCCAGTATCAAATGGCCAGATCCTCGCCACACGCAATTATATTGAAAGAGAAAAAGACGTGTATAATGCCAGTTCCCACGGCACCAGCGTCAGCTCAATTATTGTTG